>CAZYPA010000078.1:0-10032 GCA_964649175.1 uncultured Leptospirales bacterium | reverse complement strand
CGCCAACGGAACGGTTTTTAAATAAAGGTGTTGCACTTATTACTTGAATCTAAGTCTATTATTTCAAAGAATATATCTACTATTTCAGGGTCAAATTTTATTCCTGAAAGAGCTTTAATTTCATTGAGCACATCCTCTTCCTGCCACGATTCTTTATAAACCCTTTGTGATGAAAGGGCGTCATAAACATCTGCAAGTGCCACTATCCGGCCGTAAAGGGGGATCTCTTTACCTGCAAGTGCGCGGGGTTTCCCATTTTCATCTTTCTCCAGAGCTTCGCCAGTTAAAATATCTACGCGTCCGGGATAGCCTGTGCCGTCCCAGTTTTCATGATGTGTGAGTGCCACATCTCTGGCTATTTCATCAATTTTAGATTGTGCATGATAAAATATTTTTGCTCCCTGGTATGTATGGGATTTCATTATTTCATATTCTTCATCTGAAAACTTCGCTGGTTTTTTTAATATCAGATCAGAGATCGCAACTTTTCCTATATCGTGAAGCATTGCAGCCATACGAAGAACGTCTTTATTAGCCTGTATCTGGGTTTTTAATATTCCCCGTTTCTGTGCCCATCTTTCATAAATTTCTACAGCATATGAGGCTACCCTGTTTACATGAGCCCCTGTTTCTTTTGGATCCCGTAATTCAGCCATCTGCATCATCCTTAATATTAGAGCTCTTGTCATTTGCGCTTTTTGCAGAATCATGCTTGCAATACCGGCAAAATAATCAATATATAGCCTGTCTGCATCTGTAAACTCTCTGTCTTTGCCTGCATTGTCTACGGGATTTAAAATCTGCAACACCCCAAGGATATCATCCCTTTCGTTTTTAAGCGGAACTGTCATCACAGCGCGGGTGCGGTAATTGGCTTTTTCATCAAAAGATTTATTAAATCCATAAGGCTTGTTTGTTATTTGATACACATCCTGCACTACAAGGGGTTCGCCAGTAAAGGCCACATACCCTGCAATTGAATCTTCCGATATGGGAAGTTCAAATGTTGAATATATAAGTTTTTTCCCTTCAGGAAGTCTTTTTGAAAGGGTTTTGTTTTGAGCATGGGTGAATACCAGGTTGTTTTCTTTTTTAATATATATGGTTCCTGCATCAGCATCTGCAATCTTTCGTGTTTCATACAATACTTTTTCAAGGAGCACATCAAGGTCCTGAAATGTGCTTATTTCTGAACTGAGGCGAATAATCTCTTTCAGTTTTTCATTTTCATTCATTATCCTGGTGACCTCCTTTTTTAATTATATGATGATTAAACTCTTCATGTGTTTCTGATTTTTTTAGAGCGAAGAATTTATAGTTATTAATAATTTATTTTCCAGTGAAGAAATTTTTTTGCCTTTTTTATACTGCTTCAGTGTTATGATTATTTATCGGTCTAATTGAAATCAATATTACGTTTAATTTTTATAAGAGTATTTTAACCTGTTTTTTTAAATTAAGATACTCTTTAAGCTGGTTTGATTTATTGAAATATTCTGTTTTATTTTGGCAGGGGACGTGCTATGTTTTTCTCATTTTTAAAAATATCATCAATATTAAAATCCGGGAAAACTGTTTTAATTCTAGCTATTGTAGATAAACTAGGATTAGCCTTCTTTGTAGATTCAAGTCTTTGATAGCTATAAATATTTTTCATTCCAAGCAAATTTGCAACTTCCCTTTGGGACAGGCCAAGACTTGATCGATATTTTTTCATTTTTAACGCAAAAGCGATTTTGTGATTAACAGGAACTTTTACAATATTTTTGCCGGAAATATTTTTCCTGGGAAAAGGAAAGAGTATATTAGAGTTTTCAGGTTCATCTAAATACAGGTTTAATGCTATTTCCATATTTTTTAATAATTTTTCATAAGTATCTGCCTGAGTGACACATCCCTTAAGTTCAATACATTCAGCCCAATATCCATTGTCTTCTTTATGTACTTTAAAATTATATAACATAGATTATTCTCCTTTAAGTCTTTTAAGCAAATATGCCTCTAATCCTTTTTTTAATTCTTTATGCATTGGAATCGATTCTCGATCATCATTGAGACCAACAATAACGTGACTTCCCTTTGTGGGTAAAACTTTCCATCCGGATTTTTGGAATAGTTTTAACATTTCTTTTCCAGATAATGGCATAAAATATCCAATAATATATTTATAATACCAAATATAGTTGGTGCTGTAAATAGTGTCAAGAAATAATCAGTAGTTTACCAGAATAAATTATGAATAGTTATGATAACTCTGGTTGAATAAAGAATATTATCATAAATTTAAAAGATTTTTTAAAAAAGTAGTTGCCAGTGCAACTTTTTATTTAACAGATAGTTGCAATGACAACTATTGAGGGTAAAAATATGACTAATATTAGTAATACTGCAAAAAAAATAAGAGAAAAAATTGGAATGGAGTATTATCCAATAGGCCTCTATTATAGCAAAAAGAGACCGGATGATTCTATTTTTTTTAAGAAAAAAGGAAATGGCTGCATTATGCCCCTTATTTTTTCTGCAGCACAAGGGAAAACAGTTGCTGTAGATCCGGATTCTACAGGCTGGAACTGTTCCGCTTTTTATTTTGGATATGCAGAGTGGATTTTCGAAGGCATAGAGTATTATCTGTCTGACGGCCTTAAAACGCGTGAATGTGAAAAATTTGTCAAAGACCCTGTTGAAGTAAAAAAGTATCTTGAATCTCTTCGTTTTGTAACACCTGCCAGTGATGTAACAATACTTAAGCCTCTTGAAAATTTTACTGAAGATGAAAAGCCGGAAGTAGTGATATTCTTTGTAAATGCGGATCAGTATAGTGCACTGACACTTCTTGTATATTATGATTCACCGCTTAGTGATGATAGAATTGTAACCCAATTTGCTTCGGCTTGCGCTGCAGCTGTGACTATTCCACTTAAGTATAGAAGGGAACAAAAGCATAAAGCTGTGTTTGGTATGAATGATATATCAGCAAGGCTCAGACTGCCTAAAGATCTTGTGACACTTTCCATGCCTTTTGAGGTTTTTGAAGGGATTAGCGATCATATTGATGAGTGTTTTCTTGGAACATCCCAGTGGAAAAAAATTCTTGAGAGGAATTTAAAAAAAGAGGTTGAAAGTTAGCAAGATGCATATACCCGAATTTATGAATGATGCATTGGGATTTAATCTTTATCAGGCACATCTGCTTATGAGGCGTGAATTACAAAAAGTTCTTTTAAGATATAACCTTACCCCTGAGCAGTGGACAATACTTGCAATTTTATGGTTTTCTGCAAAACCATTGAACCAGAGTGAAATTGTACAATTAACACTGCGTGATAAGCATACAACATCAAAAATAATCAGAAATCTTGAAAGGGATGGGTGGGTTAAGAAAAAAAAAGATCCTGATGACGCCCGTTCCACGCTGATCAGCCTTACAAAAAAATCGGATAATTATAAAGATGAGATTACTGGTAAAGTTAAAAATAGCATGGCAGTGCAAGTAAAAATATTTAATTCAAAAGAGATAAATGAATTAATTAACCTTCTTAAGAGACTCCGTTTATCATTAGGGAAAGATGTTTGAGGTTATTTAAGTTCTCGTTATTCTTTTTGTTCTTTTAGGTATCTTGGTCTTTATATGGTATTAAATTAAGTCCCGGAAGTCAAAAAAAATATTTTGTTATTTGTGCGAGGGTAGGGCTTTGGGAGATGGCTGATTATGTGAGCACCAGAGAGTGAAGCGCATGAGGTTGTGTTGTACGCAGTTGCACAATTAAGATAAGTTAACTGCTTCCCCAACATTTAATAATTTTACGTTGCTATAATTTATGAATGAATTTTTATTTATTGTTTCACTATAGTGTGAAAATGTTCCCCAGTGAACCGGAATTACTAGTTTTGGATGCAATTCGGAAATTATATTTTTAATATCATCAATATTATTCGTAATCCTTCCAATGATTTTAGATAAGAATGATTCCCCAATCATGGCTGCGCCGGCATTTGCAATTATTAAATCAATTTTTGAACCGGCAAAATATTTTTGTATATTTTTACTGAAAACTGAATCACCTGTAACATATATAAAATATTTTTTCCCATCCTTATCTATTCCCAGAAAATAACCATTCCCATTACCAATTATTTTCCCAAGAGCCTGTTTCTTTGCATGTATTGCCGGTATGGCTTTAATAGTTATTTTTATCCCGGACAGCGAAAGCGTTGTATTTTGATTCCATTTTAGGATTTGAACATTATTATATTTATCATTCTTAAAGTATGGTTTTAAACTTTTATGTGCTATAATGGCTGAGCTTTCATTAATCATTTCAATTCCATATTTATCGATATGATCTTCATGATTATGGGTTAACAGCCAAAGATTAACATTCTTTAGTTCAGCTTCATTGAATATTGGTTCATTTAATCTCTTGGTTTTAAAATACCTATAATCCTGAACATGACCTTTGGGGCATAGTACCGGATCACATGCAATTGTAATATCATCAATGTGCAGTATCCATGTTCCACCACCAAGCCATTTAAATGATATTTTCATAATAATTCCTTAAATATTATTTTTGTACAATTACGTACAAGGTTTGTTTATGTGGCTTTTCCCAATTGAATCCAGTAAATTATATATAAGAAGGGTTTTATAAAAGCAAGAGTTTTTTGATTCTAAAAAGTGCTGTAGCGACATTTACCTGTTTTCTTGTCAATCAATGCAAATTTTCCGATGAGTTGCCTGCTTAAATCCTTTTTTTCTTTTCACACTACGTAATCCTATTTAAAATATCGCTCACCAAAGAATCCATACGCGAGAAAGCGAACCATTTTTTTCCAAGATCTTTAAGTGAGGCTCCTATATGATAAAGCTTTTCCTTATCAATTATAAGAAATCGGTCATGGCTGTTGGCAAAGATTTTTAAAGTAATAGGAGGGTATTGAGTGTTATGTTTTTTTAGATCCAACTGCATTGTCTTGTTGAACTCTTTTGTGTAAATAGCTGCTGATACACCTTTTTTTCTTTTAGTAAATAGATTTAAAACGGATTCATCTATATAATTATCAATAAGGATAATACTTTTAGTTGCTGTCTTTATTAAGTCAGAAACAAAGGTATAAGCATCAAATACTTGTCCGTCGAAGAAAATTCCCATATCGGGTTTAGGATGACCGCTTTCAAGTGCTTTGAATATTTTTTCAAATTTAGAATCTGTTTGAAGTTGTTTCATTTCAATGCGGTCGAGCCTTTGAAATACAGTTGCATTATTAATCTGAAACTTACGCATAGTCACAAAAGCTTGCATAATCTGAATACTCACCTGTACGGCTATATCGCTTTTTAATACAGCAGAAAGCATTGCTACACCCTGGTCTGTGAAAACATAGGGTATATGCCTTCTTCCACCGTGTTCAAAACTTGAAGTCACAATTTGTGACCTCAAGTTGTCAAATTCTTCTTTTGATAATTGAAATCTAAAAGGCTCTGGAAAACGATCGATATTGCGCTTCACAGCCTGGTTCATCACTTTTGTTTCTACCTGATAAAGAGAAGCCAAATCTGAATCGAGCATTACCTGAATATTTCTGACTGTAAATATTTTAGATTCAATTTTTTGCTGAGTTACTACTTCCATACATTCCCCATCTTCTTCAAATGTTCTTTAACTATGGTAAGGTGATTTCGTCGCATTTTGCCAGTTCCTTAATACGTTGAGTTAGGTGGTGGTTGATATTGATTATCCTGGTTTTTAACCGATTTTTTATTTTTACTGTTTTTAATAAGCCTTACTTCTTGTTTCAATTGTTATAATATAAATTATTTTATCTTTTTGATCTATTTCATAAAATAAACGGTAATTGCCTATTCTATAACGCCAGGTAGGAGGATCATAATTGATTAATTTTTTAATATTTTTTCCATAAAAAGGATTCATTTTTATCTGCGGGTAGGTGTAATTCTGAATTTTATCATATATCTTTTTTTTCAGATTTTTTTCAATATCATCGAGGTCATTAATAAATTGATTAGTCTCAAATATTTTAAAATCAGACAAAACGCCCTCTCTTTTTGCGAGCGTCTTCACTTCCTTTTTTTAATTGTTTTAATAATTTTTCATTATTCATAATTTCTAACATTTCAAATTCATTGACTAATTCCGTTTCCTCTATATATCGTAAGGTAGCGGTTTCAATAAAATTAGAGATAGATCTATTTTCCATATTTGCATGATGTTTAAGCCTATCGAGTAATTTATCATCAATTCTTAATGTAACAGTTTTTGGCATAATTTTCACTCTCAAAAAAGGATTAATATAGTGTAATACAATTGAAAGCATTTGTCAATAATATAACATTTATTATTCAAGTTTCAAGATTTGTAAAATCGGTAAAAATGGCTGGGTTAAAGTCTGAATGACAGCGAATGAAGCATATAAGATTTGTTATCTGTTTGTCCATTGTCGTCCTTTTCGCATAACCGCTAACGGTTCGGCAGCTGTTATAGGGGTTTTTCTTCTGGGACTTCAGGATATTTTTTATATACCAATTTATGTATCTCCGTTTCTGAAAGTCCTTGTTGTCTGAGTCTTCCCCAGTAAATTGCTCTAGCTCTAGCAAAATCGTCAAATGGAAATGATTTTAAAATCCTTTGATGTTCAGCATTTTCCTTTTGTCTCCACTTGTCATTAAGTTGACCAAGCATCTGTGCTTGCGTTTTAAAAATAAGTCGTCTGCAATCCTCATTTTCAATTCTGTTTTTTAGTTCATAGTCACATGCCATAAAGAATGTTACATGCGAAAAAATCCAATAAAGCAAGTCGTCAATATTATCGGTCTTTCTTCTTTCATATTCCTGTCTACGCTGTGCATTTATATAAAACATAAATCCATGACTGTCAACATCAATATAAGGGTGATCGTCCCAAATTTGCTTCCCATAATTTGGCAAAAGATCAGATGGTGCGTCGATTTTTAATGCTGTTTCATCAACTATTTTTCTTATATCGTCAAGGGAATATTTCTTCATTTGGTTCTCCTTGTCTTTTCTTTTGTGTCTGTTATCTTTTGACATGCCTATAAGGGGCCGCTTCTCTCGTCATTTTGTTAAGGGTGTTCTGTTCATCGTAGTCGTCCTAAAATGGCGTATAACATTTGATTTGCCTGGCACAGGTAACACTTTTAGTACTGAACTTTAACCGAAGAGAAAACTTCAAATTTACGAAAAATTTTCAATCAAAGCCGTTTCCTTCCATTTTTGCCAAACGAGCTGTTAGCAATAGGCAATTTTATTTGTTCATTGTTATTCATTTTTCATTGGTATTGTTACTTTGCAAGCATAGTTTTTCGGTAAAGCATTTTCAGTATTTGTCTAAATATCCTATGGCTTTTATTTTTGCAAGATCGATTTTTTCGGTATCCAAATCGTCCAATGCTTTTCTGGAAATGCCAAGTTTGGTTTCTCCAATTTCCTCGATTGAAGCGAGGATTACCAAAAGAACGAAGTAATCTTTTTCGATTGGTAATGCTGTTTTATACGCTTCAAAGGCTTTGCTTTTCAGCTTGTTGATTTCTTCAAAAAGTATTTTTAGTTCGGGTATTGTTTTCATTTTTTTAACACTCGGTTTTACAATGTCAGTCAACGGGCAATACCTTGTTGTGTGCCATAGTTGTCAGGTAATCCATAATTTTCGTCTTTGTTTATAAACGATTATTTCTACAAATATAACATTCCAAATTCACTATCGATTGGTAACATATGTGGAAGATTAAGTCCAAAGATACTCTCTAATATCAATTAATTTTTTTAGCATTGTATTATCTTCTTCATATTGTTTTTCATCCAAGCTATTGTTTTTTATTTTTCGCTTCATCCACCAATTATATAAGATTTCAATTTCCTTTTTAGCATTCCGCTGTTCTTCGTCATTTGTCCAATCGATATGTCCCGTAAATAAATTTTCCTTTTCAATACAATCACTTAAAATTTGAAAACAGGCGTGTAAAATAATCAAGTCTTTATCTAACCATTCGTCGTTGAGAGTTTCAATTTTAAGTATGTTTGACGGCTTCATTTGGCAGGTACCTTTTTGTAAAATTGTGTACAACGGTTTGTTAAACCGCTGTTATAGCCTGATCGCTAACGGTTCGTGCTTTTTTGTTCATTTCGTTTCATAATTTCTTCAATAGCAAATTTTGCAGAGCCTTTCACATCTCTTTTTCTGCTTTTCAGATGTTTTTCCAAATGGGGAATAGCTCTCTTTGTTCCAATGCTGCTTAATTTTCCAGTCTGCTATGTTGTAGTCAAAACCAATAAAATCAAAATTGTTATGCAAGTCAATATGTCGTCCTGCAACAGTTAAAACGTGATTGTCAGTTATGCCAAAAATTACTTATGCTTAGCTTCATAAATACACAGTCAGGCTTTTACTTTTGAAATTCAATTGTTTCAGCTATTTTTAATACAGATTTCCAATAATCAGAACTTTCAATATATTTTTCAAAAAATGTATTAGTATCAGATACTATATTTTTATGATTATCCTTCCAAACTGTAGTTCCATTATAATAATATGGAATTAATATAGTGTCATCTTCAATCTTTAGAAGCAATTCGATTATTTGTACAATTTTTTTATCATCTGTTTCATCTAAAGCTGTTTGTGAATATGCTTTTTGAATATCATTTATAAACTCCTCAAGAAGATAATATTGATTTTTATCTTTAGAAAACAAAAGGTTGGTTTCATTTGGTTCAAGCAATACTTTGATTAATTCTTGTAATTCCACAAGCCGAACATCCTTTGCTTAACAAGCTTAAAAATCAATATCTACTAGGGCGTTAGAAGTTGCTTAGAATAGCTACCGTTAGACCAAAAGAAATGGCTGCTACTAAGAAAACGCCGAACACTGTAGACAGTGGCGAAATATCGCCGGCTGCCGCTCTAGCAGTATAGTTAAATGAGCCGGTTGTGCTATGAATCCCCACGCTGTCCATATCGATTTGCCCTTTTGTTACCGTGAACTCAAGCCACATCGGTTGTTCATCAGGAATATATTTTGCCGATATAACGTGCTCTTCAGCTTTTCTTTTTATGAAGGTGGATTCCATTTTTCCTTTTATGAGGGTGGATTTCATCTGATTGTAAAAGGAATGCATCAGATCCTCGGTGTTTGTGAACACATACCCATAAAAGCTGAAAGTATCGTATAACTCCAAATGGGCATAGGGTTCACGGACAATCTCATATTTCCTTTCATATTTTCCTTCCCTAAGGGTATCTCTTTCTATTACGGTTTTTTCTGAGAGTCTCTCGCTGAAAAAGTCGATGTAAACATAGTCACCGTTGAGATAGCTTTTTATTTTTTGTACTTTCTTCTCTTTGTCGTTTCCACGAAACACAAGGTCATCAAGAGAAATGTCCGAAACGTTGATAGTGCCACGTATTTTGCCTAGTGCATATATGCGTCCATCAGTCTTAATCGCTTCGTCAAACTTCTCCTGGCTGTCGATTACAATTCTGGTATCAGAGTCCATTAGCTCCTGAACACTTGAATCCACATGAAAGAAAACCAGATAAACGCTTAACGCAGCAGCCAATACAATATGCACGCCTAGAGCGATAAAAGTTCTTTTTTTCATGTATCTCTCTCCTCTCGATTTTTTTATAGAATATGTTTTTGTATAAAACTATACTTTTTAGTTTCCTGTTTTATAAAGCATAATCCCTGTATTTTAATATCCGTGCACAATTTTTAAGCTATTAAAATCTAAAAATAAAAATTGTAATATCATCAATGTGTAGCATCCATGTTGCACCACCAGGCCATTTAAATTATATAGAGGTTCACATCATGTGTTAGTTCTTCAGCAATTAGTTCTGCTTGCTTTAATACTGTTTCTGTGGCAAGCATCTGCATGTCAGGCGGATAGCCATATTGTCTTAAAATCCTTTTAACAATAACCTTTAATTTTGCTTTAACGCTTTCCTTTATTGTCCAGTCAATGGATGCATTTTCTTTTACCTTTTCATAAA
>CAZYPA010000077.1:0-10218 GCA_964649175.1 uncultured Leptospirales bacterium | reverse complement strand
ATATCAACTGCATATTCCAGTTTTATTAAAGTGGTGTCTTCCTTTTCGGGCTTTGCTATTTCTTTTTCAAGTCCAAAGAGCTTTTGATTGTTGTAAATTATCAAAAGGGCTATGTATCGTGGAACGTATTCCTCTGTCTCCTTTGTAAGCACCCCTGTTTTTTTTAGTTCCCATATATCAGAAGCTCCAGTTTTATCCATTGCTCTTTTAATTTGTCCGCCACCTCCATTATAGGCTGCCAGGGCTAAATCCCAGGATCCAAAAGTGTTGTATAGGTGGCGCAGATGGTCACAGGCAGCACGGGTTGACTTGTCAATATCTCTTCTTTCCTCAACCCATTTGTCATGTTTCAATCCAAAATACACAGAGGTATTATTTAAAAATTGCCATAACCCTATTGCATTGCTTTTTGAAACTGCCATGGGATTAAATCCGCTTTCCAGAAGAGGGAGCACTGCAATTTCCGAAGGAATATCCGGGTACTCTTTTAGTATTTCCTGTATTATATCCATGTAATCATAGGATCTGCATATAGATGCTTTTATATATTCCCGCCCTGTTGTAAGATAAAGGTATATGAATTTTCTTATCTCTTTTTTCCTTGTTATGGAAAGATCCTTTGAAGCCTGGAATATATCTTTTCCGCCAAGTCCTGGAAGGTATAGAATATCTGTTTCAGGATTGAATTCCTTTACCTTTTCCAGCCCTTCCTGTGTAAAGGTCTGGTCAGTAAAGAGGTCAAAGAGTCCCCATGAAAAGACCCATTTGTTGTATCCAAAAAACATTGCTGTGATTACAAGCAATATTGCGCTTGTTTTTTTAAATTTCAATTTTCTCTTCATCCTTTGATTTTTTGTTACTTTAGGACAAAATTAAATATATACTGGTAATGACAAGTGTTTTTTATCATATTATTGCCTGTTAGCAGGCATGTCAGCTCTTTTATTGCGTAAAACTGTCAATGAGAAGCTTGACATTTTATCCAGGTTGAAAAAAATTATAAAAAAGAGTTGTTTAATAAAAATATAAAAGTATAATTTTATTTTGTAAGTTTAAAAATTCATGCAGGGTAATTCATGGAAAATGCTAATGTAATAGTTTTCACAGATAATTATGAGGGTAGAGAACTTGCCAAGGCTATAGAATCCCTGGGTCTTACTGTTAAGGTTATTTCGTCTTTTTCTCAAAAACAGGTTCTTGATAATTACAGGGATAACTATATCCTTATTTTTAATATTACTGACCTGGAAGTCAGCAGTGTTTTAGATTTTGCTGAATCTCTTGAAGGGGGGAGCAGCAAGGTTAAATTTATTATAATGGAACAAAGCAAAATTGGCACTGCAAATGTAAAAACATCAAATGTGACACACGTTGAATTTATTGGCAGTCCTGTTGATAAAAGGGAGTTTCTCCTTCTTCTGGAGAAAACACTACTTGTTGAAAAATATAAAAATTTAATGGTTCTTATATCAAAAGAATCTGAGTCGCGCCTTGAAATCTTTGAAACAGTGCTTGGACCTTGTCATGAGAATTATTCTGATGATAAAGCTGATAAAGAGGCGTTTTTGAAAATGATAGATTTTGAAAAAAAGCTAATGAAAGAGCAGCTTAATCTTAATGATGCAATTAGACGGATAGCTCTTATGAGAAACAGGGATTATTTTTTACTTAAAGAAAGGGTTTTGGCTGAGGAGATGCTTGATACTTTGAGGCAGAATGAGCTTATGAATGCAAATAAGGTTATTGAAGCACAGGAAGCTTTAATTGATTATTCTGCAAAAGAATTTTATGATGCCAGGAGAATAATAGATGCAACAAATAATGTTGCAGAGCTTAGCAGGGTGGAAGCACTTGAGCTCCATGAGGAGCTTTTGCTTGTAAAAAAAGAAAATAAAGAGCTGACATTAAAAATAAAATCGCTTATGGATGAAAATATGGAGCTTAAAAAGAGACATTAATTATATATTCATTACTTTAAAGTATAGCTGATAAGGATTTATTTTAAAAAGGTAAAATTTTATCAGCGTAAAAATAATAGAAACCTAAATTATTTAAAACAGGATACAATATGGAATGGGAAAAAATTTTAGCTGACTCAGTGCAAAACGGTATTATCAAGGAACTTCATTTGCGCAAACTTCCTGTTTTGAAAACTGTGGACAACTGGAAGAAGGTGGAACCTGTTGGCTGGGTCGAGCATCAAATGAAGCATACTTACTATAAAGGGGGGCTGGTTAAGCTTAATGGCAAGCTTTATTTTGTTCAGGATAAAGTAATAAAGGCTCTTCAGGAATATATGGATTGGAATTTCCCTTTAAAAATAAAGGTTCTTGTAGATTAATCAGGTGTCCTGATTTTCAAATATATTTATTACAACATCAAATTTTTTAGAAAATTTCACTATGTCATCAATAGAGTCTTTGTCAATAATGGCGTAATTTTCTGATATTCTTTTGATAATCAGGCCTGCTATGCTGCTGTAGGATATTTCATCAAGCAAAGTGCTGTGGCTTGAGTGCATCAATATTGATCTTGATATTTCTATTCTTATTGTCTGGTTTGTCCATTCCTTTAACAGAAACTCAAGGTTTTGAGGAATCCCGTTTTTTGCAAACCTGTTAAGTGTGGAAATGAACCTGTCTATGTACATTCCCCTTTTGTTTGCGTTTATAATAGAGTTTTTTGTAATTGCAACTTCTACTATAACATCATCTTTCACAATATCAGTATATGCCAAAAGATAGTAAAGGGAAACAGGATCCAGTTCCTGATCAGGTATCATTAAGGTAAAGTCAGGGTTTATGTAAACGCATCTTTTTGCATCAGCATCGCGTGCATACTTTTTATTTCCCAGGGCTGCCTGGAGCCATTTCCCCTCTTCTGTAATAAAGAGCTGTCCCTGGTCAATTCCCACAACCCCTGTTATGGTTAAAAAATCGATTAAGTCATGAAATCTTCTGGTTTCTTCTTCAGGGCTGACTGGAACAAGCCTTTCCAGTTTTTTTACACTGTTTATGCTTTCAGATATTGTAAAAAGAAGGTTAAGGTAATGGAAGTCAGATTTTTTTACCTTTTGTAAAATGGGAAGAATTGTTTTTATATCAGCCGGATTGGGTATAACAACTCCTGATGTGAAAATATCATCAGCTTTATGCCCCCCAATAATTCTGTTAAATATGGCTTTTAGCATTTGTACAGGGTCATCAAGCTTGTCTGCTATTTTCTTTAGGCTTACCAGTCCAATGTCTCTGTCAATTTTAAGGCATTCGAGAATGTTTAAAAGTTGAAGGGAGAATAGCGATATTTCCTCTTTATTGATTAGCTCCCCTTTTGAGTTTTTTATACTGAGCATTCTGTCAGCGATCTTCTTTATGTCTATTTTTCTGAACCTTCCCTGCTTGGTAAGGAACAGTCCAAATGAAGATATGGAGTCATAGGCATGCAAAAGGTTTATGATTGAATTAAAGCTGTTGTTAATAGCAACAGGCTTTGTTTTTTTTGTAAAAAGGGAGGATATATGGGGTAAAATGTCTTCGCAAACTGCAATATATATATTAACACTATCTGTAATTATGAAAAAATAACGAAGTATTTTTTTATCAATAAGATCCAGTATTCTTTTTTCATAATCCGGATTCTGGTAAATATCAGATAATTCTTTTATAGAAGTTATTCCGCCTTTTTCAACGATTTCTTTTATAATGGAAATGTTTTTCTGATCCTTGATTTTTAAGAGTGCATTTGTCCCGGAGGAGCTGCCTATCATTGTTTCCTGGCTATTCTGGAGATACTCTTTAATATCACTGTGGGCAGATATTTTAAAGGTTTCTGCAATTTCTTCAATGCAGTAAGCCTTATCCATTTTTTTGTTAAGGAGCTGTCTGTTTTTTGTAATATATGTAAAAAGATTATTGCTTAGAACATTCATGGAAGCTTCAATCTGTTGAACATCTATTCCGGTCTTTTTTTGTATTTCACCAAAGGATATCCCGTCATTATCGGAATAAAGAAGTTTAAGTATGGTGAGTTCCTCAGGCGTAAATGTTGACATTATTTTTGACAGGCTGAATATATTGAGTAAAGCACTTCTTAGCCTGTTTTCATTGACGCTTTTAATAGAAAGAAGGGATGATATTTCTTTTAATTGTTCTTTGGATGTTTTTTTAAATATATCTTCTAATGTTTTCATATGTTTTCTAACAAAAAAGTTGTAGACACTTATTCTTAACTATTTTTAATGTACACTGTTATTTGTACAATGAATTTTGTATTTTGTAGCTTTTTTGTTGTTTCTTTTACTCCACTTTACTTTATTATTATAGGCTCTTTATTGTGTTTCCAAGGAGAAATAAATGATTCAGTTTTTCAGACTTGATAAATCACGAGATATTGATTCAGAATATTCTGTTATCAAAGATCGTGAAGTTTCCAGATTTTTTTTTAAAAAATCGCTTTATCTTTTCCTTTTCGTTTATTCCACATTGTTTTTGGCAGTAGCTATTCCTTTTGTTAAAACTCCGTGCATGGCGGTTTATTTTATAGGGAGCCTTGCAACTACCTTTTACCTTATACGCTTTATCAATTATATTGTAAAGTATAATAAATATAAGGGCGGGTCAATACATTTTAATACAGCATATATAGAAGTAAAAAGTGCTGAAAAAGCTGTAAAAATACCTGCTGATGAAATAACCTTTCTTGAAATAAATCTTGCGGGAAATCTTTTAATACGCGACAAGTATTCAGTTGTTTCTTTTCCATTGGGACTGCTTCCAGAGGAGTCAAGGGAGCTTCTTACACAGAATCTTGAGGATTTGTCCCCTAAAAGGAGTGCCCTGTTTAAAAAGGTTTGGGAGCTTGCTGATGCTATTGTTGTTGCACTTGTGCTTGCTGTTCATATTATTCAGTATGTTGTGCAGGCTTACTATATCCCCACTGGTTCCATGGAGGAAACCCTTAAAATAGGGGATCATCTGTTTGTGGAAAAAATAACCTATGGACCTGTTATTCCCAGGATGCTTGGTATGGACAAGGGGATTCACCTCAAGTTTCTTTCAATAAGAGAAATAGAAAGGGGAGATATTGTGATCTTTACCCCTCCTGTTGAAAGTGAAAAGCATAAGGACTATATAAAACGATGTATAGCACTTCCAGGAGATGATTTTAGCATAAAAGATGGCTATGTTTACATAAACGGTATAAAGCAGGATGAGCCCTATACCCTGGACAAGCCCACAGATTATGCGCATTTTAATATTGGCAGGCATAATAATATTGAGGGAATTGTTCCTGAAGGAAAAATAATTGTACTTGGTGATAACAGGACAAATTCTTCTGATGGAAGATATTTTGGTTATCTTGATATTGACTCTGTAAAGGGGAGAGCGCTCATACTATACTGGAATACAAAAGAAATATTAAATGGAAATTTCAGCCATCTGGGATTAATTAAATAAAATTTTTATGGCAAGGCTGCCAGGAGAAGCTGTATCGGATAAAAGCAGGAAAGAAATATGAATAGATCCGCTTTTAATAGAAGAGTATACCTGACAGCCTTTTTGATTTTTGTTTTATTTGCTTTGATAATACTCAAGCTTTTTAACCTCCATTTTTCTGAAAAAATAATTATACCTTCATCTGAAATAATTGATACAGGAAGAGGATACATTCTTGATCGCAATGGCTATGTTTTAGCTATTAGCGTGATAAAGGAATCCATATTTGCCAATCCTGAAGAAATAAACGATCCCATGCTTGTGGCAAGGGCTCTTTCCCCTATATTGAAAAAAAATGTTTCCTGGATACAGGAGCGACTGCAAAGAGGTAAACGCTTTGTCTGGCTTCTTAGAAAAGCAGATGACTCTGTTGTTGATGCAGTAAAAGCCCTTAATATAAAGGGAATACATTTTAGAAATGAATACAAAAGGCTTTATCCATACAATGATCTTGCTGCTGGTGTTATTGGGTTTGTTGGTGTTGATAATACAGGCCTTGAAGGCATAGAGCACCAGTTTAACTCTCTTCTTTCAGGAAGGGATGAGATTGTAAAGGATGAAATATCGCGGCAGATATATCAAAAAAAGAATTTAAGACTAACAATTGACAGGCTTATTCAGAATATTGCAGAAGAGGAGCTTGAGCTTGCTATGAGCAAACACCGTGCAAGTCAGGGTTCTGCAGTTGTACTTGATGTTAAATCAGGAAGAATACTTGCTTTGGCAAAGGCTCCTTCTTTTAACTTAAACAGGTATCAGGATTATAATCTGCAGGTAAGAAAGCTTTTTTCTGTTGTTGATGCTTTTGAGCCTGGTTCCACTTTGAAGATTATTGCTGCTGCTGCACTGCTTGAGCACAGGCCTGATTTTTTTAAAAAAGATTATATATGCAAAGGTGAAGTTGAAGTTGGAGGGGTGACTATAAACTGTCTTCATGAGCATGGCAAAGTTAGTATGGCTGACATACTTAAATATTCCTGCAATGCAGGGATAATCCAGTCAGTAATGAGCCTTGACAGAGGGAAATATTATGATACTCTTGGGAAGTTCGGGTTTGGCAAGGAAACAGGGTCAGGGCTTCCTGGTGAAACAGAGGGTATTTTAAGGCCGGTTAACCAATGGTCCGGTCTTTCAAAGTATTCCATAGCTATTGGACATGAAATTGCAGTTACCTCTTTGCAGATGGCTGCTGCCTTTGGAGCAATAGGGAACAAAGGAGTTTACATGCGCCCTTCCATAATTGAGAGTGTTGAAAAGCCTGATGGTACTATTGTAAAATCCTTTTATCCTGGCAGCAATGGGCGCATAATGAAGGAGGAGCATGCTGCTCTTTTAATGAAAATGATGAAGGAAACAGTTGATTCAGGAACAGGCAGGAGGGCTTTTTCTTTTTATTATGGGAATACCGGTAAAACCGGAACATCCCAAAAGTACATAAAATCTTTGAGAGCCTATTCTGACAGGAATATTTCTTCATTTGTGGGTATTACCCCGTATTCAGATCCGCAAATTTGTGTTATTGTGGTAATAGATGATCCAGGTGATAATCTTACTGGTGGGGCAACTGCAGCGCCTGTGTTTAAAAAAATTACTGAAAGGGTTTTGCCATATCTTGGAACAGGGGGCAGGGATATGGTTTCAGTAGAACTTAAAAAAAGTTCTTCCAGAGGGCTTTTTACAGGGGATCAAATGCCTGATTTAAGTGGTATGGATTTTCAGGAAATTTCCGGAATATTAGCTGATATAAACAGAAGCCTTGGGGTGAACTACTATATAAAGGGTAAGGGACGGGTTTTTGCACAAAAGCCCTTGCCTGGGACTGTTCTTAAAAGCACTGATTCTGTAATTATCAATATGCGCTGATATTAAATGAAAAACTATTATAATGAAAACAAAGCAGTATTGGATTCCAGGAATTTTTTATTACCTGATTTTAGTAACAGTACAAGCTCTATTGAGGTTATTGATTCCAAATCAGGTCACAGGGTTCCATCTGCCCTGACAAAAGATGGGAAGCGCCTTTTTATTCATAGCAGAATTGATCCTGTACGCGAAGCTGAGAGGGTGGCAGCAGAGACGGATTTTAAAAACAGGGATCTTGTTGTTGTTTTAGGATTTGGTTTTGGCTATCTCTGTGAGGCCATACTTGATAAATGTGATGATGATACATTTGTTCTGGTAATAGAAAAGGATAAAGATATTTTTCGCAGGGCCCTTGAAAACAGGGATTTAAAAATGCTTCTTGAGGATAGCAGATTAGGCATTATTATTGATCCTGCTGAAGAAATGGTGGCACAGGCGTTAAAGGGAAGATCATCGCGCAGATCAGTTTTTGTTACTCACCGCGGGTCTTTTCAGATCTATCCGGATTACTATTCTGAAATGTCGATTTCTGTTAAATCCTTTGTTTCTACAAAGGATGTGAATATTGCCACTCTTTCCAAATTTGAAAAGACCTGGGTTTCCAATATTTCAAGAAATATAAGAACCATATCCAATTCTCCAGGAGCTTCCATTTTTTTTGAAAAATTTAAGGGTATTCCTGCAATTGTTGCTGGTGCAGGCCCTTCATTGATAAAGAGTCTTGATTTTATTCGAGAAAATATGCACAGGTCTTTAATTGTAGCAGTGGATACATCCTACAAAATTCTTCTTGATAATGGCATAGTTCCGCATTTTTGCATTGCTGTTGATCCCCAGATTATAAATGCCAGATACCTTGAAGGCACAGGTGAAACTTCCACAGTTCTTGTTGCAGATCCCACAGTGCATCCATCAATACCCAGATTTTTTAAAGGTCCCATGGTAATGACAGGTGTGGCCTTTGAAATGATGAAATGGATTGAATCTGCCCTGCCTCCAAGAGGGGAGCTTGCACATGGTGGTTCTGTTTCAACAAATGCCTATGATTTTGCCAGACAGACAGGGGCTTCTCCTGTAATTCTTGTGGGACAGGATCTTTCCTTTACCTCAGGGCTTGCGCATGCAAGGGGTTCATACCTTGATGAGCAGATGTACAAAAGGATAAACAGGTTTAATACTCCGCAGATGTTTAACAGAAAACAGCTTTCATTTATGCCTAAAATTATGGTTCCCGGGAAAAATAATTATCCGGTACATAGCAACAGTAAAATGATGATTTTTATAAACTGGTTTGAAAACAGGAAGGATCCTTCTTTGATTAATGCCAGTGCTGATGGTGTATTTATCAAGGGCATAAAAAATATAAAAAGCAATGAAATTTCTTTTAATGAAAGCAATGTTCACATTCAGGATCTTATTGATGATTTAATATATTCAGCAGCAAAATCCAGAAGGGATGAAAATCATTCTGCAGTGTTAAAAAAAGCAGCTGAGATGCTTGCTGAAATTGAGGAGCTTATTCCTGTTCTGGAAAAGGGAATAAGATTTGGTGCTGATTTAAAGGAGATGCTAAAAAGCGGAAAAGACAAATCTGATCCTGGCAAAATGGGATATATTATAAAAAAATTATCTGAAACAGATGCCTTTATAGAGAGCAGAACAAAGGCAGGGCCAATGATAAGTTTTTCCATACAAAGGATTATTCATTCCATAACAGAAGGTTATGGCACAGGAGATGGTGACAATGCAGGTACCAGGTCGGAATTTTTATACAAAGGCATGCTTGAAGGAGCCTTGTTTAGTAAAAAAGTATTGGGTAAAATGAAAGTTCTCCTTGTAAATCAGGCTTAATTTTTTGCTGCTAAAAGAGCCTTTTCTATGGCTTCCTGAACTATTCCTGCATCAGGTGGGAGGAGTATTGGTGTATTTGCGTGAATAGAGTTTACTCCTGCCAGGGTTTTTTCATGATATCCAACCTTAAATTCAGAAAATTTAAGTCCATGAGCAGTTGAAATAACAACAGTTTTATCGGTTTTTGAAATTTCCTGTTTTTCCAGAAGCTTTATCAATGCAGCAAGTGCCACTCCTGTGTGAGGGCAGGCGTACATGCCGGTTTTATCAGCAAGGGCTGCTGCATTTGCCAGCTCATCTTCGCTTGCCTGTTCAACTATGCCATTGAATTCCTGAAGTATTTTTATTGCTTTTTGTACAGAAACCGGGTCTCCAATCTGTATTGCTGATGCAAGGGTGTTCTTTGGAATTACAGGCTCAAAGGCATTAAATTTTTTAAGATATGAAAGGTAAAGGGGGTTTGCCTTTTCAGCCTGGGCAAGGACTATACGCGGTTTCTTTGTGATAAGGCCAAGTTCAAGCATCATTTTAAAACCATTGCCCAGTGCTGATACATTGCCTAAATTGCCTCCGGGAATAATTACTACATCAGGAACCTCCCAGTCAAATTGTTGTACCATTTCAATAGATATGCTTTTTTGTCCTTCTATCCTGAGGGAGTTCATTGAATTGGCAAGGTATATGCTGTTGTCCCTGGTTATTTCCTGAACAACTTTCATGCAGCCGTCAAAGTCTGTATCCATGGATATTACAATTGAATTGTTGGACATGGGCTGAACAAGTTGTGCTGTGGATATTTTGTTGTTTGGCAGGAACACAATTGATGGTATTCCTGCATAGGCTGCATAAGCTGCAAGGGCTGCAGATGTATCGCCTGTTGAGGCGCAGGCTACTGCCTTTATTTTTTTGCCCTTATTTCTCATTTCATTAACCATTGACACCAGTACTGTCATTCCCAGATCCTTGAATGATCCTGTATGGCTATTGCCGCACATTTTGATCCATAGAT
>CAZYPA010000076.1:0-10314 GCA_964649175.1 uncultured Leptospirales bacterium | reverse complement strand
CGTATTGGCGGAGTAGAGGCAATTAAGGCACTTAATGGTTTTTTGCCACAGGCCTCAGGTGATCTTAAAAGTGAAATTGATTCAGCTACTCGGATGTGCTCTGAATAATTTTTATCAGTTGAATAATAGATTTAAGGAATGATCTGATTAATCGATTTATTAAAAATAATTTTTTCAAATGAGAAAATATCCACCATAAATACTATGGGTTGTGTATCAAAAACAGTAAATCGAATTCTGTATTTTGAGGATGTAATACCAGAAAGAGGGTCGCTTTCAAGGCCGCATACCTGTAAAGGATTAAAAGTTTCCCATTCTTTGTTGAAGTTTTGTGCAAGCTGGGTATAGGTGTAGTTTTCCCTCGATTTATATTTTTCTGTATCTATAATTTTTTCTACAATAAAATATGTTTTTTGTGGTATGCCTTCTGAAGGAAATGTCTCTGTAATATATGTAGTGTTAATATCAATTGTAAGACATTTTACTTCTTTTTCAAGGGTGAAAAAAAGTTCATAGGTTGTGCCTTTATCTATTTTATCAGATGCTATGTTAAGATCACTGCTTAAGCCGCTATAGGTATATTTTTCTCCATTGGGGTTATTCTTTTTTAAGTCTGTGCCTGAACAGGAAAAAGAAAGCATGATTATGAATAAAAGTAATGTTAAATTTTTCATAAGCTACTCCGGAATAATGATTTATTATAGGTATTGAAGCACAAACCAGGCTGCTCCTATTGAGGCAATAACCGGCATTATTAATCCGCCATATAACCAGGCTACTGCAGAAGCTGCTGCAACACCAGCTACACCTGCACCCGGATTTTGCGGAAATGAAACAATTATACCAGGGAGTATAAGTGCACCTAGTGCTGCAAGGGGCATGTATTCAAGAAACCTTTTAATGTAAGGGGGCAGGCTGTTGCTCCCGGGGATAAACAATGGTATTACCCTTAAAAGATAGTTCCCGGCTGCACAGGCAAGTATAATAAAAATAATTTCATTTTTCATAGAGTTTCTCCTGCGGGATTTTCCAGGTTGTCATCTGCCCCATTTGGAAATATAAATGCAGCAATAGCTGTAATGGAAAGCATGGCTATTATAATTGACCAGCCTGCAGACATGTTGTATCTGTAATAAAGCAATGTGTTTACTCCTCCAGCTGTTATAGCTATGATTAGTGCTTTTACACCTTTTTTTATTTCAGGTATTAGTAGGGCTGCAAAAAGAGCAAAGAGGGCTCCGGACATTGCATCCTGCAGGGACTTTGCAAGAAATGCCCCTGCTGTAACTCCAGCAGCTGTGCCTGTGGCCCAGCCTAACCATGATATTCCCTGTAGCCCAAACATGTAAAATCTTCCTGCTCCCCCTGGCTTCAGTGAAGCAACTGAAAATATCTCATCTGTAATTCCAAAGGCAATAATGAACCTGTCAGCAATATTTTTAAATTTTATTTTCCCAATAAGTGAAGCACTCATTACTACATAGCGCATATTTAAAAGAATTACTGATGTGACAATTTCACCTGCAAGGGCTCCTGCTGATATTAAATTAATAGCCATAAACTGGGCTGCACCTGTTAGATTAGTCATTGAAAAAAGTATTGTCTGAAAAGGGGTTAGCCCTGCAGAAAGTGCAAGCAGGCCAAATGCTATGGATGTGGTAAAATATCCTATAAAAATAGGAATACCCTGTTGTGCCCCCATGAGTGCGTCTTTAGCTGGACTGTTTTCACCAGTTATGTTCATGAAATATTGATATTCCTTATATTTATTTAGTTGTAAATATTCATTTGGAATTATGTATGATTAAAGACAGGATGCTTTGTTGAATGAGTCAATATATTTTTCAGTAAAATTTAAAGCTTAATTTTTTAGTATTATCTTAAAATTCTTCTTGATTAAAGTGGAGTGTGTATTTTTAACTATCTAAGTGAATTTAACTTCTGTTATGGTATAAATTAGAATGTTCAGGTTGCAATCTTGTTTTGCCTGTTTTATTCCTTCTTGATAAAAAAGCTTATTATAATAAATTTTTAAAATAGGATATATATGGTTCTTAAGTCTATAGATATGTTCGGCTTTAAATCTTTTGCTGACAAGATACATGTTGAATTTAAAACCGGAATTACCGCTATTGTCGGGCCTAACGGATGCGGAAAATCCAATGTTGTTGATGCTGTAAAATGGGTTCTTGGAGAAAAACAGGCAAAAAACATCCGTGGTCAAACAATGGAAGATGTAATTTTTTCAGGTACTGATCAAAGAAAGGCTCTTTCCCTTGCTGAAGTTTCCCTTACCATTGATAATTCCAGCAGAGCTCTTGATTTTGATGCTGATACTGTAACAATAGGCAGACGGGTATTCAGGGACGGTGAATCTGAATATCTCATAAACAAATCCCCTGTGCGCCTTAAAGATATTGATAAGCTTTTTATGGACACAGGTATAGGCAAATCAGCTTATTCTGTAATGGAGCAGGGGAAAATGGACCTCATCCTTTCCACCAAGGCTGAAGACAGAAGATATATTTTTGAAGAAGCTGCCGGAATTTCCCGCTATAAAATGCAAAAGAAAGAGTCTTTGAAAAAGCTTCAGGATACAGGTGATAACCTGGAAAGACTTAATGATATTATAAAAGAAATTGAGCGTGAAAAAGACTTAAAAGCAAAACAGGCAGAAAAGACAAAGGAATACCTTGATCTTAAAAATAAGCTTTCTGACCTGGATATAAAGATCAATATAATCAAGTATAGTGAATTTGTTCAAAAGTTTAACAGGAACAGTTTAGAGATAGAAAAGCTTAAGGCTGAAAGGGAATCCATTTCAGGAAGAGTTACCCGTGTAATCGCTGAAAATGAAAAAGATGAAAAGAAAAAAAATGATCTTCAGTATCAGCTTTTTGAAATAGAAAAGAAGCTTGATGCCTACAGGGTGCGAAGAGAAACAATAGATCTGTCCACTGAGAAAAATCAAAGGCTTGTGCATGAGCATGAGGCACGAATTAAGGTTATAGCAAAAAAAGTTGAGGAGCGGGGAGAAAGCCTTGAAAAACTCCTTGTTGAAAAGAAAAAAAGTGAAGAATCTGTTGTTCAGCTTAAAGTCCAAATTGAAGAGGATAGAAAAAAATTAGCTGAATTTTTTGAAACACGAAAAATGAAGATTGATTCAATTCATCAGTCAAGGGATCGAATTGAGAATAATAACAGAAAAATAAAGGAAACTGAATCTAATTTAAGGAAACTTCGTGAAGCTCTTGAAGTTGTAATAAGAAAACTTGTTGATGCAATAGAAAAAAGAAAAATAGAGCTGGAGGGGTCAGAGCAGGAAAGGCAGGAGGTTAAGCGTTTAATTGAAGAAGAGTTAAACTCCATTGAAATGAACCTTCTTAATGCCCTTGATGAGCTTAAGCTTAAATCTGTGGAAAAGGCATGGGTTTTTTTGGAGAATGTTAAAATAGAAAACTTGCGCCAGAGCATATACAGGTTTGAAGGTTATGAGGATGGCTTCAGATCTATTTTATTTGATAAAACAGGGATTCATGCTGAAAAGGAGAATCTTGATAAGCGCATTAGGGAGCTTGTTTTATCTGTTGATGAAATGCGAGCTGACAATGCAATGCTGGATGATTTTATCCAAAAGGAACAGGTAGAGCTTGAAAATGTGAACAGCATGATTACCCGCTTTGAAAGAGATATCGCCCGTTTTGAGAGCGACAGCAACTGGATTGAAAAGCAGATTGTTTCTTTGGTACATCAGATAGATGATATAAAAAAACAGATTGATAATTTTAACGAAGATCTTTTGCGAACAGGGAAAGCTGTTGAAGATCTGATGAGAGAGATAAGGGAATCAGAGGATAAGCTTATTCAGTTTTCTGAAAAGAGTGAATCCCTTCGCAAGGGCATGGATGAACTTGTTAATCGTAGAAGTGAGATTGAAAAAAATATTATTTTGCGCAAGGGTGAGTCCAAAAAGGATGAGGATGAGTTTGAAAAGGTTACTGACAAAATAAACTCACTTGAAAGGTCTGCTGTTGAGCTTGCATTTAAGCGCGATAGCATTCAGGATTATTTATGGACTGAGTATGAAAAAAGGATCCAGGATATTCATGAGCAAAAGCCTAATGAAGCCATGGCTGCGGATTTTCAGAATGATATACAAAACCTCAAAAAGAAAATTCAGGATTTGGGGCCGATTAATAATCTGGCCATACAGGAGTATCGGGATTTAAAAAAACGTTTTGAATACTATATAAATCAGAAGGTTGATATAGAAAAGGCACGTGAGGATATTATTTCTGTAATTGAGGATATAAATAAAACCTCTGTGGAGCTTTTTTTGAGCACTTTTCAGGAAATTCAGAAAAATTTTTCCGAGGTTTTTAAGCGTCTTTTTAAAGGCGGTGAAGCATTTTTGGAAATTCCTGATATGGATAATATTCTTGAAAGCGGAATAGATATTATGGTAAGGCCTCCAGGGAAAAAAATTAAAAATATAAATCTTCTTTCAGGAGGTGAAAGGGCGCTTGTTGCTATAGCTCTTCTTTTTGCTACCTATATGGTTAAGCCATCTCCATTCTGTTTTTTAGATGAAATAGATGCACCGCTAGATGAGCAGAATATTGTGCGCTTTGTTAAGATGCTCAGAGAGTTTTCCAGAGGCACTCAGTTTATTATTGTAACTCATAATAAAAAAACAATGAGCATTAGTGAGTCAATTTATGGAGTAACAATGGAAGAGCCTGGAGTTTCAAAGCTTATTTCCATGAAAATTGAAAGGCCTGAGCCTAATTGATCTCCTTTGACCCCATCTCCATTGTGGAGAGGGGGCCGGGGGGGTGAGGTCTGGGGTCAGAGCAGGTTCATAATAATTAATGAATTTATTGACAAATATTTATTTGATATATAAATTGTATGAAGGAGTATTGTGTACATAAACATATAAACACAATGGAGGGTGTAAAATGAAGATATCTGCAGACAGCCTGCTGGGATCAGCCCAGAAAATTAATAATCAAAAAAAGCTGGATGAGGCGTCTCCTGATAAAACCAGCAGGGAGATGAAAACCGATTCTCTTGATATTACAAAAAAAGTAAACTCAAGAATAGAATCAATTGAAAAAGAAATTAAGGATATACAGACATCTATTTCAAGAAACCAGATAATGAGGGACGGCCTTGACCTTATTCAAAAAACTGGTTCTTTTGGAGAAAAATCCGGAGAAATTCTTACAAACACTACCTTTGAAGGAGCCCAGGTTCTTAAAGAATATCTTGGAGAAACTGTTTCTCGTGAAAGTGTAGCAGCTGGTAGAAAAGATATTACTGGAATGATCAATAATGATATCAACAGTCTAACCAGAGTGCAGGTTGAGGTTGATAATATAATTGCCTCGGATTTGGCTGGTAGCAAAAAGCCGGAAAACCTTTTAGCTGATATAAATAACATATTTAGGGAAAGCGGAGCAAATGCTGAAAATTTTTCTAACCTTAATGCTGATAAGGTTATGCAGCTGATAAAATAATTTTAAGGACTGTCAATATTTATCAAGCCTGTAGGAGCTTGATAAATATTTTAAGCAGCCTGGAAGTTTTTTCTTCTAAAAATACCTGGACTAGGCCATAATAATTATTTAAAGAAATTTATATGATTTCAGTAAAATTTAAAATATCATTTATGTTTCTATTATTTTTTCTGCTTTTAGCACCCATGCTCAATGTCTATTCACAGGGCATAGAAAGCATTATTATAATAAACTCTATTAGTGAAATGATAGATGTAAAAAAAAGCGGTCATGTAAAAACGCTTACACATGAAAATATTACAGATTGGGCCCAGGCAAGGGGTTTAGAGCTAATTCCTGATAGAGGGCCTGTTTTTAACAACAATGCTTTTTATTTTATGGATTACAGAGGAGTTTTAAATATTTCAGGTCTTTCAAGAGATAAAAGATATATTCTTAGAATTGATTTTGTAAAATTTAAAAAAAACTCCTATTCCCATCTATCATACGTAAAACTCTTTATAAGGGATAAAAATGGTGAAGAGCACCTCATATCCTCTCTTGATAAAAATGAGCTTTATAATGAAAAAATATTTGAAACATCTCTCCCTTTCAGATTCACATATGAAGGAAACTTTGAATTGATTATGTATGAATATTCGGAAACTCCTGGTACATGGGGTATATGGGATATCATTATTTATCCTGAAAATTTCGACATTAATTCAATTAAGCCTATTAATTCCGGAATATCTGAAAAAAACATGAAGCACAATCTGAAAATTTTGGATTAGTATATAAAACATTTTGACAAAAAGATATGCTTTTTTTCTGTTGTTTAGTGGAGAATGTAGTTTCTTTGTTTTTATTTCAATATTCTCCTAGTATACAAATAATCATTAAAAAGGTAAGGTTTTGCTATGTCTGATGACTATATGGAAAAAGATTATGATGATGAAGTCTATGAGGACGATTATTACGAAGAAAACTACAATGAGGAAGAACTTTCCGATTTAGATGATGGTGACTATGAAATTTATGAGGATGATGATTCTGGTGAAGCTGTAGTTGAGCGTAAAATAAATATAAGTTACGCCTGTGAGGAATGTGACTATCGCTGGGATGATGTTATTATTAAAAGAAAAGATAATATTCATGATTTAGATGATGATTATGAATCAGGTACTCTTTGTCCCATGTGTGGTTCGGTAAATGTAACTTTAATATGACAGATCGCAAACTCATCATTAAAGGTGCCAGGGAACATAATCTCAAAAATATCTCTCTTGAAATACCCCGCGATAAGCTTGTAGTTATTACAGGGCTTTCCGGTTCAGGAAAGTCTTCACTTGCATTTGATACTATTTATGCTGAAGGGCAAAGAAGATATGTTGAATCACTCTCCTCCTATGCCCGCCAGTTTCTTGGCCTCATGGAAAAGCCTGATGTTGATCTTATAGAAGGCCTCTCTCCTGCAATATCGATTGAGCAGAAATCAACGCACTCTAATCCGCGCTCCACAGTGGGAACTGTTACGGAGGTATATGATTATTTTCGTCTGCTATTTGCAAGGGTAGGGGTTCCATACTGCTATAAATGCGGGAAAAAAATCTCATCCCAGTCTATTGATCAGATAGTTGAGTCTATAATGACTATAAAAAAAGGCACAAAGATCCAGATACTTGCTCCTCTGGTTCGCGGGAAAAAAGGCGAACACGCTGATAAGATTGATAATGCAAGGAGAAATGGATTTATACGCCTTCGTATTGATGGTGAAATATTCACTGTTGATGATGAAATTAAAATAGATAAAAATAAAAAACATACAATTGAAATCATAGTAGACAGGCTGGTTATAAAAGACGGCATAAGGCCGCGTCTTACAGATTCGGTTGAAACTGCAATGGAAATGTCTGAAGGATTTATTATTGCACTTGTTGATGATGAGGAGAGAATTTTTTCCACACTTCTTTCGTGTCCTGACTGCGGCGTTTCCATGCCTGAAATTGTTCCCAGAATATTTTCATTTAATACACCCTATGGAGCCTGCAAAAATTGTGATGGCCTGGGCTATCTTATGCGCTTTGATCCTGAGCGGATTGTTTCGAATCCGGAAAAGTCCTTAAAAGACGGGGTCCTTGAGGTTTGGGGGAAAAGCACAAGCTACTGGTATATTGATACAATTGAAGCATTGGGTAGAAACTTTAATTTTAATCCTGCTGATCCCTGGAAAGAGCTTTCTGAAAAAGTAAAGAATATTATTCTTTATGGTACTAATGGTGGAAAGGTGAATTACGATATCAAAAGAAAGAACTCGGAGTTTAAGTTTTCCAGATCTTTTGAAGGGGTTATTCCAAATCTTGACAGAAGGTACAGGGAAACAGCCTCAGACGATATGCGGGCATGGATGGAGAAGTACATGTCCAACAAGGTCTGTCCGAGCTGTAATGGCAAAAGATTAAGGCCGGAAAGCCTTTCTGTTCTGGTTTCAGGGAAAAGCATTGATGATGTTTCTGCCATGTCTATTAAGGAATCCTATAAGTTTTTTATGAATATTGAACTTAATGAGACTGAGAAAAAAATTGCTGAACAGATTTTAAAAGAGATTAAATCCCGTCTTAAATTTCTCAATGATGTGGGTATAGAGTACCTCACTCTTAACAGGGCAGCTGGAACCCTTTCAGGTGGTGAATCACAAAGGATAAGGCTTGCTACGCAGATCGGGTCAAGTCTTACAGGGGTTCTCTATGTGCTGGATGAGCCGAGTATAGGCCTCCATCAGCGCGATAATGAAAAGTTTCTTGATACGCTTAAATTTCTTCGTGATATAGGAAACACGGTTATAGTGGTAGAACACGATGAGGAGACCATAAATGCTGCTGACTATGTTGTGGACCTTGGTCCTGGTGCCGGCTTAAATGGCGGTTATATTGTTGCTGCAGGAATACCGGAGGAGATAAAAAATTCTAAAAAATCCCTTACTGGCAAATATCTTTCAGGAGAAAAAAGCATCCCTCTTCCTTCTTTACGCAGAACTCCAGTGGGATTTATTACAGTAAAGGGTGCCAGGGAAAATAATCTTAAAAATATAGATGTGCAATTCCCTTTAGGGGTATTCACAGCAGTTACAGGTGTTTCCGGATCAGGAAAATCTTCACTTGTAATTGAAATATTATACAGGGCACTTTCAGGCCTTATCATGAGATCAAGGGAGTATCCGGGTGATTTTGATGAAATTACAGGTACTGAACTTGTTGATAAAGTAATTGATATTAATCAGTCTCCAATAGGGCGTACTCCAAGGTCAAACTCTGCAACCTATACAGGTCTTTTTACTCCTGTAAGGGAGTTGTTTTCCAGGCTGCCTGAAGCCAAGGTTCGGGGATATAAGCCGGGAAGATTTTCCTTTAATGTAGCTGGTGGAAGATGTGAGTCATGCAGTGGTGATGGAGTAAAAAAAATTGAAATGCATTTTTTACCAGATGTGTACATTACCTGTGATGTGTGTAAAGGGAAAAGGTATAATCACGAAACACTTGAAGTACGCTATAAGGGTAAAAATATTTTTGAAGTGCTGGATATGACTGTTGATGAGGCTGTTCCTTTTTTTGAAAATATCCCCTCTGTTATTTCAAAGCTCTTAACCCTTCAGAATGTGGGTTTGGGATATATTAAGCTTGGCCAGCCTGCCACAACCCTGTCAGGCGGGGAGGCACAGAGGATTAAACTCTCCACAGAGCTTTCAAAAAGGGGTACTGGTAAAACCGTTTATATTCTTGATGAACCAACAACAGGGCTTCACTTTGAGGATATAAAGAAGTTGCTGGAAGTTCTTGAATCCCTGGTACAAAAGGGAAACAGCGTTATTATTATAGAGCACAACCTTGATGTAATAAAGACTGCAGACTGGGTCATTGATCTTGGCCCTGAAGGCGGTGATGCTGGCGGAACTGTTGTTGCAACAGGTACTCCTGAGGATATATGCAAAGTAACAGCTTCATATACAGGAAAGTTTTTAAAGAAAATTATTAAGAGTAAATAGTGTATGGGCTCTGACCCCTGGTTACTTCGATACACTGACTGTGTCGGTACGCGGTAACCGTTGATCCACCGGCTATGCTCAGACCTCATTCTCTAATCCTCTTTTGAGACCTCTCCCTCCTAACCTCCCTCTCCTCAATGAGAAGGAGGAATAGAATTACTGGATTTTTTACAGATATTGAATTTTTTAGCTTCATGAAATTTTATGATTCAAAGCCCTCTTCATGTGGAGAGGCAGGCTCTTTTTGGCACATCCTGTGCCTGAGCCTGCATCAACCTCATCCTGAGAACGCGGCGCGGCAGAGTCGGGGTGAGGTCTTGCAGGGTCTATAGGGTCAGAGCATAACATTTCAAAACTTTACTCCCAGAATTCAAGAATTCTTTATTGACAATATTGCAATTTAAGATAAATATTATGTCTTATTAAATGAAGTTTTTTTTAGTTTTGCCGATAAATACATTACATAGAAATTTATACTGTTTTTACCATTATAGGGGAAGGAAACTCTTTTTATGCCCTTAAAACGCTTGTTTGCAATTATCTATATTTTAATATTCCTGGTTATCCCTGCTGCTTCAATTTATTCCAGTGATGGAAGTTTTGTAAAATTCGAGGTGGCAAAGGAGCATTTTCGTAAGGGGATTGTATATTTTAACAATATGCAGTACCTTGCTGCTGTTGAGTTTTTTAAAAAATCTTTGCAGGAGTACCCTGACTACTATACTGCAAGGGATTTTCTTTCCAGATCCTATAAGCTGGCAGGATTTAAAA
>CAZYPA010000075.1:0-10629 GCA_964649175.1 uncultured Leptospirales bacterium | reverse complement strand
CCTTCATCAGAAATTCCTTCAAATGTGTCAAGATCGTCAATGCTGGTAAGGGAGCTTATATCTTCAGCCTGGGAAGCCAAATCAAGGTCTTCAAAGCTGTCAAAAGCATCATCTGCCATATCTGTTTCATCAGCAGGTATATCAGTTTCCATTTCGATTTCTGATTTGTCAAGATCATCAAAACTAATATCAGGGAGGTTTATTTCGTCAGCTTCAGGAATATCTATGGAATCACTAATTTCAAGAGAATCAAGATCAGGTATGTCCGGTATGTCTTCCCCGTCAATTGTAATTGATTCAGAATCCATGCCTGAATCATCTCCCAGGTCAATGGATATATCTTCAAAGCTGTCAGATGTGTACATATCTTCCGGTTCCCGATCCGGTATTGTGTCAAAAGAATCTTCTTCTATTGAAGGTATTTCATCTTCAATAAATGAGAGGTCAGTATCAGTAAGGGGAAGTATTTCTTCTTCGTCTGTAGTGTCTGCTTCATCAAATTCAGGGATTTCATCTGCCCCTGTGTCAAAAGGTTCTGTGTCCTGAAAATCATCATCAGTGGTAAATACTTCGTCATCCAGTGCTGCTTCATCATCTGATGCTGGTTCCTGGATTTCTTCAATTGTATCTATATCAGGTATTTCAGGGATTTCATCAAAAGGATCAGGTGCGCCTGTTGTGTCTTCACCTGTAATAATACCTATTATTCGGTCTATTTCAGCTTGTTCTTCAGGTGTGTATATTATTTCAGTTTTTTTATCAGGCATCAATATTCCCGCATATTTATTATACTATGAGTATAAAGAGACATAATTAAAACTATATTTTTTATAATAGAAAAAAGCAATTAAAATTTTAAACTCTTCCTTTTCTGATAATAATTATCGACATAATCCTTAGGTAATTCAACTGAAAAGTAAAAAAACACAATTATTCATGATTCAATAAATTCTTTACAATGGATTTATAGGTTTTTTTAGAAATAATTTTATACAGAAAATATAAGTCTGAGTTATAAATATATAGAATATAAAAAATTTTTCGATATTCAAAGGAGTAGTTTGACGAAGATAATAATGAATACACCATATTTAATGAGGAAGAAATGAGAGTTTTCCCTGGAATAATGATTGTTGTTCTGTCTCTGTGTATGACAGCTGCAAGGCCTGATGATATTCGTACTGAAAATTATTATAGTCTTACCATTCTAAAGGATTCTGCTCCTCCGGAAAACATAAGGCTTGTTATGGTGAATAATCTGTCCACTGAAAGAGGGGTTATTTCCAATGGAGTGCTTTTTACATTCAAGGACAGGAAAGCAGGCACTGTAAAAATAGCAGGTAATTTTTCATCCTGGAAAATGAAGAATATGATTCGAGGAAAGGATGGAGTGTGGTTCTTTTTTCTCTCTTCTGAAGAGTTTAGCAGTAGAATACGCTATAAATTCAATGTTGACGGCCTATGGACTGATGATCCAAGAAATGTGATGAATGAATATGATAAAGCCGGTTCCTATTTATCTGTTGCAGAGAATAAACCTCATGATGAAGGAAAGCTTCTTTCTTTTAAGTATTTAGATAAAAACAGAATTATGTTTCGCATATATAAACCTGATGCACGGATTATTTCTCTTGTTGGAGATTTTAATAGCTGGAACCCTGAAAATGATCTAATGAAAATGGGTGATGATGGGGTTTGGAGAATAGAAAAAAGGCTTCCCAGGGGAGAGTACAGATACAAGTTTATTATAGATGGCGAGTGGAGTGCGGATGTATTCAATCCTCTATCTGCATCTGACAACACAGGGGAGGTTTGTTCTGTACTGAGGGTTAAGTAAGCAGAGATTGTTCTGTGTTTAATTTTCTTTTTCTGTGGTCTCCCAGGCTTCACTTTCCCAGTTCATTTTTTCATTTATTCTGAAGCTGTTTTTGTAGGACATGCTTTTGTTTTCTTCTATATAATATCCAAGGTAATAATAGGGCAATCCTGTTGATGCAGCGTACTCTGCTTCGCGTAATACGCTCAATGTTCCAGGGCTGTATTTCATATATTCTGTATTATAGATAAAGTATATGCTGCTTAGGGAAATATGGGATACATCCAGGAAACCCACTGCAATGAGCTTGTTGTCAATATAGTATTCAGATTGTATTGAAGGGCATGATTGTAGATAAAATGAATCTTTAAATTCATCGTAATCTGCATCTTTGTTGAACCGGTCTTTTGAGTGTATTCTGTATAGCTCAAATATTTCATCCCTGAATTCAAGTTCTTTGAACTTTGTGCTGATTAACGCACCTTTTTTTATAACCCTTCTTTGACTTTTTGACGGTATTATTTTATCTGTTTGCAATCTTATGGGAATGCATTTGCTGCAGTTCTTACATACAGGCTTGAAATAATATAATCCAAATTTTCGCCAGCCCCTTGAAAGAAGATATTCCAGCTCATCTCCTGTAACATCCTTTGCAAAAAAATAGGAAAAGCGGCAAAGCTCTTTTGCAATATATGGGCATAGTGCTTCCCTGCTTGTTAATGGCTGACTTAGTAGTATCATTATAAAATTAAAAATAAAACAGGAATTATTTGCAAGGATATTTTCTAAAGCAATGCATGAGCCTTTAATATTTCCTTTGATTTAAGGTATTAAGTAATAGTAATTGACAACCAGTGGTTTTAAAGATAATAATTAATTTTTATACATTACATAGAACAATTTTATCAGGGTGATTTTTTTGAAAAATGATTCAATCATAAAAATTAGCATAAGGAATCTGTATAAGTCATTTGGTAATAACAATATTCTTCAGGGGATCAATCTTGATGTTGCCAATGGTGAGGTTCTTTGCGTTATAGGAAAAAGCGGAACAGGGAAATCTGTGGTAATGAAACACCTTGTGGGGATTTTAATTCCTGATTCAGGAGAAATTTTTGTGGATGGTATTAATTTCACAGGTGCAGATATTGAAACACGCAGCTCTATTGTGAGCAAGTACGGCATACTTTTTCAGGGTGCTGCTCTTTTTGATTCAATGAATGTTTTTGAAAATATTGCATTTGGCTTAAGAAGAAAAAAAATGCCGGAGGAGGAGATTGTTTCCGTAGTAAAGGATATGCTTGGGCAGGTTGGCCTTGGTGATATAGGGGCCAGGTATCCTTCAGAAATTTCAGGGGGTATGCAAAAGAGGGTGGGGCTTGCAAGGGCAATTGTGATGCGTCCGGAAATTATGCTTTATGATGAGCCTACAACAGGTGTTGATCCTATTACTGCCGGCTCTGTTGATAAGCTTATTCTGGAAATGAGAAAAAAATTCGGGATCACTTCAATTGTTGTTACACATGACATGAAATCAGCCCTTGAAATCGCTGATAGAATAGCCATGATTTATGAAGGTAAAATAATTTTCATTGGTACACCGGATGAGGCAAGGTCTACTGATATACCTGTTATACGGGAATTTATAAAAGGCATTGGAGAAAAGTAAAAATATTTTTTCTACTTTTCCAAAGATAACCCCCTAAATCAGCAAAGGGTTTATCAGGCTTCCTGCCTGCCCTTTGCACTAGCTCATCCATGAGCCTTGCTCATTGGGGGACTTGATAAATTTCTGTTTATATCTATACTTTGTTAAGTGCTAAAATAAAAAAAGTTAATCAGCCCTGTTGAAATAAATTTCATTCCGCCGGGGGGGTTGCTTAACCGATTGTCCGAAAAAATGGGTAAAGTTCATATGGAAAATAATACCACTTTCCCCAAAGTTCTGGAATGAACCTAATGTTTTCTATCCCCGCCGCCTGCGGCGGCGGGGATTTAAGAGCATTGATTTTAGATAAAAGTTAAAGAATTAACTCTCAAAGTATTGATAAATAATTGACAAAGATAAAATTTTATATTCAGGTAAATAATAAATAATCTTTAAGGAGAGTTTTATGGAATCATATAATCACGATATTAGCAATTTTTCCGGCAAAGGGGGAGTGAAGATTTTCTTCCAAAAATGGATTGCCCCAAAGGCAAAGGCGGTTCTGGTTCTTGTTCATGGTGTAGGTGAACATTCAGGGCGATACAGCAATCTTCTAAATGCTCTTGCCGGCAAAGGGGTTTCTGTTTTTGCTTTAGATCACAGAGGCCACGGCAAATCAGAGGGTAAAAGAGGACATGTTGATTCATTCATGGATTATGTTTATGATCTCAAACTTTTTGTTGAATATGTTAAAGATGAGAATAAAGGACTTCCCCTTGTTCTTTATGGACACAGCATGGGAGGGGTTATAACAGCAAAATATGGCCTTACATATCAGAATGATCCTTCCATAGTTGTTCTTTCTTCACCAGGCTTTGCTCCTGCTTTTGAAGTGCCTGGCTGGAAAAAATCTATAGCATCCTTTTTGTCATCAAGAGCCGGTTCTTTTTCAATGTCAACAGGTCTCTCACCTGCAGATATTTCCAGGGATATAGAAGTTGTTAAAGAATATGAAAATGACCCTTTGGTGCATAACAAGGTGTCGGCAAAATGGTTTACTGAATTTATGAAAACAGGTGAAGAGTGCATGGCTAATGCTTCATCTCTTAAAAAGCCCCTTCTTGTATTTTATGGCACAGGTGATAAAATGGTTGCTCAGAATGCAATAGAGGGATTTTATACCAATGCTGGTTCTACTCAAAAAGATATTTTATCCTATGAGGGGTTTTATCATGAAGTAATAAATGAGCCTGAAGCTGATAGAAACAGGGCTCTTAACGATGTGGTGTCCTGGATATTAAAGCAGGTTAGTAGTTCGAAAAAACCTGCAGTTGCAAAAAAAGCAGTAAAGAAGACAGTGAAAAAAGCAGCTTCTAAAAAGGCTGCAAAAGCTGCTCCAAAAAAATCTTCTTCAAAAAAAGCAGCAAAAAAGACAGTTAAAGCTGCGCCAAAAGCAGCAGCAAAGGCATCACCCAAGGCAAAGGCAGCTTCAAAGAAAAGTGCAGCTAAAAAACCAGCTTCTCCTAAAAAGGATACAAAGAAGTAGAATTGGGAAAGTTAAATGTTACACTTACTCCATCTCCACTATTGAGATGGAGGTTAGGAGGGTGAGGTCTTGAATAGGGTCAGGGAGATGAGGTCAGACTAATAAAAAACTTTTATTTGGATATGGATTTTAATAAAAGCTTAAGCTCTGAAGCCTTAAGCTCCCTGTGCTCCCCTTTGTTTAGTCTTGAAAGTGTAAGAGGACCATATCCTGTTCTTTTGAGCTTCATTACTTTGTAGCCCAGGTTTTTGAATGTATATCTTATTTGACGTTTTTTACCTTCTGAGATAATTATTTTCACGAATCTTCCTGTTTTGTCAGATAGAGTGACAATTGCCGGACGGGTTTTAATCTTTATCTGGTGAACAAAAAATCCTTTTTCAATACGCTTCTTGTCAATTTCTTCCAGGGGTTTATCAAGCTCAACAATATATTCCTTGTTTACTTTGAAATCAGGGCGGGTGAGTTTATAGGATAGGTCACCGTCATTGGTAAGGAGCAGGAGTCCCTCTGTATCTTTGTCAAGGCGCCCTACTGGTACAACCCCTGCTTTGATATATTTTTCAGGTATGAGGTTTATTACTATAGGTCTTCCCTTTTCATCTTTCATGGTTGTTATATATCCCTTAGGCTTGTTGAGCATAAGGTATATAACCTTGTCGTGGGGTTTAATAATGCTGTTGTCAAGTTTAACAGTATCTGCTTCAGTGTCTATTAAAGTTGCCATATCAGTTGTTGGCCGGTTATTTACAGTTATTCTACCACCGGTTATAAGCTCTTCGACCTTTCTCCTGGAGCCCAGTCCGCAAAGGTTAAGGTATTTATTTAATCTAACTTTCATCTTCATTGTTCCCTATAGGGGAATCCTCGCTTTTATTATTTGGTTCTTCTTCTATGTCAGATGAGGGGTTTATGCTTATTTTTTTAAAAAGGATTGTATCTTTGCCAGATTCAAATCCAAGGGAGTAGCTGTTCCCTTTTTTGGAATAATGAAGATCGTTTTTAAAAGAGGTTCCTGAAAGGAATATTACCATGTTTTGGTTAAAATCAAAGTTGTAAACACCTTCAATAGGTTTGCCGCTTCCTTTATAGTAGGATCTGTAATTCCCGTTTTTGGATATTTCAAGGGCATGGTTGGTAAAATCGCCATATTTGTTTACACTCCACCATTTTCCGTGAAGTTCTTTGCTTATCTCTTCAGTCTCCTTTTCCCAGAATTTTCCAAGATAGGAATCGATTGCTTCCTGGCCGGATGAATCAAGAATTTTTATATGCTTCCCAAAAGCCCATCCAGTAATCCGGTTTTCCAGCTTTATTTTATACCAGTAATCATTGTGTCCGGCAATGGTTTTTTCTTCAGTTGATTTATCAAGAATTTCCACAACCTGTCCCTTGTTTAACTGTGTTATTCTTGAGGAAAAAATCAGAGGGTCTATTCTAAGGGCTGTATCCTGTGTAAGTATAATGCCTTTATTTATATTTTTTTCGTCAGATGTTTTTCCGGATAGTGATATTGCTTCATTTTCACTGTTTCCGCAATTAAGCAGAAAGAGCAATGAAAGGCTCAGAAGGAAATAATTGATTTTATAATTTTTCATTATTTTTTTAACCATAATTTTTATAGTTTTTTTATTAGAGATTTGATAAAAGAAAATTAAATATTTTTTATAAAAAATTAGTAAGCACACTTGTCAATAATTAATCTATACCTTTGTATTTGAATAGTAAAGTCATTTAATCTCTTTTAATCAGAGAGAAGATGAATTAAAAAAAACTTGACTCTATCTATGTTGCTGCTAGTGTTTAATTCATTTTTAATATAAAATGGAATAACATCTACAGGTAACATATTTTACAGAGGTTTCCCTGGTTCATTATATATGACAAGATCTTCGCAAAGCCTAATAAAAACAAGTTATATTAAAATAATTCTTTTTTTTATTATAATCCCCCTTTTTTTTAATTCAGCATCTGCAAAAAGTGTCCCTGTTGTAAAAATTGAGGGGAAAAATTATGTTCCCCTTCACAGCTTTATTGATGAGTTTAATATTGAAAACAGCTTTGATGTGACTTTCCAAAAAGGACGCCTTTATTATAAAAGTCATTATGTTGTCTATAAAACAGGTTATTCTCTCCTTATTATTGATAACCTCATTACACACCTTGATGATCCGGTTATAAGGTGGAAAGGGGGAATATATATCCCGGCAGATGGAGCAAAAATTATACTGAATTCTTTTTATTTTGCAATGAATGCTGAAATATCCGACAGCAGGCTTTTTCTCTCAGGGGTAACACCGGATAAGCCCCGGGAAGATGAAAAGATAAACCTCAAACCTGAAGCAAGGGAAAGAATAGGTTTTATAATACTGGACCCTGGTCATGGCGGGAAGGATCCGGGAGCAATAGGAAAAGGCGGTTTGCAGGAAAAAGATCTTACTCTTCAGATTTCCAAACAGGTCGAAAAGATGCTTAAAAGCAGATTAAAAGAGATAAAGGTTAAAGCAACCAGAAATAGCGATGTATTTATTGAACTGGCAGAAAGAACAGAAATAGCAAATAGGGAACTTAAACGAGGCAATAATGGATTGTTTATAAGTATACATATAAATGCTTCAATATCATCAAAAGTCTCTGGTTTTGAAACCTATTTTTTATCCCAGAATCCAACAAATGAAGAAGCAAGGAAAACCGCAGCTTTGGAAAATAATGTAGTAATTCTTGAAAGGAATTCTGGCGGGGAAAAAAAATATGATGATGTTGATCAGGTTGAGGCATTGATGATGACAACGCAGATACAGCGTGAAAGCTCGCTTTTGGCTGACTCTATCCAGAAAGGCCTGGGTAAAAATATAAACGAGTTCAGGTCAAGGGGTGTTCAGAGGGCTGATTTTTTTGTGCTTAGAGGAGCCTTAATGCCTGCTGTTCTTGCTGAGGTGGGATTTATAACAAATGTCAAAGAAGCATCTTTTTTGAAAAGAGCAGACTACCAGAACAGGATAGCCAAAGGTATAAGTGACGGTATTGTGGATTTTATCCATGAATATAATAAAATGGTTCAACAGAAATAGCATAAATTAAAAGTTTATAAAGATGAGTTTTTAAAAAATTCTTGATTACATATCACATTTGTTTTTTATGTGTCAGGTAAACTGGAATTAAAAGGGAATATGAGGAATGAATATATTAAGAAAAATTAAAAACATTATACCAAACCTTAAGGGAAGGTATACTTCAGTAAAGGAAAACTATTTTTCTAAAAGCAAACAGGAAAGGACCCGTATAGCAATACTGGTTCTATCTTCAATATTATTTTTTGATTATGTACTTTTCAGCTATCAGGTTGAGAGCAGCATATTTGATATTTTTCCATCAATTCCGGTTATTGAAAATAAAATAAAAATTAATATATATATACCATCAGAAGGAGCTGGAGAAATAATAAGTGAAGAGAGGGAGATCCATGGGGATCTTGAAGAAGAAGCTCTTATAAAAAAACTTTTTTCCCTTGTTGCAGCAGGCTCGTTTTATGAGAATACAGCCCTTAATGTACCAGTAAGATACACTATTAAAAAAATATGGCTTGTAGAAACTGAAGATGAAAAAGGTAAATTATGCCTGATAGATCTTATGCCTGCAATTTTGGGGAATGATATTAAGGTTGTAAAAAATTCTGAGACGCTTTTTAAGGAATCTCTTGAAAAAACAATAGTGGAAAATATACCGGGTATTGAAAAAGTAATGGTTCTTGAAAAGGGCATACCCTTTAGAAAACTTTGGGAAATATAGCACCTGATATTTTTCCTGTTTCCTAATATTTTTAAAGCGGCCATTCTCCTTTGAAAACTTCAACTGCAGGGCCTGTCATATAAATACAATTATCTTTATCGTTCCATTCTGTTTTTAATTCACCACCACGAAGATGAACTGTTATTTTTCGTTCAGTCTCTTTTGAAAGCACTCCAGCAACAGTAACTGCTGAAGCACCTGTGCCGCAGGAAAGGGTTTCACCGCTTCCTCTTTCCCAGGTTCTCTGTATTACCTCATGCTGGTTTATAATCTGAACAAATTCAACATTGGTTTTTTGAGGAAAGAGGTCGCTGTTCTCTATCATAGGGCCATATTTTGAAACTGGAAAATTTTCCACATCTTCAACAAAAATAACTGCATGGGGATTTCCCATGGAAACAGAAGTTATTGTAAAGTCAATACCATCAGGGAGATGGATACTCTCATTTATAACCATTCCTGCTTTACCGAGCATTGGTATCCTTTCCCTTTGAAGTATGGGTTCGCCCATATTCACTGTTACAGAATCAACAAGGTTGTTTTTAAGCTTTAACTTAAGCTCTTTGATTCCTCCTCCTGTTTCAATTGATAATTCTTTTTTTTCAGTCAGATTATGATCATATACATATTTTGCAAAACACCTTATTCCATTTCCACACATTTCAGCTTCACTGCCATCAGAATTAAACATCCTCATTTTAAAATCAGCTTCCCTTGATTTGAGAATAAGAATAAGTCCATCAGATCCCACTCCAAGGTTTCGATTGCTCATGTCTATTGCGAGCTTTGATGGATTTTTTATGATTTCTTTCCTGTCATCAATGTATATATAGTCGTTTCCTGTTCCGTGCATTTTTGTAAATTTAATCATTTTAATCTCCGGTATTGTGTCTTCTAAAATTGATATTAATATAATCGTATAATATTTCAATTAAAATTTTTCAGCTCATTCTGGAATGAACTGAATTTTAATGAACTCTTATTTCTTGACTTTTTTTTCTTATTGCTTATAATTGTATTAATCTTTAAATAAGTTGCAGGAGAATAAATGAAGCTGCCGGCGGGATTGGAAAAAGATATTATTGATGCACTGAAGAAGATTGACCCTGAAAAGGTTATTCTCTTTGGGAGTTATGCCTGGGGTGAACCGGATAATAATAGTGATATTGATTTATATATAGTTACAAGGGATGATTTTATACCTTCAACCTGGAGAGAAAAAAGCAGAATATATCTTGAAATAATTAAACATCTGGATGATATACAATCTTCAATACCGGTAGATCTGATCGCTCATACAAAACCTATGCATGAAAAATTTATCGAAATGGACAGTATGTTCTGCAGAAAAATATTGAGAGATGGTGTAAATCTGATATGAAAAATATTACTGTGGAATGGCTAAAAGCTGCAAATGATGATCTGCTCCTGATAGAAAAAATCTTAACAGAAGCTTCCTTGACTCATATGGTTGCTTTTCACGCGCAGCAGGTAATTGAAAAGTGTTTAAAAGCAATAAGTGAAGAAAAGCAAATTGAATTATTGAAAATTCATAATCTGAAGACTCTTTTTGCGAAAATTAATGAACCGTTATTCATTAATTTAAATAGTGATATGGTTAACCTTCTTGACAGCTTATATATTGAATCCAGATATCCTGGAGACAGAGGCCTATTGCCTGATGGCAAACCTTCTTTAGCCGATGCGCAGGAGTTTTATGAATTTGCGAAGCATATTTATAATAAAACCTTTAAAATTCTTACAACTTGATTTTTAACAAGTTACTAATCAGCCGTGAGGAAGGAAAGATTCCCTGCATTAAATCAGGGG
>CAZYPA010000074.1:0-10643 GCA_964649175.1 uncultured Leptospirales bacterium | reverse complement strand
CCTTTGTTACCTGATTTCTTCCAATATCTTTAATAAAAGATGATATGTCACTCTCCTGAATCAGTTTTTCAACCTGCGGTATAGCCCTTAGAAGATTGTTTATTTCATCATTATGTGCCATAATATCCCTTTATCCATTATCAGTTATTCACATCTATGTTGCATGTTTAACTTAATATTTTTTTCTGTGAATATTTCAAGAACTTTAATTTCTATGTAAAATTTCAAAAACTATATGGCAAAACAAGAAAAAAAATATTATAATATACACATTGAGAATTATAAATAAAGATGTATTGAATAATATTATTTCCCAATAATCCTGTAACAAAAATTTAAAAAAATACTTAATTCAGGAAGCATACTATGGATATTAAAAACAAAATCGAAACCAGTGTAAAAAATATAATAAATGATGAGCTGGGCACAAATATTCAACCAAACAAAATAAACACAATTGTTGAAAGAATCACAGAAGATCTCTCCCTTTCAATAAATTCTGATGAGCTGGTGCTTCTTAATCTTAAATTAAAAGAAAAATCCCCTTCAGAAATGGCTGTTGTTTCAGTAATAGGCCAGGATTCGGTTGGGATTGTGGCTGATGTCACCAGAATACTCGCAGAGAACAATGCAAACATTGAGGCAATGAACCAGGCAATAGTAAGCGGATACTTTGCACTTATAATCACAATAAATATTGCTAAAATGAATATTACAATAGATGAACTGCAAACAAGGATGGGTGAAATTGCTGATAAAAAAAATCTTAAAATATATATACAGCATGAAAATATTTTTAAAAATATGAACAGAATTTAAGGACAGGTAATCATGAACTTTGACGTATCTGAAATACTTGAAACTATAAAGATGAGCGCCCTGGAAAACCTGGATGTACGCACAGTTACAGCAGGAATAAATCTTTTTGACTGCACAACAGGTTCCATTGATTCAACAGCAAAAAAAATAAGGGAAAAAATACTCAATAAAGCTTCGCAGATTGTACCTGCTGCTGAAAAAATTGCAAAAAAGTACGGGGTAAAAATAGTAAACAAACGGGTTTCCCTCACCCCCTTATCCCTGGTTCTGGCAGGAGACTACGGAGTTGAAGAGCTTATAAAAGCAGCACAGATAATAGATGAAGCTGGTAAAGAAATTGGCATAGATTTTATCGGAGGATACTCTGCCCTTGTGCATAAGGGGATTACACCCTTTGAATCAGTTTTCATAGACTCAATCCCCCATGTTCTTGCCTCAACAGAGAGGCTTTGCAGCTCTGTAAATGTGGCAACAACCAAATCCGGAATAAATATGGATGCTGTTCTCAAAATGGGGGAAGCAGTAAAAAAAGCTGCTGAGCTTACAGCAGAGAGGCAGGCAATTGGTTGTGCCAAGCTCGTTATATTTGCGAATATTCCAGAGGACAACCCCTTTATGGCAGGCGCACTCCATGGGCCTGGTGAAGGCGACTGCACAATTAATGTTGGTGTTTCAGGACCTGGCGTAGTTCACAGAGCTGTCAAGTCCTTGCCACACAATGCAGATCTGGGAATTGTTGCAGATACAGTAAAAAAAACAGCATTTAAAATTACCCGCATGGGAGAGCTTATAGGCAGAGAGGTGGCAAAAGAGCTTGGCATGTCCTTTGGCATACTTGACCTTTCACTAGCGCCCACACCTGCAATTGGAGACAGTGTAGCTGATATTCTTGAGGCAATGGGCCTTGAGGTATGCGGAACCCATGGCACAACAGCTGCCCTTGCCCTATTAAACGATGCTGTAAAAAAAGGGGGGGCCTTTGCCTCATCCTTTGTGGGCGGGCTGTCCGGGGCATTTATACCGGTTAGCGAAGATTCAACAATGGAGCAGAGAGCTGCTGAGGGGCATCTTACATTTGACAAGCTGGAAGCAATGACCGCTGTATGCTCAGTAGGTATGGATATGATAGCAATACCTGGAAGTACAAGCGCAGAAACAATTGCAGCAATAATTGCTGATGAAATAAGCATAGGTGTTATAAACTCAAAAACTACAGCTGTACGGCTTCTTCCTGTGCCAGGAAAAAATGTTGGCGATGAAATAACCCTTGGCGGACTTTTGGGAAGAGCCCGAATAATACCTGTTCACACAAAATCAGCTGAAATTTTTGTTAAAAGAGGAGGACGCATCCCAGCGCCAATACAGTCTCTTAAAAATTGATGTATAATAATAAAGGGAGCCAAAAGCTCCCTTTATTGTTATATGCGGAAGGAGCAGGAATCGAACCTGCCGCTGCAGTAAACTACAGCCTACGGTTTTGAAGACCGCGGAGACCACCAGATCCCATCCTCTTCCATAAAAGACTAAGCAAGTATTATTTTACAGATAAAGAAGTGCAACCAAAATTCTTAAATTATTTCATTCAAAAAACTCTTATACAATTCCTTAATGATTCCTTTTCAAAGTAGCAATCCTGGGAAACCCTGAATAATCATTTAAAATCGAAACTGTGTACCCCTTTTTCTCCCCTAATTTTGTCACAAATGAATCCTGATTAGTCCCCATTTCCAACAAAAGAGTCCCCTTTTCATTGAGATAATCAACAGATTCAACTATTATTTTCTCAATAATTGCTCTCCCCTTTTCAGAAGCAAAAAGAGCAATTTCAGGTTCAAAAAACAGATCTTTTTTAAGTGAACCCGCCTCATCTATGCTTATATAAGGAGGGTTGGAAATAATAACATCAAATCTCTTTCCTTTAAAAGGCTCAAACAGATTCCCTCTATAAAATTTTATCTTCCCCTTACCATTGATATTAAGAGAATTTTTCCTTGCAACCTTCAAAGCCTCAGCTGAAATATCAGAAGCAAAAACATCAAGATCCTGCCTGGAATGCTTAAGAGCAACAGCTGCAGCACCAGAGCCAGTGCACAAATCCAGAACAGAGACATTCATCCCTGCCCAGTAAATTGCCATATCCACAAGAAGCTCTGTTTCAGGCCTGGGAATAAGCACATGTTTATTTACAATAAAATCAAGAGAATAAAATTCCTTTGTTCCTGTAATATATGCAACAGGCTCAAAATTACATCTGCGCTTTATCAGGCTTTCAATTTTTTTTATTTCATCAGGGGTGAGCTCTCTGCTACCATCAGTAATGAGCTTGTACTTTTCCAGGTTAAGAACATGTGCCAAAAGAACTTCACAATCAAGTCTGGCAGATTCAATTCCTGCACCTGTTAGCCGGCCTGTTATATCTTTTATATAATTATCTAAACGCAATAGCTTATCCAATTTATGATTGTACTACTGTAAGAAGCTTCTCTACCTCAAATTTTTTTAAGGCATCAACAATCTCATCCATTTCCCCGTCCATAACACTTTCAAGAGAATAAAGGGTAAGACCTATCCTGTGGTCTGTAACCCTGCCCTGGGGAAAGTTATATGTTCTTATCCTTTCACTCCTGTCCCCGCTTCCTATCATGGTTTTTCTCATTTCCGACTCTTTGGCCATTTTCTCACTATTGGCGATTTCAAGAAGCCTTGCTTTTAAAACTCTCATTGCCTTGGTTTTATTTTTAAGCTGAGACTTCTCATCCTGACAGGTTACAACCATGCCTGTTGGTATATGCGTAATCCTTACTGCAGAATCAGTGGTGTTAACAGACTGCCCTCCATGTCCTGAAGATCTGTATACATCTATTCTCAAATCATTTTGATCAATTTCAAGTTCATCCTCTTCAGCCTCTGGAAGCACTGCAACAGTTACAGCAGATGTATGTATTCTCCCCTGGGACTCAGTATCAGGAACACGCTGAACCCTGTGAGTACCTGATTCATATTTCAAAGAATCATAGGCATCATCACCCCTGATAGAAAAGGCAATTTCCTTATACCCGCCAATTTCATTTGATGTTGCTTCAAGAATCTCCACCTTCCATTTATTCTCTTCAGCATACCTGGTGTACATTCTAAAAAGATGCGCAGCAAAAAGTGCAGCCTCATCACCGCCGGTTCCAGCGCGTATTTCAACAATAATATCCTTTCCTGAATGAGGATCTTTAGGAAGAAGCATAACCATAAGCTTATCTTCGAGTATTTCTATTTTCCCTTCAAGATCTTCTATTTCAAGCTGAAGCATCTCCCTCATTGAAGGATCATCTTCGGTTTTATAAAGTTCTTTTGAATCTGAAAGTTCTTTGCGATATTTTGTATATTCTGCATATCTGGCAACAATAGGAGAAAGCTGAGAGTGTTCTTTATTGAGCTCCCTAAAACGCTTTTGATCAGAAATAATCTCAGGATTGCTCAAATACTGTTCAATTTCAACATATCTTGCTTTTATTTCCTTTAATTTCCCTTCCATTACTCAGCCTCTGAATAAAAAAATAAGCGGAATATCCGCTTTTTCAATATTTTTTCTATTTTCGCTCCCGGGAGGACTCGAACCTCCGGCACATAGTTTAGGAAACTACTGCTCTATCCACCTGAGCTACGGGAGCATCTATTCTATTAGGAAAAGAGGTTCTTTCTTCTTGATGTGACAATCCTCTGAAAGTCACGGATATTTTTAACTGCTATCCTGTCATCAAAGAGGTCAATTTTTGCAACACGAGCTAAATGTGTCAATTCTTTTTGTACTTCACTTTCAGCCATTCCTGCCCAGTTTGCTATCTGCTGAGAAGTGGTATTTAAAATAATTTCATTTTCAATATCGAGCTGCGGATTCTGTTCTGCAAGCATAATCATTACATCCATTACTTTTACAGAAGGCTCCTCAAGAAGGAGGATCATAAGCCTTCGCTTTGCATCATAAATTCTTTTGGAAAAAATCAAAAGCAGTTTATAAGCCAATTGAGGATTACCCTGAAGCAGAGTATCAAAGTTATCCCTATGAAATTTAAAAACCCTTACATGATCAATAGCAATAGCTGTTGCTGACCTTGGCTCCTCTTCAAGAATTGCCATTTCACCAAAAACATCTCCAGTGGAAAGCACATCAATTGTTTTTTCCCTGTCATTGATTATTTTAACAATTTTAACACGACCCTTGTTGATAAAATAAAACTCATATCCTGGTTCATATTCACAAAAGATTATCTCATTTGGTGAATACTCAACTCCAAAGCGTGCAAAAAATTTTTCATCAAGTTCAAGCATACACTATACCTAACTTTTTTGTAGTACCTTAATTTTATCAAGTGCCTTTGAATTTAAAGCATCCTTAGGGGTCATATTAAGCACCCTGTTATAATATGAAAGGGCTTTCTCTTTCTGCCCTGCTACGGAAAAAATTTCACCGATATAAAAAAGCGAAGCCTTAAAATTTACAGAATCCTGATATTTTTTTACTACTTCACCGAAATAAGTCATTGCATCTTTATATTTCTTTGTTTCCCAAAAACATTTTCCAAGATAAAAATATGAATCAACAAAAAACTTTTTTTCATAATCCTCTGAAGGTTCCCCACCTTCTATAATTCCACGAAAAACCTCTATTGCGTCCATGCAGTTATTCATATCAAAATGAACCACTCCTTCATCAAATAGAGCTTTAATTCCTGAGTTCTTTTCAACCGGGCTCTTCTCAACAGGTTCATCAAATGAGAAATCACCAAAATCATCAAGTGAATCATCTGAATCTGCTATAAAATCATCCATTTCACTTGAAAACTCTGAAGAAAGCGCAAAATCATCGGATGGACTACTCACTGAAGAACTATTATCATCCATACTGAACATATCGTCATTGCTGTTATCCATGGAGAACTCGTCCATGGCAAAATCATCCAGGTCAGCATCTGATGAGTCTATCACCACTTTGCTGGGAGAGGATGTACTCACAGCACCAGAGCTTATTGTTTTAATTCTATCCATTGCGACTTTAGCATAATCAGTGTCAGGATAGTATTCCATATATCTTTTAAAAGCATATGAAGCCTTGGTATAATCTCCGGCTTTATAATAATGTTCTCCAATTCTAAAAAGTTCAACATCAGGTGCAACATTATCGCTTTCGCCAAGAACAGTACGGACAGTTTTGCCTATTCTTCTCAGCTGATTGCTAAATACACGGAGCATTTTTCTTACAACATTAACATTTTTCAAAATAAGGCGTTCAAAATCAGCCAGAGTGAGCACTAGCACAACTGTTTCCCCTATGGTCTGGGCTGTTTCCTCTCTGGGATATTTCCCAAGTGCAGACTTTACGCCAAAAAATTCTCCCTGACGAACATCCTCTTTCATCTCTTCGCCAGTATCTATTTTTGTATAAGTGAGCCAAACCCTGCCTGATTTAAGAATATAGATATACTCACTTTTATCATTTTCAAAATAAATAATTGAACCGGATTTATAAACCCTGGTTATTATTCCGCTCTGCATCCTCCCAGCCATTATCTCTCCTTGGATTTAATCAAAAATCAACGGGCAAAAATGGAAAGGTTTTCTTAAAACCCACAGCCCTGCTTATTCTTTTTAAAAGCCCAAGCAAATCTCCAATTACAACCTTTTCCCTGCCATCCAGAACTATCTCCTGATACTGTATCTTAAGTGAATCAAAAAGACCAGCATATTCAATATCTCCATAAGCAGGCATTCCATTGATAACAACAAGCATTATATCTTTAAGATTAGAAGAAATAAGAGAATTAATAAAAGAACCGCCCCTGTCCTTTACAACTACAAAATCAGCCACATTACCGGTTTTTATTGAACCATTGTCGTGTAACCGAAAAGCCCTTGCGCTATTAACAGTTATCATCCTATATATAGTTTCGTCAGGAAGCTCCTGACCATACATTTTTTTATAAAGCTTTTTATTAAAATTAATTTCTTTTAAAATATTCTCTCCTCCTGACATTGGAGAATCCGTACCTATGCAGACATTCACTCCTTTATCAAGAAGCATTTTTATATTGGTTGTTTTATTAAACATGAACATGTTTGAATCACCGCACCAGACAACAGATGCTTTTTTACTCTTGATTAAATCTATATCCTCTTCAGAAAAAGCAATGCCATGGATTAAAACAGAATGCTCTCCCAGCCCTCCCTGTCTATCCAGAGAAGTCACATCCTCAATAGTTTCATTATCAAAACCTTCAGAAATATGAGTAATAAAAGGGATATCCTTTTCAACTGCCTTCCTGTATTCCTCGCTGATTTCATCTCCCCATTTGAGTGCAAATGAATTAACCGAATGTGCAAGTGCATAGTCTCTTATAGCCTTTGTTGGGAGCAGATCATAAAAAGGTTCTGCTACAAAATGCGGAATATGGTCAGATACAGTTGTTACTCCTGATACCAGATTTCTAAATGCACCAAGCAGGTAAAGGTCCCTGTTTTCTATCTGCTGTCTCTCCTGATATATAGGTGAGCTTTTCAAATCATTATCCCAGGGAAGCCAGTTTTCATATGGACCATTCCCAACTTTAGGGAAATAGTTCCCAAGAAGATGGTCATGAGCATTTATGAAGCCTGAGGAGATTATGCCATTAACCTTTATTGAAATAGCTTCATTTATATTTTTTTTAGAAATATCCGAAATTCTGCCATTTTCAACAGAAATACTAATGTTTTCTGCTGTTTCATCAGGATTCAGCACAGCAGCACCTGAAAGCACCCACTTCTTCATATCAAGATCCTTTTAATCAATTAGTCTTTTAATTTTTTTACACCAGTCATTTTTAACAAAAAATATTTTTATAACAAGGATAAATTCCTGAAATTATAAACAAAAATTAAAACAAAGAAACCCTTTAGTCAAGCAAAAATAAGGTCTCTTTTGCAGCAGCAGGATAATATATTATCAAATGCCCCTTCATATTCAACTTTTCTTCGGAAGATATTCCAACGGATTCTTCGATTTTCCAGCATAATCTATCTGAAAATGCAAAGTCCGATCATCACTTATAAACCCAATAGCACTGCCTTTACCAACCTTTTCACCCTCTTTAACATTAATAACCATTAGATTAGAATAAACAGTTAAATATCTTTGCCCATGATTAACAACAACATATTTCCCAAAGCCCCGCATATAACCAGCCCTTTTAACTACACCGGATTCAGAAGCAATTACCATAGATCTGGCTGGTCCTGTAATAATAAGGCCTATGGCTTTTACACCCTCATCTCCATCCCTTTTAAATTTATCGACTTTTTTCAAAGGCCATAAAAAATGAAAACCCTCTTCTCCCCCTTTACCATGAACAGGGGCTTCATTCTTTTTTTTAGGCAGATTGGCACTCTTTTCCCCCCCGGATTCAATAGCAGGTATTTTTAACTTCATTCCTGCATAAATCCGATTCTGGTTACCAAGATTATTCAAAGAACTGATATATTCAACTGTTGTTTTATGATTCATTGCTATACGAAAAAGGGTATCCCCTTTTTTAACTGTATATAAAATTGTTTTGTTACCTGTTTCCGAGGTTTTAACTTTATTCACAGGCAAGGCTGTCCTGGATGTGGAGGATTTACCCTTATCCATATTGCGGTAATATTCATAGCCTCTGTACTCGTTTGAAGCGATTATGTCTCCAGTGCTTCTGACGGCTTTGGTTTTCATTTCTGCACCCCCTGCCGCCCTTTGCCCACTGACCCTGTTATCAGCGTATGCAATAAAGTTTACAAACAATAAGAAAAAAAGGACAGCGGGATATTTTTTACAGTAACATCTCCGCTTCACTATAATCACCTCTGGATGCTCCGAGAGAGCACACTAACCCCTTTTCATATTATCGTAGCGTGGGGCTTTATAGTTAAGCAAAAAAAAAATTAATTTTAAAAAAACCGTAAAACCCGGGCTAAATTCATATAATAAAAATATATACCTTTATTACTGAAACAGCAAAGAAGCAGCTATGAGGTTAAATGAACTTAAAGATGAAATTTATTCTGCAATCTTTTACACGATGTTAAAACAGAAAGCCTATAGATCAAGATTGCTTTCTGTTGAAGCAATAACGAATCTGCCATGCTTGACATTTTTTGTTGCCAGTATAGTATCAGCAAGAGATTTTATAATGCCAGCCTTACCCTTTAAAATAAGAACTTCAAGGCAATTATGCTCATCAAGGTGTACATGAGTGGTTGAAACAATATTATTAAAGTGGTTATGCTGCAGCTCATTGAGCTTATCAGACATATCTGCATGATGATGATTATAAATAATAGTTAAAGTTCCAAAGGAATTTGCTTCAGGATCTTGAATCTGGTCAACAACAAGAGTATCCCTTATAAGGTCCCTTATAGCCTCTGATCTATTTACATAACCCTTTTCCAGAATATGGCTGTCAAATCTATCCAAAAGCTTTTCATCAATTGATACACCAAATCTGACAAGATTTTTTTCGACCATCACAGATCCTCTCTACTGTTTTAATATTCCGAATTAATTATAAAATAAAAATTTATATCTATTTCAACAATAATTATGTTTTTTATATCCTCGCCGCCTTCGGCGGCGAGGATATAAGCACATTTAATTTTAAATACAGATGTTGCACTTAATTGTTGAATCTAACATTTATATTATCACAGATACCCTGATACTACAATTAAAAAATTAAACAAGTAAGTTATTGACTTTACAGCCTAAAAAAAGTTTATAATTAACCCTTTAAAACGAGGAGAATCTGTTTTCATGGCAAAACCCAGGTACCCGCAAAAGGCAAAACTCTTTATAGGAATAATCTACTCTGATGAAAAAACCTGCATTATTGCAAAACAAAAACTTAAAAAAAAATATGGCCCCCTGGAAATAAAAACAAAGCCTATTATATTTGATCAGACATCCTACTATGATTCCATGGGCACAGATTTAAAAAAGATTTTTTTTTCATTCACCAGACTAATAAAAAGAGAAGATATAGTAAAAATAAAGCTTTATACAAATAAAATTGAATCCTCCTTAGCGAAAAACGACATTAGAAGAGTAAATATTGACCCTGGCTACTTAACTCTTTCAAATGTGTTCCTTGCATCATGCAAGGATTTTTATCACAGGACTTATCTTGGAAAAGGAATATTTCTTGAAAACGAATACAGATATAAATCAAATCAGTTTAATTTCTGGGAATGGACCTATGCGGACTACAAAAAAAAAGAGTACCTTGATTTTTTTTATGAAGTTAGAAAGATGTACCATGAACAGATCAAAAATAAACTTTCATAAGAAACAGGTCAGGTGTTATAATAATTGAAGAAAAATATTCCATATACTGAAATTGCGGAAATATACGACTATATGCTTAGACATGTTGATTACCAGCAATGGTATGAATATATCAGCGGAATTATGATTAACTATATAGATAATCCCAGAACAGTTCTTGAACTGGGATGCGGCACTGGAAAATTCGGGGCTAAATTTTCTACTGATGATTTCAAAATAATCGGCCTTGATATGTCTTTACAAATGCTAAGAGTAGCCAAAACCCGCGCATATCGAAATTTCAGGATTGCATGCGCTGACATAAGAAATTTTGCATTGAAAAAAAAATTCGATTTTATTTTCAGTGTTCATGATACAATGAACTACATGCTCATTGAAGAAGATATTGCAAATGTATTCAGGTGTACAAAAGAGGTAATGCACAGCGACAGCATATTTCTATTTGATATAACCACAGAAAATAATATAAAAAGATTTTTTGACA
>CAZYPA010000073.1:0-10750 GCA_964649175.1 uncultured Leptospirales bacterium | reverse complement strand
CAAGCCTGTCCATTACTCTTCCTATTCTTTCAGAACCAAAAAGCCTCATGAGATCATCCTGTAGTGACAGGTAAAATCTGGAGGAGCCGGGGTCGCCCTGACGGCCTGAACGCCCTCTGAGCTGATTATCAATCCGTCTTGATTCATGGCGTTCTGTTCCAAGAATATGAAGCCCGCCAGCTTCTACTACAAGATTATGATTGTCTACCCATTCTCTGCCGTTTTTAATTATTGCCCTGGCTTTATTTTTATCCTGTCCCTGCATATTTTCCGCTATAGCTTCAGCTTCATCAAACTGCGATGTTATCATTTTTAACTGAAAGCTGTCCCAGAGCGATTGCTCGTGTACAACCTTATGCTTTTCAAGGTCATCTGCAAATGTTTTACGGCCTCCAAGAACAATGTCTGTTCCGCGTCCGGCCATGTTAGTGGCAATTGTTACAGAGCCAGGCCTGCCAGCTTCTGCAACGATCTGCGCCTCTCTTTCATGATATTTGGCATTAAGGACATTGTGAATAACGCCTTTGGATTTCAATAGATTGGAAAGTTTTTCCGATTTTTCTATAGAGATTGTACCAACAAGAATAGGCCTGTTTTTGCGGCTGTATTCCTTTATTTCTTCAGCTATAGCATTAAATTTTTCTCTTTCAGTTTTATATACTTTATCAGGGTGATCTTTCCTGATCAGAGGCAGATTGGTTGGGATTACAGCAACATCCAGATTGTATATTTTTTTAAATTCAACAGATTCGGTTTCCGCTGTACCTGTCATACCTGAAAGTTTTTTATACATACGGAAATAGTTCTGAAATGTGATTGAAGCAAGGGTTTGACTTTCTCTGGCAACTGTTACATTTTCCTTTGCTTCAAGCGCCTGGTGCAGTCCATCTGAAAATCTTCTTCCCGGCATAAGGCGGCCTGTAAATTCATCTACAATAATAACCTGGCCATCTTTAACAATATAGTCAACATCCTTTTGAAAAACAGTATGTGCCTTTAAAGCCTGATTAATATGATGAATAATATCAATATGCCTGTTATCATAGAGGTTGTCGATTTTAAGCATTTTCTCAATGTTTCTAACACCCTCTTCTGTAAGCGTGGCATTTCTATCTTTTTCTTTAACTTCGTAATCTATTTCTTCTTTAAGCCTGGGGATTATTTTATCTATCTGACTGTATTTTTTTGTAGATTCCTCAATTGATCCTGAAATAATAAGAGGAGTCCTGGCTTCATCCACAAGGATTGAGTCAACTTCGTCAATTATGCAAAAGTTCAGGTTTTTTTGAACCTTGAGACTTTTGTGATCAACCATATTGTCTCTTAGATAGTCAAAACCAAACTCATTATTTGTACCATAGGTAATGTCTGCTGAATAGGCTTTTTGTCTTTCCATTGGGCCCATATTGTGTTGAATAATACCAACAGAAAGCCCCAGATAATTATATATTGGAGACATCCATTCAGCGTCCCTTTTTGCAAGGTAGTCGTTTACAGTTACAACGTGCACACCCTTGCCGGTTAAAGCATTCAGATAAACAGGCAGGGTCGCAACAAGGGTTTTACCCTCTCCGGTTTTCATTTCAGCAATCTGCCCATGATGAAGAACAACTCCACCCATGATTTGTACGTCAAAATGCCGCATGCCCAGGGTTCTTATGGAAGCTTCCCGCACAAGGGCAAATGCTTCAGGAAGGATAGAGTCAAGGGATTCGCCTTTTTCAAGCCTGGATTTGAACTCAATGGTTTTGCCTGCTATTTCTTCAGGAGTAAGCCCCTTCATTTGGGATTCAAGCGCATTAACCTTGTCAGCATAGGGCTGAAGCCGTTTTCTGTCCCTTTCCGGTTTTGTGCCGAAAATAGTATTAAGAATTTTTTCTAACATTATTTTTCCTTTTTTCTCGAGGATTAAATTCCAGTAATATTATAGTTTCAATCAGGATTGATATTAATTTATAATAATATAGCACCTTCTATATTATTATAAATTTTATCAAGAAAATATTTTATTATACTTTAAATTATAGGAGAGATTTTAATAAGTACAAAAAAATAGTTCATTGGCTTTTTCGTCTTTTGATGCGGTTATTCTATTTACTGAGGCATCCACTAAATTCTATCTTTGACCCTGTTGAAATATTATTTTTTTTGAACCATCCGGCATTAACTTCAAGCGCAAACATGGCAGGTTTAATTGAAGGATAAACTATGGAATAGTCAAGCGGTTTCATTGTATAAATTTCATTTATTATTCCATTTTCATCAATGTAGGCTATGTCAAGGGGGATATAGGTATTTTTCATCCAAAAAGATCGGGTTTTGCTGCTCTCAAAAATAAAAAGCATTCCTCTGTTAAAATCCATTTCTTTTCTGAACATAAGCCCTTTATTGCGGGCTTGTGCAGATTTGGCCATTTCAACTGTTACATAAATTTTTTTCCCATTATCGTTTTTAATAGATAATCTGCACTCCTTCAGCTTTTCCTGAGAAAAACAGGCTGTTGAAGCAAGAAGTAAAATAACTACTACTTGTTTAAAATTCACCATGATATTCTATCCTGAAAACCCGGTTCGGTTTTTCGCCCCTTTGAAATATTACAGCAAAGTTAAATCCAATTTTATCATAATAATTATATTTCATTCCAACATTATAAAGCCAGTCTTTTGTGTGCTGAAAGTTCCAGTATATCCTTTCTGTTTCAAGCTGAAATCGGAAAAAATCCCCCAAAGGTATGTCAAAAGATGCAAAGTATGAAGTTTTTCCGGACTTATAATGCGGCTGAGTGGGAGTTCGTAATCCCATGGTTAAAAATTGTTCAGAATCTAACAGATAGATTGAACCTGTAAAAGCCAGGTATGGCCCATGTATAAGTCTGTCAAGCTTGTTTGTTCTGTTTTCTTCAAAGCCCTCACTCCCTATATAAAAGGAGTCATATCCTGCTGCAATGGCAACAGGAAAAACTTTCCATCCATCAGTAAACTTTACCTTGCCAATTACCCCGGGAATATTGAATTTTATTTTATCCTTTCCAATTGCATTCTCAATATCAACTGAAGCTCCAAGATAGAAAATATCGTGCATTCCCAAAAAAGATTTTAATTCCATGCCGCCATTATCATATTGAAGAAAGGATATTTTATATGTGCCTTTTGCAATTGTAAAAGCAGTAGGAGTATTTATTACTGTTGTCTGTTTTCCCTGGCTAAATCCATTTATTGCAAATAAAACCAAAACCAGCATAATTAAAATTTTGCGTCCCAAATTCATTCTATTTCCATCCAATTATTTCTTGTTAAATTTATCGGACGTTCACGGATAATTTGTGACTCATTTCATCAATAAATAGTTAAATCCTGCCCTGCGAAGACGATATCTTTATCAGAAAATTTAGTATTTATGGATTGTATTCTTTTATTTTTGACTATTATTCTAAAATACGGACATTTCCCATTTATTGATAAATCTTTTTCATCGTTCCCTTTTCTGAATTTAATTATTTCAAATTGGTCGGGGTTAAATTTATGTAGAAATGTTATTGGGACACCCATATACCCTTTATAATCTAAGGGAATGTCTTGTGTTTTATTTATATTAATTCCATCATAATTGTCATACTTTGGATATTCATCTTCGTTTCCATAATATTTTTTTGTGAGTTCTATATCTTCGTGTCGTTTTAATGTGTCTAAGTTTGTTAGCCATAAACAATTATTTGGAGAAACTATTTTATTTCCAGAATTATCTACTCGCGCCTCTGTTCCATATAGTTCATAGTGTTCAGGTACTTTAAAACCTGAAATACCTCTACCAAGATTTATTCCTAACCACACCTTGTTTTCTTTAATTAGTTTGAAAATTTCTTTATAGGTTATTGCATTGATATTGCCAATTATTAAAAATTTTTTATCATATTTTATTAATTGAGCTACATACTCTCTGAATAATGAAAATGGGGGGTTCGTAACAACAATATCGGACTGCTTTAATAGTTCAATACTTTCTGAACTACGAAAATCCCCATCCCCATTAAAGTAAACAATGTCAGTTGGACTAGGTTTATTTTTTTCGCCCTCTGTACCTGTATATTCAAAGAAAAAACCATTTTCATCTTCTTTCGTATTAAATAAATCTCTTACTTGTTCTCTATAACAAGAAGCTATTAATTTTTTAAGACCTAATTCTTTAAAGTTTGAAACAAAATAATTAAAAAAGTTACTATTTCGAGGGTCATCACAATTGCAATAAACTACTTTATTCACAAAATGATTTTTATAATGTTGCAATTCACTTTCAATATCTGAAAGTTGTGTGTAAAATTCATCGCTTTTTGATTTTTTAGCTTTTTGTAATAAGTCATTTGTTGCATTTCTTGCCATTTTCAACCTATATTGATTCATCAAATCTTTTGTTTTTAGTTATTTACTTTTGGTTAGCTGATTAAATAATTCACTGCCTAATACTTGAAGAGATGTTTTAGAAATTTCAAGCATAACATCAAACATTTTTTTAGCGTTCCATTTTTTTCCATTACCTTGTGTGTATATAGAAGTTGCTTGAAGCATTATTGTTTTATCTTTATGTTTAACAAACTTATTTTTACACAAATTGGTATTAATTGGCATTCCATAATTTGCAGAAGTTAATCTATCTAATCTATTTAACATTCCTGAATTGTATTCCAGCGTTACAACCCTTCCATCGGGTCTTTTAATTGAAATAGTTTTTGTTAAAAAATTTGAGCCTTCAAGAAATAGGACATAAGGAAAATGAGATTCTGATAACATCAAATTAGCAATTTCTGATATGTTTTTATGCGACCTTTCTATTGCATTACCAGCAGCCATCAAGTCTTGATTGTTATCCTTGCCTACTAGTTTACCTTTTTTTATATTTTCAATGTCTTTTCCTTGATGTTTAGCTTCCGATACTAAAACTATTCTCCAATTACCGTTATCGTCTTTTACTTCTATTATTCCACCATCAGGTATAATACTCGAATTTGACACAAAAAGGGTTTGCCCTAATTCTGGGTCAACTTTCTTTAATGCTTCATTTATTTCTTCTTTTTTTATGCTTGTTTTAAATTGAAAAGATAATTGAGGATAACACTTTTCAAGCTGTTCAATTACAAAATGTGAAATTTGTCCAACTGTTATATCGTGTGATTTTGCTTCATCCCCAAATATACCAACTACGCCTTTAGACTCTTTATGTTGATTTGTTAATCTTTTTGATTGATTCTTTTTAGCCATATTTCTTCTATCACTACCTTATTTTATCGCCCGCCACGGACGGCGGGCATTTTAAAACGGGGTTAGAGTATTTGACTAATAATTATTAGTCAACTTTGTTTTTGGAACGGTTTTTCAAATCAGCAACCATATCTTTTTTGCATTCCAATAAGCTGGGAGATGCCCTCTTTTGACAAGGCAACAAGGCTGTTCATTTCTTCTATTGTAAAAACTGACCCTTCTCCGGTACCCTGAACTTCCACCAATTCAAAGGAATCTGTCATCACAATGTTTATGTCAACATCTGCATTGGAATCTTCTTTGTAATCAAGATCAAGGAGCATTTCTCCATTAACAATACCTGCTGAAAGCGCTGCTATGTTTTTTGTAAGGGGATTGTTTTTTATAACTCCTTTTTTTAACATATTATTTACAGCAAAAATCATGGCAAGGTAACCGCCTGTAATTGCTGCTGTTCTTGTTCCGCCATCTGCCTCAACTACATCACAATCCACAAAAAGGCTTATTCCCGGTATAAGTGAAAGATCTATTCCTGCCCTGAGGGACCTGCCTATAAGCCGCTGAATTTCCACAGAGCGCCCATCTCTTTTTTGAAACTCCCTGGCTTTTCTTGTGGGAGTGGAATATGGGAGCATTGTGTATTCCGCTGATAGCCAGCCGGTGTTTTTATTTTTTGCATGTTCAGGTACTTCATTTGAAAAGTGTACAGCACATATTACCCTTGTGTTCCCCATGCCGAAAAGCACAGATCCCGCAGCATTTGGGCAAAAATCAGGGGTTACTGTTATTTCCCTAATAGAAGAATTCGTCCTGCTGGTCCTTTTTAAGCTCATCTTCAAGCTCCTCGTTTTTCTTTCTCATTTTTTTTATTTCAAGAAGGTCATCAATTTTCTTGTCAATATTTTTGTGATAAGGGTTGTAATCTTTTGTCAGTTTAAATTCATCAATAGCAGAATCTATATCATCCGCTACATAATGCTTTATGCCCTTTTTATAATGAACTTCAGCGCGGAGTTTATCCTCCACTGTAATAACTTTTGGTATAAGCTTAAAAGTAGCGCTTATTGAATAAACAGGGCCAAAAATGCCATTGTCGGAAAATGAGGAGTCGATATTAAAGGCTACATTCTTTACAGCATAGTTAAAACCAAAACCAAGAGAGTATTTCCCGCTGTCATTAAATCTCCAGCCTGTACGAAAATATAAAAGTTCAAGGTAATTAAGCTCTATTCCAAGATTCATTCTAAAGCTTTCTTCAAAGCCATAGGTAAAATCGTAAAGGTCTGATGCGTTTATAAAATTTTCAGTAAGATCCATATTCAGCCCCAACCAGTGTGTGGGTTTATAGGATACGCCAAAACGTATCATCCTGGGCAGAGGATCATCTTTGGCTTTTGTTCCAATATTTAAAATAGAAAATCCAATGTGAAAATTTCGTACAGGGCTGTCAAAAGGCGAATATAAATACATTCCCTTTAGTACTCCAATATCAAAAGCAAAGGAACTCAAAAAAAGCGTATCAATTTTCTGATATATATACTTTATTGAACCGCCCAGATAAACAAAATCCAGGTCATATCCATATCCTATTGAAAAATTTCCATTGTAGAAGTTTACTTTTCCTGTTGTGTTTCCATCAATATCTATTTTATCAAATGGAGGTACCCAGAATAAGGAGTTGGAAAAAGCAATACGTCCTTCAAAAAGGGGGAATGCAACACTGATGTTTTCATACCTTGAATCAAGGATAAGCTCCTGGTGTACAACTGAAAGCACAGGGAATCTTAAAGTGGCAAGACCTGCAGGATTATAGTAGAGTGAATTTATATCATTGATTTCAGCTGTAAAGGCTTCACCCATGCCAAGCGGACGGCTTCCTACTCCAAGCTCAAGAAAATCTGCGCCTGATGTACCTATTGAGCCTGCAGCAAACCCCTTATGTGTAAAGAAACATAAAAGGAGAATAAAAGCTGTACTGTATATTTTACAATAGTACCGCATTGTCTCTCAAAGGAAAAATTCTAAAAGTTTATTTTTTGTTTCTGAACTATAATCTTCAATATATTTTAAATCAATATAATTGCTGCTTCTATTATTAAAGTCATCAATAATTTTTTTTAATTTATCTACATTCTTCGTAGGCAAAGCTAACACAATCTGATTTAAGGCTACTCTCATAACAAGAGAATTTATCCCTGCATTAAGTTTTATTTTTGAAAGAAAATATTTAATCATAAAAAAACTTTCCATTGAAAACATCTCCCTGCCAAAAAGAATGCACCAGGTTAATTCCGGAGCAGGAGAAGTTTTTTGAAATAATTCTATTAAATGAAAACAGTCTTCGTAGCTGCAATCATTAATTACAGGGATAAGCCTGTTTTTTCCCATATATACTGCAAGGGGAATTGACATATATTTAGTAATAATTTTATGAACTTCTACTGCATTCATATTAGATTCATCTGGAAGTTTTATCATAATTAGTGGAGATGTGTATCTTTCTATAGTGCTGAGGTTTGGATTATTTTCTTTAATAAAAACTTTATCGGAGTAGGATAATACTCTGTTTAAGTAAAAGGAGCTATTGCTTTTTTCAGATCCAGAATTAGAAGAAAATTTTTTTTTGAGAAAAGGATCTTTTTCAATTGAATCAGCCTCTATTATAATACCATGTTCTGGAATACCTTCTTTAAAAAGATCATCTTTTAAGCCGAAAAAACAGTTTCTTTTTAAAAAATCATCAAGAATGCCTCTGTCAAATTTGAAGGAACTTTCAGTGAGTATATATTTAAAAATTCCAAATTCATTAAATCCGCATTGCTCTATCCCTCTTTGAAGGTAATCATCAATATCATCAATGTCATCATAAACATCAATGTCCAGATTAAAAGGATTATACTGTGACTCTGTTTTGGCAATTTCTTCTTTATGCTTAAGGGAGTAAATGAGTTTTTCAAACTCCATAAGAAGGTTATTCTTTTCAGCAATATCAAGGGAGGCTATTTCTTTGATAGATTCTGATTCACCGGTTTCATTGCTATATATTCTATTCACAAGAGAGGATAACTCTTTTGTAAAGGTCTTTTGTCTAAGGAGGTTAACTCCTTCAGGCTTTGCCTTTACTTCATGCAAATCAAGTTGATTTCCGGTTATTCTAATAAGCCTGGTATTTTGGGAATTATCCTGTTCCACTCTGCTCCTCACCTTATTAACACATGGTTATTAAAAGATTAACGGTAAAATACTGTTCTTTCTAAATAAAATAAAGGTAATAAAATACGAGTTATTATCCTTCAATTTATTTATATATTGGAATAATACCATAAATTATTACAGCTTATAAATATCATAAAAACAAAAAAATACAAGGTAAAAAAATTTTTTAAGAAATATTGTTGACATGGATATCCTTCATTTGTTATTAACCTTATTGTATCAAAAATATTCCTCTGTAGCTCAGTCGGTAGAGCAGTTGGCTGTTAACCAATTGGTCGTAGGTTCGAGTCCTACCGGAGGAGCATCTACTAAAAAAGCGATTTTAAGATCGCTTTTTTTTATTGGGCTTTTAATGAATAGGATAAAATTGAAGTATTCTACTTTATTTGTATAATTTTTTAAATCGTGGAGAAGTCATTTTAGCTCGTTATAGTCTCTTAGTATTTTTAAAGATTATATCCTTAACCTCTTGAGCCAGGGCATCATCCAGCATGCGGTTAAAGTTCTTCCGACCTTCTTTAAATGCTGATTTAACAGAGGAATAAATCTTGATTATCTCAAGGCCTTTCTCATCTTCGTATCTTTGGGCATGACTTACCTGATACTCAAGACTGTTGCCGTTTTGAGCCTGTTCAAGAGTGCTTACCCTATTATAAGCAAAGGCTTGTCTTTTGATTTGATTCATTTTATCTTATCTAAACGGCAATAAAAAACTTCATCTTCCGACATTATTATAGCACAGTTATCATCAATGTTTTTGAATACATATTTAATACGATTCATAAACGGAGAATTAATATAAAACATGTTTAAATATTTATATGGATCATCTTCATCTACATAAGCCCAGAAAGTATATTCAATTCGCTGCAATTTCCCATCTGCATTATAAGAATATATAAATTTCATGTTTTTTATTTCAATTACACCAGACATGCCAATATCATTAAGTGTTGTAACTTTCCATTTCCCTGTTAATGGATGTGGAGCAAGTCTCTGCGCATATAATCCTACACTAAAAAACAATATTAAAATTACAGCCATTATCCTTTTCATAATACCCTTCCTGTTTTAATATAATCTATCATCATTTGCAAATAGAACTGCAGTAATCATTGAATAAGAGACACTTAAAATAATTACCATATATACTGCTGTATAAAAATATGTTAAAGAATTTTTTTCCAATAAAGAGAAACCAGTATTAAAGAATGAATAAATTAGATCTAACATTGTAAGTATAATCAATATTATAAAACTATATAATGCTAATTTTCTATTGGGACATAACCCTTCTACTAAATATATTAGATAAAGAGGTATCATTTTAGCAACAAAAAAGTATCCAACCAAACCTATTGTAAAAAATAACAATAAAAAATATTTCAAACTTAAGCTAAATAAAATAATCCCAACAAGCCCAATTAAAGATTTCATAATACCCAATACTATAAGATATACTGGTATGAAAACAATGTACCTGATAATTTTCCCAATAGAAGAATCCCAAAATTTAACTTCTTTTATAGCACTACCACAATGAGGACAAAATTTATGAGAATTTTCAATACTATTATTACATTGATTACATACCAATTCTAATTCCATTTCTCTCCCCCAGCTTGTTTGTTTAATAAAACAATACTTTTCTATAGTGCAAAGTCAAATGAAAAAAGACATTTTTGATCTGGAAAGTTCTTGCTTGTTAAACGAATAAACTATACAAATGTTTGTCGAGCAAGAGGGTTAGCTTATGATAGCAAAAATATTTATAAAGCTTAATAAACTTGACCGGGAAAAATACAGGATAAAAGCCGTAACTGCCGGGTTCCTGATTATATTTATTCTATTGCTGGACTTGCACAGATTCGGTGCCTGGTATTATGGTTATAGGACCTATGTAAAAACATACTGGTTTATATTGCTGTTAATTCTTTTCTATCCTGTTTTTAAATATACCTTTGTAGGTCTGATTCAATACCTGGCAGCTAATAAAATGTTTAAGACTCTGTATTTTATCATGTACTTTATCGCAGCTCTTCCCTTTTCTATCTGCAATCCCTATGTTCTGCAGATATTTGCCTGGCCTGGAGACCGGCAATGGTACGAGCTGAATATATTTAACACAGGGCCAGAATTTTATTACGGTCTTGCCTGGATTATCCCCACAACCTTAATTTATATGGCAATAACCTGGACAGTGAACAGGTTTAAACTATTCGGATAAAAAAACGTTATTTTTTCATTTTTCATAACTTAAATATTATTGTTGAATGATTATT
>CAZYPA010000072.1:1752-11292 GCA_964649175.1 uncultured Leptospirales bacterium | reverse complement strand
TTGCAACAATAAACACAAGGCCTACAATAAATTCATTAAATCGTGTCATTTATATCATCTTCCTTATTGTTCTTAATTATGTAACCAGAATCAGTTTTATATTTCAATAGGTCCATCGATCTGCCCCATAATAAACTGCTGCACAATTTCATTGCTGCTATTTTTAATCTCATCAGGAGTACCACATTCAATAATAGCTCCCTTGTAAAGCATAGCTATGCGATCAGCGATTCTGTAAGCGCTTGACATATCATGGGTTACAACAACTGAAGTAATACCCAAATCACGCTGCATTTCAAGAATAAGCTCATCAATTTTAGCAGACATTACAGGATCAAGCCCGGATGTAGGTTCATCATACAAGATTAAGCGTGGATTGCGCACTATTGCCCTGGCAAGCCCTACCCTTTTTTTCATACCACCACTAATATCAGAGATCATTTTATCCGCAGCATCACAAAGCTGTAGCCTTTTAAGCCTGTCATTAACAATTTCATCTATTTCCTCCCTTGTACCCAGCCTGTGCTCAACAAGGGGCAAAGCTACATTGTCTCTCACATTAAGCCAGTTTATAAGAGCCCCGGACTGAAAAAGAAACCCCATTTTCGCCCTTATAGAAACGCGCATGGAAAAAGAGGCATTGCTCATTTTATCACCATCTACTAAAACACTCCCCTCTTCAGGATCAAAAAAACCTGCTATATGACGCAGAATAGTTGTTTTACCGGAACCTGACTGCCCAATAATAACAAATGTTTCGCCCTCTTCAATAGTAAATGAAACATTATCAAGAACTACGAGCTTACCAAAACGCTTTGTCACATTTATAAACTCTATCATACAAGACCGCCATAGAAAAAAGCAGTAATAAAATAACCAACAATAATTATCAAAAGGTATGATGATACCACGGAAATCCTTGTTGCCCTTCCAACTCCAAGCGCCCCGCTTTCTGCTTTAAGCCCATTGGCACAGCTTATTGATGAAATAATAATAGCAAAAACCAGGCTCTTCAAAAGTCCCACATACACATCCTTTAACCAGATGGATTCATAGAGCCTGAAAAAATAGGCTTCTGTTGAAATCCCCAAATGAAAAAAAGATACAATAGCCCCTCCTATAACTCCCAGCACAATAGTATACACAGAAAGAGTGGGGAGCATAATCATCATAGACACAAGCCTGGGCATAACAAGAAACCTTACAGGATTGATGGACATCATCTCAAGTGCATCAATCTCCTCTGAAACCTTCATAGTGCCAAGCTCTGCTGCCATTGCTGCACCTGAGAATGCAGTAAGTATTATAGCAGTAAGAAACGATCCCATCTCCTTGTTCATTATATTGATCATAAGAGTAGGAACCATTTCCTGTTGCCCATACTTCAAAAATTCCACACCAGAATGCAAAGCCAGGATCATTCCGCCAAAAAGAGCAACTATTGTAACCACAAGAATACTCTTTACACCTGAAATATACATCTGCTTTACAATTTCTTTTCTTTTTCTAAAGATAAACCTCATCTCAAGAAATGCATGAAAAAGAAGAATAAGCGTGAATCCGGCAAATTCCACCTGTTTCATAAGTTTTTCACCAATATCAGCAAAAAAATTATAAAATGATTTTTTAAACTCGCCTAACATATATATCCTTAAAAAATATTTATCCGTACAAAAGCCTTATTGGAAAGAACAGGCTCTACAGGAAAGCTATGATTATAATTAAAACCATAATAAGGATTATACCTTTCTCTGACAAATAAAAGATCTTCACAATCTTCTATTTCTGAAATATAATCATCCCCTGTTCCTTCTCCTATTTTAAAAGGGATCCACAAAAACCTGAAGCAGGTTTTACGAGGCTTATTTTCATAACCAAAAGCATTTAAAAGAATTGTAAAATCCAGGAGTTTATCTTTTCTCTTTTCATAGCTTATAATAAACGGAATTTTCATTTTAAAATAATCATCACTCCATACCTGGTAATAGGTTCTTAAAAATAACCCAAGGTGTTTATTGCCGGAAGGGGTTTTTCTGTATTCAAAAACAGTCCAGAATGGCTGGTATAATTTTTCATATCCGCCTCTATCTCTGAAAGGAAGGAGAGAAAGAACATTTACAGCAAAGAGCCCATTGTTGCTCCACTCTGCCTGAAACAATGGCCATAGCTTTAAATATCTCCATGAATTCCCATAGTATTCATGTTCTATTTTATAATCCCGTTTAAAATACCAGGCTAAAAGAAAATTATAATGGTATGCAGAGCTGTAAAACTCGCTTTCTTTTTTTATCCTGAAATAAAAAGGGGTAACAAAAAAAGATTCATAATTAGTATAATTATATCTCCCATAAAAAGGAAAAAAAATTCTTTTTTTAATTACAGGCTTTTCACTATCCATAATCTGAACCAGAGGCCACGGCAAGTTATAGGATCTTTCTCCGCTTTTTTTGTTATACCCCCAGGAAAAAAAGGGCCATAAAATCGTTGTTGAGGAAATATCCCTGCTTTTACTCCATTTTTTCCCATAAACAGGTAAGAAAAAGAAAGTGTACCTTTCATCATCCCTGAAAAATGTTTTCCTGTAATTTATAAGAAGCAAATATGAATAATTATCATACCAGCCATCCTTTGAATTATGCGCATAAAAAGGAAGAAATCTAAAATCATCCCTATTATCACTTTTCCCCCGCTGAATAAGAGGCCAAAACCAGGCTTTAGCATGATAATCCTTCAAATTATACCTTGTATAAACAGGCACCAGAGATAACAGGCTCCAGGCCATGGTTTTCAATGTAAAAAATCCTGAGGGAGGGAAAAATACAAACAAAAGGAAGCCAGGGAATATATAGGGTGAAATTTCATTGTGTCCAAGCTTTCCTTTTATAGTACCCCCTAAGGGGAAAAGAAAAAAATAATTATCCTTTTCGCTATCACCCTTTCCATAAAAATAAAATGGGAAAAACCCTGAATCATAATCCTTTTCCCCATCTGAATGCAGGTAATCATCTGATGCATAAAATCCAAAGAATCCCCTGACCCTGTCATAATTTTCATCTTTATACCTGGTAAAAATAACAGGCATAAGGGAAGCCTGAAAAGTACCCTCTTTGTAATCCATTCCCATGTAAAATGGTCGAAAAACAGTATTATCACCATACTGATGAGAGGAGGCTTCATAAACAAACCAAAACCAGTTATATGAATTCTTGCTGGTATCATTATCCGATGCAGTGAGTGAAGAAGGAAAAACCAGAAGCATAAGCAAAATAATCCAGACACTGCTGATTCTTAAAATTAAAATATTTTTTTTAAGCAGATCAGCAATATTTTTCAATAAAATTTCCTCCACTTCATACACATTATTCTTGTAAAGACAGGCTCAAAAGCAAGGATAATTTCAATCAGTATAATACAATTTTATTGACAGGAGAAAATAGTAAATTTAATGTTTAAGCATAACAATTATTCCATACTAATTTTATGTATAATATAAAAATATAAAATATAAAATATATTCAGAATAGCTGATTAAATTATTCTTTTGGAGGAATCTAGCGTGAAAAAAATTATACCTTTTTTCATTATGCTTTTATTCATTCTCCCCTTGTATAGCCAGGAAAAAGAAAAGGGAATTGAATCTAAAAATGAAGCTGAATCTTATCAAAATGTTTACACTGAAACAACTCTCGAGGATTTTGAAACAACCGAATATTCCAATGATAATATTAAATTCAGAACAATCCGGGATCAGGATGCTGGTGCACAAATAAGGGATCAATTTCCCGCACCATTTAATGATTCAAAAAAATATCTTGGAGTAAAAATTAAAGGTAAACTTGGAGATTCTTTCCAGATATTTCCGGCAAAACCTCTTGAAATAAACAGGTATGCCCAATCTATTTCAATCTGGGTTTATGGTAAAAACTTCGCTGGAGATCTTTTTCTCATTATTCAGGATACTGAAGATAAAACACACAGCATTTTTCTTGGAAAAACCAATTTCCTTGGATGGAAAAAAATAACTGCAAATTTAGGGAAAAATATTAAACAGCAGGATGCTTTTCTGGAACAGGAAAAAAATTTAAAAATACTCTATATTCAATATAAACCGGCTAATAAAAGTATACACCCACAATGGCAATATTTTTATATAGATGACATTACTGCAACTGTAAGGGACAAATATAAAGACAGCCAAAGCGATGACTGGTAAAAAACTTCAGAAAGCCCGGTTTGATTATTTGCCGGGCTTTAAAATTTTAATTAAAGATCACTAAACCAGTGTGATTATTTTTTCCTCTTTTGCACAATTAAGACAATATCGCAAACCCTCTTTCCTGTTTTTCAAAGGAATATAATGATGGTTCAAAGAATTAAGCTCCTTGCCACACCTTAGACATTTCATATTCTATACCTCCAGGCTTATCTTTTCTAAAAAAAATTTATTTTACTACTATTTATTCCTGAATAATTTTTAACTAAAATAAACATAACAGGAATTGCTGCTTTCTTATTATCTTATCTATCGACACAAATGAATCAGGTAATTAAATTCTTTTTAACAAAAATACAATTCCATTGAAACAATCCCTAAGAAAATCAGGAATCAGCCCTGATAAAAAATATAAAAAACTTTCTTTACAGCATAAAGCAGTAATCTAAGATCAGTCTTAATTGAACTATATCAGCAGGGGGATATTTATGCCTGTCACAGGGACTAAAACGGGTAAAAAAACCAGAAAAAATGTCAGGAAGACAAACCTTTTACGATTGTATAATCGTATGACTAAACTCTCTTCTGATGCAGTTGATAATGAAATAGTAAAGAGGTTCAAAATTCTGATTGATGCAAGTGAAGAGGATCTCCCTAAAATAGAAATAGACGCTCTGCTGAATAATCTGAATAATATAGACACTCATGCATTCCCTGAAGGGCTTCAGCCTTATGTTAAACACTATATTTTTATGGTAAAACGTGAAAATAATATGAAAGCAAAAAAAGAAGTGAAAAATGAGAGTTAAAATAAAACTTTTCGCTTCCTTTAGAGATATTTGCGGCTTTGCTGAAAAAGAGCTTATTGTATCTGAAGCAATTAAGGTGTCAGAAATAGTGGATATGCTAACTAAAAACAACAATAAATTTGCTGAAAAAAAAGATACTCTTCTTGTTGCTGTAAATGAAGAGTATTGTGACCTGAACAGAATTCTCCAGGAAGGGGATACTGTGGCTCTTTTCCCCCCTGTAAGTGGCGGTTAAAAATGAAAGATATTTTTATTCAGGAAGAATCTGTGAACATTACAAAAATCCTTGCAAAGGGAGCTTCAGATTCTGATGGCTCAGATCTTGTTTTCATTGGCCGTGTGCGAAATAATTCAAAGAATAAAAATGTCAGATTAATTGATTATGAAATTTATCCAGAAATGGCTTTAAGAGAGCTTAATAAAATCGCAGATGAAGCAATAGAAAAATACAAATTAAACCGATGCATAATTGTTCACAGATATGGCAAGGTTTATCCTGGTGAAACATCTATAGTCATTATTGTATCAACCCCTCACAGAGCAGAAACATACGATGGTTCAAGATATATAATTGATGAAATCAAAAAAAGGGTTCCTATCTGGAAAAAGGAGCATTATACTGACGGGTCAGAATGGCTTAGCAACAGGAGCTGATTATTCTACAAAAATTTCTCCATCCCTTTTCATTATAATAACACCATTCTCATTGAGTTCACGCATTATTTCAACAATATAGTCCCTGCACTCATCAACTTCTGAAAGCCGTATAGGTCCCATTAAATCCATCTCCCTGATAATATCAGAAGCCCTGTTTTGGCTCATATTACGGAGAAACTTAAATCGCACATCATCTTCAGCCCCTTTAAGAGACCTGGCAATCAGTGAATCATTATTTATTTCATCAATAAGTATACGTATTTCACTATTTGACAGCTTTGTTACATTTTCAAAAACAAATATTCTTTGCATTATTTCCCTGGAAAGATCAGGAAGAACAATATCTATACCCTGTAATATATTTTTTTCCTGAGAGCTGCTCATATGAGCAAGAATACTCATTAAAGAATCAACCCCGCCTTCAACACCCTTGTCACCCTGGAGTTCCTGAATTTTTTTATATCGTTTTTTCAATGCCCGCCCTACTGCCACAGCTGCTTCTGGTGAAGGATTTTTCATCTTTGCAAGCCTGATTGCTACAGCCCTGGATTTATCAGCAGAGAACCCCTTTAAGATTTTAGCAGCCTTTGCAGGTTCAATATAGCTAAGAACAAGTGCTGTAACTCCAGGATCCTCATCTTTTAAAAGAGCAAGTGCTTCTAAATCATCAATTTCAGATAAAAATTTAAGGCCTGACTCAGGATCTCTGTTTTCAATACGGGCAATCATCTCATCAGCTTTTTCCGCGCCAAAGGCATCTACAATCATCTTTCTGGCCCTGTTTATACCACCTCTGGCTGTTTTTGATGATCTTCTAAGTTCAATCATAAATTCGCCAATAAGATCTTCCCTGTCCTCTGGAGAAAGGGTCTGCACTTTTATCATCTGAGCAGTAATGGCCTCTATGCTTTCTTCATCAAGATGCTTCATAACCTCTGAAGCAATTTCAGGGCCCAGCAGCACAAGAAGAGCAGCAGCTCTTTCTGTACCATTTAAATCAAAGATTGACTTCATTCATCCACCGCTGTTTTAGCTGCTTTTTTCATCTTATTGGAAACCTCAAGAGGAGATATCACAGGCACAGGGCATACCTCTGCACATTTAAGGCAATTGATACATTTATCAAAATCAATTGTTGCTACAAAATCAGTAACAGTGATCGCTGTTTCAATATTAGGATTATCTTTATGAACTTCTATACATGCCTTAACACAAAGCTTGCAACCTATACACCCCACTGAACAGCCCAGCCTCATAGTAGCAGGTTTTTCTTCATTTTTACATAATACATAAACCTTAAAATTTTCTTTTACAAGAGTAATAATATTCCTTGGACAGGCTGTTACACAGTTCCCACAGCCTGTACATTTCTCATCATCAACCACAGGAAGGCCATTTTCATTTATATGAATTGCATCAAAGGGACATGATGCTTCACAATCACCCAAACCTAGACAGCCAAATTCACAAACCTTAAAGCCTTGCATAAGACCATTTGCAGCAACACAGGTTTTAGGACCCTGATAAACAAATTTCAGGGAAGTTTCTCTTATTCCTCCCTGACATGCTACCCTTGCTTTTAGAGGTACTCCACTTTCAACAGCGTCAACTCCCATTATAGAGGCAATACGTGTCACAGTATCCTGCCCACCAACAGGACAAAGATTTATATCATATTTTTCTTCCACAATCCTTGTAGCATAAGCAGAACATCCAGGGAATCCACAGGCTCCACAATTTGCTCCTGGAAGCGCACTGTTTACTTTTTCAATTAAAGGATCCCTTTCAACCTTAAGCTTCAGCCTTGCATAGGAAAGAATAATGCCAAAAATAAATGCTGTAACAGTAAGTGTTAAAACAGAAGGTAAAATAGAAACAGATAGTTCAGCCATATTTACACTCATTTTAAAATTATATAATCACTTTAATTAAGTACTTGAAAAAAATAATTATTATGCTATAATAATTTTCAACTATATATTACGATAGTAATATATACATTCTTTTAACTTAAAAGTCTGTGACAAAAGAGTTTTTTCACAGGAACAAGTTACGTAATAAATGCTGATTTTATCAAGTATTTTAAATAAAAAATGTCATAGGTTGTTTAATGGAAAGCTTAAAAAACGAATCATATCAAAATGAAATAATAACCGCTGTAAAAAATGAAAGTGATATTATATTTCTATCCTACTCTGCCATAGAAAAGACTGAAGAAAAAATAAAATTTGCTCTTGCGAAAATTTTAGAAAAACACAACCGCATTGATCTTTATACACCGGTTTATTCCTGTATAAAAGAACTTATTTCAAATGCAACAAAAGCTAATGCAAAAAAAATACTACAGCTTGAAGGACAGATTAAAGACCTTAATGACACAGAAGATGTTGTTTTAAAAGTAAGGTCAATTCTTAATGAAAAATCACTTCTTGAATATGGAATTAAGGCCAAAAAATATGGGCTTTCAACCAGAACATACCTAAAAGTATACAAAAAACACCTTTTTGTTGAAGTGATAAACAATATCCCACTCAGCAAAAGAGAAATAGAAAAAATAAATACCAGGATAAAAAAATCCTCCAAATATGACAGTATAGCTGAATTCTTTATGGAAAACCCGGACCCTGAAGCTGAAGGTATGGGTCTGGGCCTGTCAATGGTTGTTGTTCTCTTAAAAAATATAAATATAACTCACAGAAATTTTGTGGTTAACACAGACGGAGTAAAAAAAACATATGCTAAAATTCTCTTTCCTCTGTCATAAAAATCAATCCAGACACCTGGCTCTACGCTGTTCAAGGGGATAAACAGTATCTGTTGAATCAATTTCCCTCAATACTTCTTCCCTTACAGGTTCAGCATAGCAGATATAGGTATCAGCCTCTTTAACCTGAAATATTTCTTTTATCCGCCTTATATCACCGCTGCTTTTTGATCTCTCATTCCTGAATATAACAAGATCAGACCCTTCTTCAATTCCATCCATAAGGCCAAGATTAACAACAATCCCATTATCCCTTATTTTCAAAACCCTTCCACTGAATGGAATTGTGTTAAAAATTTTCCTGGCACTATTCATTGCAACATGGTTTATACTCCCCTTGCCCTTTGCATTCTCAGAAAATTCCGTAATAATATAACCTTTTTCTAAATCAAGAACCTTGCAACCAAGGCTTATATAGTTATCATTTTCAAAAATTTCACCATAGACAATATAATCATATTTTCGCCCGCCCTTTAAAGCAGCCTCTCTTAAATACCTTATAGTATCAAAAATATCATTGCCCCCGCTTTTAAGCGAACCTGCAAGCTCCTCCCTCTCCCTTAAACCTGCAACATCCATTCTGCCATACTGCTGTAATGCAAAATGGATATTTCTTGCAGCAACCCTTCCAGCATCAGGGTGTTCTGTTATTTTTCCTGCACTGTTAAAGTTAAGAACAAGTATGGAGGGAACATTTCGCGGCACAGGTTCAGCAGAATAACCTTCTCTATGATAGAGCCTGTCCCTTCTTTTAATAATAGCAACATTAAGCATATCCTGAATTTTATTTTCAGGATAATAGCTTAAAAGCTGTTTAATTTCATCAATATAAAGCCTGTTATAATTCAAAATAGAATAGTACCTGATAAGCTCCTCACGGACCTCCCTGTTAAAAGGATTAAGCAAAAGAGAACGCCTTAGGTAATAAACAACATTTCCGTGCAGACTCTCTTTCATGTGAGATGATGCAAGATCAAAATTCTCCCTGCCAAGCATAACCCTGGCCGGATGAGCAGCTTTGTAATCATTAAAAACAAGGAAGTCCTCCAGAGATGCCTTCAAAATAGAGTCAGATGGATACCTGGAATATGCTTCAA
>CAZYPA010000072.1:0-1652 GCA_964649175.1 uncultured Leptospirales bacterium | reverse complement strand
TCCTCCAGAGATGCCTTCAAAATAGAGTCAGATGGATACCTGGAATATGCTTCAAGCATGTATTCAAGTGTTTTGGAAGTATTCCCTGTCAAATCAGAGGCAAATGCCAGACTGTATAAAGATGCTTTATTTTTAGCAACAGATACTGCCTTTGAAAAATATTCAACAGCATCAGCTGCATTAGCATTTATATTTAATCCTTCCCCTGAAGAAACCAGTTTATTGTGCGCAAAATGCTTCTCCTCTTCAAGAGAGATAAGACCCATGTCCATATTAGCCCTGAAGCTTAAAGGATTGATAGACAAAGCCCTGTTATAGGATTCCTTTGCTTCAGCAATAGAGGAAATATCACCTGAGAGCATAAAATTTTTAAAAAGAAGATTGCCGTACCTTATATGGCCAAGAGGAGATTCCCTGTTTGTATCAATAGCTTTTTCAACAAATGAACGCGCCTCTTTAAGCCTCATCTCATCTGTTTTAATATCTGCCATTAAAAGAAGAGATTCAAAATGATAAGGATTAGTTCTGAATATATTTTCAAGCTTTCTCTCTGCCCATATTCTTTTACCCATCATGTAATATGCATAGGCAAGACCATACTCAGATTCTATGGATTTACCGGAAATTTCAAAAGCTCTGTCAAAATAATTTATAGCCTCACTAAAGCGTCCCACATCCGAAAGCACCATGCCCATACCGTTCAATGCATCTACTGATTTTTCATCCTGCCTTAAAGCATCAGTAAACATCTCAATAGCCAGATCATAGGATGAGAGTGCATAATGCGAACGCCCGGCACCTATAAGAGAATCAGTATAATTGGGATTAAGCCTGAGAGATGAGGTGAAGTTTAAAAGCGACCTTTGATACTCGCCCCTGTTATAATAATCCCACCCCTCCTTATTCAGGGAAATGGCGTTTTGAGCATGAAGCAAAAAAATCCCTGCAAAGATAATCAGAAAAATTATTGCAAACACTGTTGTTTTTTTGTATTTATTCAAGTTATAACCTCTGATATAAGCCTGAAGGAATTTCAATGTAAATTATTCAGGAAAATAGTCCTACGTCAACTAATATTCAGATAATAAATTCTGTTTGACCAGTTAAAGAGCATGGTTTACACAGAACCAGGCTAAATTTTTTTACTGAATAATTTAATAGATTCCATATATTTCGGAGTTGAACTTGTCAAAAAAAATTATTATTTCCAAAAAATATAAAAAGGCAAACCCTGTAGTTGCCTTTACCCTTTCATTTTTTTTTACAGGCCTGGGCCAGGTTTATGCAGGAGCTTTTTACAGAGGCACAATATACCTTCTGCTTAAACTTGTTATAATATTAATTCCGCCCTTTTATGCAATCAACAATCCGGATGCTTTTTTTCTCAATAATGTTTTTTATACTGCATCTGCCCTGATTATTCTGATAATAATAAACTCTATTGATGCCCTTGTAAAATGCATTAAAAATCCACAAACAGCAATACAGAAGTATAACAACCTGATTTCATATATTTTATATGCTACAGCAGGAACCTTGTTAACAATTATTTTTTCTCTTTTATTTACACTTATATTTTCTTTTTATATTGTACCTCAAACAGTTGAACCAATCTATGAAAAAAATGACCTTATACTTGTCAGCAAAATTCC
>CAZYPA010000071.1:0-11348 GCA_964649175.1 uncultured Leptospirales bacterium | reverse complement strand
TTATTTATTAAAATAAACACAATTTCAAAATATGTGCAATTAAAAATTATATACATATATAATAAAAAAATATTTTTGTATTTTTTTACATTCAAAAATAAAAGCTTTTTATTTCATTAACAAGCGATTCCCTGCTTACAAGGGAAATCTCCTTTTTATTTCGTATTTTTACCTCAGCTGTACCCTTTTCAAAATAATTTTTGCCAATAGTAATACGAATAGGTATGCCTATAAGGTCAGCATCAGCAAACTTAAACCCGGGACTAGCCTTTCTATCATCATAAAGAACATCTGCACCAGCATCAATGAGCATATTATAAATTTCATCCACTTTTGCAATTTCATCATCTTTTTTTGCAACTCCAATAAGGTGCACGTCAAATGGTGCAACAGCCTTAGGCCAGATTATGCCCCTTTCATCATTATTCTGTTCAACAACTGCAGCCATGGTTCTATTAATCCCTATACCATAGCATCCCATAATAGGAGTAATTCCTTTCCCTTTTTCATCAAGAACCTTAACCTTCATTGCTTCAGTATATTTATAGCCCAGTTTAAAAATATGACCAACCTCAATTCCTTTTTTTTCACGCATTGTATTACCGCACTTAGGACATAAATCCCCTTCTCTTGCTGTGGTAATATCAAACTCTTCAGTAATTGTAAAATCACGGCCAGGATTAACACCTGTAAAATGCTTATCCTTAAGATTGGCACCAACAACAGCATTATTTATATTTTTAATCATGGGATCAAAAATTATTCTCATTTTTTTATCACTAACCGGCCCTGCAAAACCTACAGGTGCACCTGTAAATTCCTCAACCACGCTATCAGGTGCAAGATCAAGTTCAATTGGCTTTAAATAGTTGGAAAGCTTTGCCTCATTAATATCCCTGCTCCCTGGAACAACTGCCATTAAAGGTTTGCCATCTGCCACATAAACTATGCTTTTAAAAAACCTGTCTTCATCATAATTAAAAAATTTAACAAGATCGCCAATGGTTTTTATATCCGGCGTATCAACTGTTTTCAGTTCCTCTGGGGCAGATTTCATTGTTTCAGGAAACCTGAATTCAGCCTTTTCACTGTTTGCCCTGTAGTCACACTCTCCACATATAAGAAGAGTTTCCTCACCAACTTCTGAAGCAACCATAAACTCCTCAGAGGCACTTCCTCCCATTGTACCTGAATCAGCCTGAACAGAAATTGTTTCAAGTCCGCATCTTTCAAAAATACGCCTGTATGCTAATGCCATTGCATTATAAGACTCATCAAGCCCCTTTTGATCAATATCAAAGGAATAGGCATCCTTCATTATAAATTCCTTGCTTCTTATGACGCCAAAGCGCGGTCTTATCTCGTCCCTGAATTTTGTATTTATTTGATAAAGGTTAACAGGCAAGTCCCTGTATGATGAAATTACTGATCGCACTAGATTGGTGAATGATTCCTCGTGTGTAGGGCCAAGTGCATATTCCAGATTATTTCTGTCCTGAATACGAATCATTTCCGGACCCATAGTATCCCATCTGCCTGACTCTTTCCAAAAATCAGCATTTGTCATTTCAGGCATAAGACATTCATGTGCGCCTGCCCTATCCATCTCCTCTTTTACAATTGCTGTTATTTTTCTCAAAACCCTTAATCCCAATGGAAGATATGCGTACATCCCTGCTGACTCCTTGCGCACAAGCCCTGCCCTGACCATAAGCCTGTGACTTAGTACAACAGCATCAGATGGGTCCTCTTTCAGGGTTGGAAGAATATATTTCGAAACTCTCATTTTTATACCTCTAAATTCTCTTACCTGCTTAAAAAAAGCCGGCTCTGTTTAGGATCATAAAGCAGGGTTTATATTTCAAGATTTTTTCATTATTGACAGAAATAATTGGATATAAATTTTATTTTTTACTCAAATTGACGAGTTAGGTAAGAGAGTAATGCAGTTGATAAAAAAACTTCATCTTCGATTTGAATAAAAATTAAAATACTAACCTCTGATGTTGAAAATCTCAGTAAAGGATGGCTTTTCTATGAAAAACAGGGGTCAGATCCTTTAGACTATTTTTTTCAATTAATATTGACAATACGTTCATGTTTTTATATATTATACGTATTAGGAGTTTTTATATGGATAGTAAATTAACTTTAAAACTCAACAAAACTATTATTGAAAAAGCTAAAACATATGCTATGATTAATAATACCAGCTTGTCTCAAATGGTAGAAAAATATTTCATTGCCATATTAACTGAAACTAATTATGATAATTATAAATTATCACCAATAGTTAAAGAACTTTCCGGTGTTATGAAACCTTTTTCTTCGGATGATTTTAAAAATGACTATACTGAATACTTAATTAAAAAATACAAATAATGAAAAATATATTTGTTGATACAGACATTATCCTGGATCTCCTTACTAAGAGAGATCCTTTTTATATCCATTCAGCACATTTATTTCATCTGATTGATTCAGGTATACTTAATGCTTCAGTTTCATCATTAATATTTTCTAATTTATTTTACATATTAAGAAAACAAAAGTCAAAAAAAGAAACCATTGAAATATTAAATAAATTTAAACTTCTGGTTAATATTTTATCTGTTGATGAAAAAATAATTAATTCTTCATTATCTTCTAATTTTCCAGATTTCGAAGATGCCATTCAGTATTATACTGCAAAAGCAAATAATATTGACTATATTATTACAAGAAACATTAAAGACTATAAGAATTTTGATATACAGGCATTATCAGCAGATCAATTTATTAATATTTTTAAAAAAACTAAAAAATAAACTATCGCCTTCTTGAATAATGGAAAATAAAATTCTCAACTTCTCAGCCCTTCCTGAACTCACCAGGTGAAACTCCTGCAAGGCGTTTAAAGACTCTGTTGAATGTGCAGATATTGTCAAAACCTGTATCTATGGCAATGCAAGTAACAGTTTCTTTACTACTCCTTTAATACCAATTCTATCCGCTGTTTAGCTTCAATTCCTGCTCCAGCATATCAGATGCCAGTATAACCTTTCACTAAAATAACCTTGAATTTGACAATTTTAAAAATCTTTAAATTATTTTATAATCTGCCGTTAACCGGATTAAATTGTTTACAGCAGATTATAAAACAGATAAAATTAATCCCTTACAGGCAATACATGGATTGCTTTAATTATAAGACTAACCATATCCCCCTCTTTAAGGCCAAGCGACTGAACAGAATCTGTTGTTAAAACTGAACTCATCTCATTTGCAGTAACCACATCAAATTTTACATGGGACATGACATCGCCGGTTTTAATCGTCTTTACTTTTGCAACGATATTGTTTTGTGCTCCGTATTTCATTATGCAGCCTCCATTTATTATTAAAGTTAATACTTAATATCAAATAATCAGATAAAGTCAAACTTTTTATGAACAATAACAACCTAATGCTACTGAAAAAGCAGTTGCTATAAATAGACAATAACATTATTTTATTTTTTTATTATTGAAATTTATTCAACTTTTCATTAATATACCATAATCAAAACCTTATTATAAATAAAATTCAAAAGAGCTCTGATAATATGAAAACCATAAATATTAAATCAAGAATAGGGTCTGATGGCGTTTTAAACCTGAAGATACCTACAGCCGAAAAAGAAGTAGATGTAGAAGTTGTTGTTATTATACAGACAAAAAAAAAGGTAAAAAGTTCCTGGCCGAAAAACTTTTTTAAATCTACTTATGGCTCGATGAAAAACAACCCATTGCAAAGACTACCTCAAGGGAAATATCCGAATAGGGATAAATTACTATAATGTACCTGCTAGATACCAATGTCTGCATAAAATATTTAAACGGGCAATCAGAAAAAATTGTAAAGAAGTTATCTTCTTTGCATCCTGATGATATTTATATATGTTCAATAGTGAGAGCTGAATTATTTACAGGAGCATATAAAAGTAAATCCTTTTTAAAAACATATAAAAGACTGACAAGTTTTCTTCAGGTTTTTCCATCACTAACCTTTGATGATGATGCTTCAGAGATATTCGGTAAGATTAGAGCCGATCTGGAAAAAATAGGTAAACCGATAGGCCCTTTTGATCTGCAAATTGCAAGTATAGCAATATCCAACAAGCTGATCGTTGTTACCAATAACATGAATGAATTCTCAAGAATAAAGGACTTATCAACAGAAGACTGGGAATAAGCCCGATAATATTTTCAACCTTAAATTCAGGTTCCTTGATTTTTAAAAATTTAATTGTTTAAAATGACAATATAAATTCGGAAAGAAATTCAGCAGATCAAACCTGTAAAATTCTAACAAAAGCACAGTCAAGAAAAAACCAGAACATGCAAATAATCTCACCTCTAAATAAAATAGTAATTGAACTAAATCCTGTAATTACAAAAAATGCTAAAATCACAATTCTAAAAATACGCAACAAGGTATGAGTATATGATAAACCGCATTTTTTTTATTATCTTCACAATAGTCATAGTTATATTTTCACTCACTTATGTATCCAACTCCTTAGCGCAAACAGACGAAAAGGTATACCAATTCAATGAAATTTGGGGATACCTCATGTCAGGAGAAGAGGCTCATTTGACAGATAAAATTCCTCTCACTGATGTGGGATATTTTTCTGCACGCATCAATAGAACCGGCACGCTCTACGGCACACCCAATATAAACAGGATAAAGAACTACAAAGGGAGAGTTCACCTTGTAATTGCTGAAACAGGAAATTTTACACTCACACATATATGCCTCAATCCTGCATTTAATTTACGCGACAAGCTGATTAGCGACATTGTTGCAGCATCTGCCCCGTTTGATGGAGTGCAGATAGATTTCGAAGCTGTTATTCCTGCTGATAAAGACATATTTTTAGAATTCCTCACAATTTTAAAAAAAGAACTTAAAGGTAAGACCTTAAGCATTGCTGTGCCAGCAAGAAGGAAAAATGTTAATGATGCTTTTGATTACGATAAAATAGGCAAAATAGCTGACCGTATAATAATCATGGCCTATGATCAACACTGGAGCACAAGCAAAGCAGGACCTGTATCATCTCTCAACTGGTGTGAGGAAATAGCAAAATACGCGATTTCTAAAATACCTGCTGAAAAAATTATCATGGGCATACCTTTTTACGGAAGGGCATGGACTGATAAAAATCCTGCACGTGCATACAGACTTAATTCCACCAAAGATCTAATTGAAAAATTAAAACCTGAGATAGAATATACTGAAGACAAAATCCCTTTTTTCACCTATTCCACTACAATCAAAGTAGCCCATTATTTTGATGATAAAAATACAATAGCTGACAAATTGAAACTTTACAAAAGCGGCCCTATAAGCAAAGTTGCTTTTTGGAGAATCTCCCAGGAAACTCCTGACATATGGGATATAATTACATTTCCCTGAAAAAAACATAGTTACTTTTACCACTCTTTCTGATATCTCTCTATTTAAAAAAAATAAGAGTTGCAATATTTTTAAACATTATTCAATATATAAAAGGTTTTAAATTAAAAGATATAAAGATATTAGAAAAATGGTATTTTCAAAATTCCAAAGAGATATAATCGAGCATCTTGTGTCTTGTTTGCCTGATGAAAATCATTTTCTTGAACAAATTGATTTTTTAAGCCTTGAAGGGCTTGAACATAATGGAAAAGAAGTGCTATACAGATATAAAACCGCATACATTCCTGAAAAGCAATGTGATGAAAACATTGTGCTCGATGGACTGGAAATACTTTCTTCTGAGCTTAATTCCGGTGCTTCAGCTGCAGTTTTTCTCCAAAACGGACTTATCTGCTTTTTACAAATTCTTTCTCATTCAGGAGAGTTTCCTGTAAATGAACTTACAAATTATACATTGATAAACAATCTGCTTAAACAATTCCCTTCTTAGAAAAACACATTTTTATTCATTTTAATACTTTTTGATACTTTCTTATTGACATCAGGCAGCGACCTGATATGGAATATACATATGTTTGGTTATAATTATTTAAGCAGGGTCTTACAATGTTATTTAAAAAAAAGAAATATATAATAACAAGCCTGGACTATGATCGCATAGCTAAAATAATTGATTCCTTCAATCCTCATGATTCCTCTGTAAAAAAAATAAAAGATAAACTTAAAAAAGCCCGTATAATAGAACCCCAAAAAATAGAACCCATTATTATTACCATGAATACAAAATTCAGGCTTAAAAATCTTGGCAATGGAATGCGCAATGAGTTTGTGCTTGTTTTCCCTGATCAGCGTGCACCTGAAAAAAACCATGTTTCAATCTTTGATTTTCTCGGAACAGAGGCCTTTTGTCACAAAGTTGGTGAAGTTATACCATCAGCAAACAACGACTGTTTTTTCCTTATTGAAAATATAATTTATCAGCCGGAAGCAGCAGGAGATTTTCACCTCTGAGATCTATTGCAATAATCGATTCACGTTCGCCAGATGATATTAAAAAAAATCTTGCTATGGAATTTAAAATAATCCCCATACCCCCTACAGATCTTGTAGCAGAACCAATACGCAGCCATCCTGATATTCAGATTTTTATACATGGCAATTCTGTTTTTATGCACCCTGCAATTTCCAGAGATGTTGTAAAATCTATTGAGAAACACTGCAATGTAAATATTTGCTCCACAAAACTGAGCAGTAAATATCCATCAGACATTGCCTATAATATTGTTTGCATTGGAAACAGAGCCATTCATAAAGCAGAATGTACCCCTCCTGAAATTAAAAAGTACTTCACTGACAATAATATCAGTTTAATAAACACCAATCAGGGATACAGTAAATGCTCCACACTTCCTGTTAATGAAAAAAGTATTATAACTTCGGATAAATCCATATACACAATTGCTGTGGCAAATGGGATTGATTCTTTGCTCATTACACCAGGCTTTATTAATCTGCCTGGATATAAGCATGGCTTTATTGGTGGAGCTTCAGGACAGTTTAAAAAAACTATTCTACTCACTGGCAGAATAGATCATCACCCTGACTATGAGATAATTATCGATTTTATAAATAAAAAAGGGATTAACATCTGCTATCTTTCCAAAAACCCTGTAATAGATATTGGATCAATTTTGATAATTTAAATCAATTTTTTATTACAAATTATTTTAAAATTTTATATTTTAGCAATTATTCTAAATTTATATATAAAAAGAACAGGAAAACGATTATAATTCACAGTAAACAAAAATTAATTAGAGATAAATTTGATTTTCTCTTGAAATTTATTTCATTATATCCTAATTTATAGAAAATAGTTTTTATAATTTTTTCAGAAAAACATGTATTATAAAAATATTGAAATGAGAAAACAGAATGCTCACTAATAAAAAAGTTCAACTTGCAATGCTCCTTGATCATGACAGCCCTTCTGCCATTCTTGCTGAGTGCAGGAACATTTTTGTTCTTAATTACAATGCTGAATCTTTTGATATAGTAGAGAACTGTTTTCACTTAACTAAAGCCCTTTTTAAGGGTAATTTTCCCGGATACAGGGCATGCAATACTGACTACCATAATTTGCACCATACTTTAAATTGTTTTATTGCTACAATGCGCCTGATTGATGGCAGAAATATTTCAGCTGAATCAATACCTGAGGAAATTTCTGCAGATCTGCTCATAGCAGCACTTCTACACGACACAGGCTACATACAGGAAGACTGGGATACCACAGGAACCGGTGCGAAATACACAAAAATTCATATTGAACGAAGTATGGAATTTACAAAAAAAAATGCTGAAGCTTTTAAACTCAACCAGGAAAGAAGAGAGAGAATTATTTCTTTTATTGAATGCACAGGATTAAGATTTGACTGCAGAACATTATCAGATGGTGATAAGGCACTTGCCTGTTCTATGCTAGGCACAGCAGACCTGCTTAGTCAGATGTCGGACAGGGCTTATCTGGAAAAGCTGCTTTTTTTATATCGTGAGTTTACTGAAGCAGGCCTGGAAGGATTTGAAACTGAATTTGATATATTAAAGAAAACCCTTGCCTTCTATGAATCCACAGTAGTGCGCTTAAACAAAAATTTAATGAGGTGCTATGAATTTGCTGAATATCATTTTAGATCGAGATTCAGAATAAAAGAAAATCTTTATATTGAAGCTATAGAAAAGCAGATGGATTATCTACAAAAAATTATTGATGACAATACCACAAATTTCAGAAATAAACTCAAAAGAATTGACCTTGAGCAAACCGAAATTCACCATCTCTTATCTTAATTTTTATTTTTATAATGCCTGCCTGCTTATTCTGCTCCAAAAATCCTTTTTATTTATACTACCATTTAAATATTCTATAATAGAAATTTTTATTTCCTGCGAAAAGGAATTCCAGTATTTTTTCTCCCAATCCTGGGGTAAATTTCTTTTTTCTGAAACACTCATATTTCCTGAACTATAAGCAATAAACTGTAACACCATGGTTTTAAGAATATCTGCAGGTAGCTTTACTGCTGATTCCGGTTTTTTTTCAGGCACCATATTGTTCACAAGCTGCGCCAGCTCTCTGTCTGTTATTTCCGGCTTATACTTTCTGGCCATCTGAACAACCATATTCCTGGCCATTTTTTTAGTATTCAAATTGGTCATTCCAAGCTGTTTCTCTATCTGCTTTGACATTGTCTTTGCTAAATTCTGAACATCGACTTTTACCCCTCCCCCTCTTTTCTCTCTTTCATCAAGAAGTCTGTAAAGCTCTTTGATTTCATCAGGAGAGGCAGTTTTTAAAAAATCATTCAGAATTCTTTTTGCTTCATCATCAGCCCCGGACATCAACACCCTCATAATCCTTTTTTAACATTAACTCAAAATAATAAGCTTTTAAATATTATCCCAGAACCTTTTTTATCCTTTCCATTGCTTCAACTACTTTTTCCCTGGAGTTAAATGCGCTTATTCGTATGTAGCCTTCACCGCAGCTGCCAAATCCTGAGCCCGGAGTTGTCACAACAGCAGCTTCTGTAAGGAGCCTGTCAAAAAACTCCCAGGATCCTGATTTTACATTCATCCATATATATGGAGAGTTAATTCCTCCAGTGCATTTATAACCAAGGGAGTTCATTGTTTCAAGAACAACAGCAGCATTCCCAAGGTAATAATCAACAAGATCCCTTACCTGCTTAATGCCCTCCCGGGAATAAACAGCTGCAGCTGCTTTTTGTACAGGATAGGAAACTCCGTTAAACTTGGTGCTCTGTCTTCTTAGCCATATTGGATGAAGAGGAACAGCTTCACCTTTTTCATTATAGGCTACACATTTTTTAGGCACAACTGTATAAGCACACCTGGTTCCGGTAAAACCCGCATTTTTAGAAAAACTCCTGAATTCTATAGCGACCTCATCTGCCCCATCAATTTCATAAATACTATGAGGCAAAGATTCGTCCCTTATAAAACATTCATATGCTGCATCAAAGAGGATTATTGCCTTATTGGCTTTGGCATAATCCACCCATGTTTTAAGCTGATCTCTGGTAACTGTAGCTCCGGTAGGATTGTTGGGAAAACAAAGATAAATGAGGTCAACATTGTCAGATGGAAGCGCTGGAACAAAACCATTTTCCTCGTTTGAATCCATATAGCATATACCTTCATATCTTCCGTCAATATTAACTCCAGTTCGTCCTGCCATAACATTAGTATCAACATAAACCGGATAAACAGGATCAGGAACTGCAACTTTGGCATCAAAATGAAATATCTCCTGAATATTCCCTACATCACACTTGGCACCATCACTAATAAATATTTCATCAGCTGCAACAGATACTCCTCTTGCATTAAAATCAAAGGAGGCAATTTTTTCCCTTAAAAAATCATAGCCCTGTTCAGGGCCATATCCTTTAAATGTTGAAACATTGCCCATCTCATCAACAGCACTATGAAAGGCTTTAATACACGCTTCAGGAAGAGGAAGTGTGACATCACCAATTCCAAGCCTTATAATATCCTTATCCGGATTTGCATTTTTGAATTGATTTACCTTTTTAGCAATATCTGAAAAAAGGTATGAAGCTTTCAGCTTTAGAAAATTATCATTAATTCTAATCATTTTTTACCCTTAACTATAAAATTATACCGTTCTACGGCTTCTTTAATTTTTTTAAAATTATAAACCCTGTCCAGCATTTTTTCAAATAACAATTCTGAAAAATAGTATTTAATATTTAAAAATTGATATTAAAATTGACTTGAATTAAAAGTTATTACTAGTATGAGTCTGTATTATAAATCTTATTTAATATTAAAATATAAATATTTTTCACACAGGATATAAATTGTGATAACCTCAAAATTTGCCGACTTTAATATTCACACATACAAAGGCTATGTACAAAACAATTACCTTATTGAATACCCCCATGGGATATTAATTCTTGATGGAGCAAGCAGACCGGATGTAAAGGGAATTCAAGCAATCATTGAAGAAAAGCTCGAAAAAAAAATGAGCGATGTCAAACTTATAGCAGTTACTCATTGTCATCCTGACCATGCTGGAGCTGCAAGTATTTTGCGCAAAAATTATAATATAGCAATTGCAGCTCCCCACAATATTGATGACTGGTACTCTGGCCCAGGAGGGACTCTTCAGCATATTTCTGATACTCTCCAATCCCGTTTCATGGCAATAAAACTTAAATCAAAACACAGGTTTCTTTACTACAGCAGAAAAGTTAAACCTGACTACAAGCTGTTCAATGAATCAGAGCTGCCAATTTTTAATGACTGGAGTTCGCTCCATGCTCCAGGGCATACTTTGCACAATATGCTTTTATACAATAAAAAAAACAGTATCCTCTATGTAGCAGATACTGTAATTTACAATAAGGGAAAATATCTTCCGCCTGTGCCTGTGCTTTTCCCCTGCTCTATGAAAAAAACTTTGCTTAAAATAAAAAAGCTTAATCCTGAATATATCCTTATTGCTCACGGTTATGATGGTATTATGAAATTCCAAGGAGCATTAATAGATGAAGTAATAGAAAGGATTGAAAGAGGAAATCCCAGGTATATCCAGTTTTTTTACATGCTTTCAAAATTCACCAGAGAATACTGGCAAAACAGGCATGAGACCTGCGATGAGACTTAGGAGTATTTTCAATAATTGCCTTCCTGCGGTCGTCTCGATACATTCCTCGCTTTGCTCGGAACACTCGACGACCTGATATTTATCCTGTATCCCTATATTGCTGTATCGAGATGACTATTTACGATCTTGCACTGATCCCGGTCATCGAGTAGCCGAGTATCGGCGTATCGAGATGACTATCGAC
>CAZYPA010000070.1:0-11381 GCA_964649175.1 uncultured Leptospirales bacterium | reverse complement strand
ATGACCCCAGATTAACGGCTACCGAGTGCTGACACAGTCGGTGTATCGAGGTAACCAGGGGTCAGAGCCTGATGACCCCAGATTAACGGCTACCGAGTGCTGACACAGTCGGTGTATCGAGGTAACAGGGGTCAGAGCCTGATGACCCCAGATTAACGGTTACCGAGTGCCGACAAAGTCGGTGTATCGAGGTAACAGGGGTCAGAGCATAAGGTTAAATCAAAAACCCCCTTATAAAGGGGGTTTTCTCTTCAAAAAAAATAACGATAGATTTTACATAGACTATATAACTCTACCTTACAGTCTGAACCAAACTATCCCTTACTGAAACAACCTCCCCATTAGCAAGCCCCATTACAACCACATCACCAGCAAAAACAGGGGACGTTTTTATTCTACTCTGAAAAGTTGCTGACCATTTCACTGAGGCGTTTTCAGGATTAAACGAGTAAACAGAATTTTCATCTGAAACCATGATATTGCTAAAAGCGGAAAGAGGACTTCCTTTTATATCTTTGTCTGTTTTATATGACCAGACTAACTCGCCCGTATTTTTGGCAATAGCATATAAAAAACCATTTTCTGTTCCAAAATAAACCTTATCCTTAATCAAAACTGGTGTTGAATAAACAGGGCCTTTAGCCTGGAATTTCCACAAAGCTTCACCTTTATTTACAGTAAAAGCATAAAATGAACCTGCCTGCGTACCAAAGTAAAGTCCTTCGCTAGTTACCAAAGGACCGGCTGTGATTACACGCCCATCTATTCTTTTATTCCATATAATTTTCCCATCTCTTATTCTTAATGCATAAACTTTAAGAGCATCAGTAATTACAATTAAAACATCTTTGTAAACCTGAACAGAGCTGAATACGGCTTCATCAAGATTGTTCACCCAAAGTTTTTCACCCTTAAGATTATATGCTTCAACATTACCATAGCCTGTTGCAAAGTATATTCGCTCATCAGCTATTACTGGCTCGGATTTAAAGAGAAGAGGCCCTTGTGTCTGAACTTTCCATACAACCTTTCCTGTTACAAGATTAAAGGAAAAAAGCATCCCATCAACATCAACAATATAGGCATTATCACCACTAACAACAGGCCTTGATTCAAAGCGCTTTGCAAGTTTAGCAGATAATATCAAATTCCCGCTACTGCTTAAAACAGCAATTACTCCGTTTTCATAAGCAGCAACTATTTTACCCTTATAATAAACAGGATCAGCACCTAAAGGTGAACCTGCACTATAAGTCCACTTTATCCTTTTCATAAGATCAGTCTTATCAAGAGCAGGACGAATGCTCACTGTTTCACCTTCAGGAACAATTATTTTCTGTACATAATCCTTATATCCTGCAGCCCTTACTGTAACAAATACCTCATTGCTATTTTTTACTTCATATTTTATAGAATCGCGTCCCTGAAGTTTAGAATCAATATAAATCCTGCTCCCCCTTACAGGAGAATTCACAACAAGAAAAGATTTCAACTTCTCAGGAACAGGCTCTTTTTCCTCCGTTTTAATCTCAGATGCCACTTTGTTTTCTACTATAAACTTAGTGGGCTTGCCCTGCATTACTATCTCTTTTCCACCTGCATTAATTCTGCTTTTTACTCTCCAGAAATATACACCAGGTTCAATATTTTCAAGGGCAATTCTTTGCAGAGGAGTATCTACTGTTTGAAGAATATTAGAAAAATCACTCTTATCAGAAACCTCCAAAGTATATCCAGAAGCCATTTCATTTTCACTCCAGCTAAAAGCAACACTGCTGTTGGAAAGAAAATAAGCTACGGACTCCCCCTGAAGTGGCGCAAGGGGCTTTACAGGGGCACTGTATATAATGTTTAATTTTCTTAATTCACTATATTCAGTTTTTCCGGAAGCCCTATTCACAGCTGAAAGCCTCCAGTAATATACACCCGGGCTTAACTGTTCACTTACTTTGGTTAATCCTGTTATACGTTTTGTCTCCTTTATTTTCTCAAATCCCCTGTCAAAAGCAATCTGAAGGTTTACTTCATCCGTGGATTTTTCAGAGAAATTCCATTCAAATTTCACAGGAGCAGCTGCAGAATCAGTAACAACAAAGCTATTATTATCAGGGCTGGTAAGATCTATTTTAAAAGGAACAATCCTGGCTTCTTTTTTATCAGAGGATATAATTGCTTTTTCATTAACATTAACTATGCTTTCCCCAAAATCTGTTTTAACACTTGCTGAACCATCTGAAACTGTAAGATCCAGCTCCTTATTTTCACGCTGAGATAGCTGAATATTGCCTTTATCAATAGCAACAGCTGCACCACTGGTTATAATAGTAAATGCAGCATCTCCAACAACATCCCGCCTGTTAGCTGAAATTGCTCCATGGGCAAAATTAATATTAATTCCATCATCAAGCATTGACAACATTATCATACTGTTTTCATCAACACTGATATCTGTTCCATCATGTAAATGAATAACAGCTTCAGATTCATCTGATGTTCTTATTGAATCATTATTATATACAGGATAACTCTGCTTAACATCTTCCCACACAACCTGAGCCTGGTATTTCCGCTGAGCAACCTGTCGCTTAAAAGTAATAGTGCCTATCTGAGCAGCCCCGCTCACCTCAATTTTTCTTGTAAAATCGGCATAGAGCAGCACAGAAAATGTAGTTATTATAACAGCACTTAATCCAAGCACAAAGAAATCATTATTCAATAATTTCATATTTAACTTCACTCTCCTCACCTGCTCCCTCAGCGGGCTTGCCTTTCATTTCAATACCAACAAGCTCTCTCATCTCTTCAAGGGTTTTTGGTGCAGATGGGTCATCCAATCTTCCAAGTACAGCAAAAACCTCCTGGGGCTCGGACTTGCCCTTTACCATAATTTTTTGCATAGGCTCTACACGAAAAATATCTTTAACCTCATTGTATGCGTCTGCAGAAATCAGAATATCAGTTCCAAAGGGCTTGTTAAGAGCTTCAATTCTGGAAGCCAGATTTACTGTGTCACCTATAACAGTGTACTCCATTCTTTCCTCTGAGCCTATTTGCCCTGCAAGCAAAAACCCCGTATTGATACCGCTTCCTATTTTAATAACAGGCTTTTTATCACCGCCCCTGCCTCTATTAAACTCAAGAAGGGCGCTTCTCATCATAAGGGCTCCATTGATCGAATTTTCCGTATCATTGCCTCTTGAAACAGGAGCTCCCCATATAGCCATAATTGCATCACCAATATATTTATCCACAACACCATGGGTGTCATTTACGCACTTGACCATTCTTGTCATATAATCATTTAGAAATTCAACAACCTCTTCTGGTTCAAGCTTTTCCGAAATAGCAGTAAAGGACCGGATATCCGAGAAAAAAACTGTAGCCTTTTTTCTTTCACCACCAAGCTTTATCTCACCCTTTAGAACCTGATCTGCAATTTCCTTATTAACAAATTTTCCAAAGGCGTCCTTCATTCTTTCCCTTTCATCAAGGCCCTTGCCCATTTCAACAAATGACTCAGTAAGAATGCCTATTTCATCACCAGTAACAGGTTTTATATCCACAACAAAGTTTCCCTTCTCAATCTCCTTTGTTGCATTTACCAGAGTGGTTATGGGATTGGTTAAAGATTTACTGAAAAAATAAACAATCAGAATGGCTAGATTTAAAACAATAATTGTTATGTATAAATTCCTTCTTTGAATATTATAAACTTCCTGCATTGCAAGATCTTCAGGTACTGAACTTATAATGCCAATATCGCTAAACCCTATTTTCTTAAAGGAGCCAAGATAGTTTTCACCATCTTCATTTTTATACTTTGTATGCCCATTATCAATTCTGCTTTTTTTCATCACATCAACTATAGGAAGAGAAATAAAATTCGCATGGGACAATATCAGATTTGAATCAGGATGGGCAATTACATCGCCCTCGCCATTTATCATAAAGGTATCTGTAATGCCTGTTTTCTTAAAAGAGGGTAAAAGTTTTTCAAGACCTATATAGCCAATAACAATTGAATTAACCTTGCCACCTGAAAAGCGCTGAAATGGAAAAACAATAGCAATAACAGGTGCGCCAAAATCAGCTGAAACATTGTGAACCACAGCCTCATCATTAAATGATCTATAATATTTATTAGAATTTTTTTGATTAATCCCTTTAATTATGCCTGGATCAATTTCATTATCCTGAAAAAACTGTTTATTAAAAAGAGTTTTACTAACATTTAATCCGCTTTTCCCCTTCTTATTGGCAATACCAACATAAAGCAAATCACGGTCATTTGCAAAAAACAGTTCAGTAAAAAGCGTCTTTTGCTTCTCTGTTTTAAACTCCTGCAGCATTGTTGTTGCTATAATATTCAGTTTTTCAACTATGCTTTGAAAATCCGCTTCGGTTTTAGAAGCTATAACCTGGGATATGGTTAAATTGCTTTCTACAACCCTTACTGCACTGTCCCTTTTAAAAAAGAAGGTTGCAAGAAAAATCATTCCAGCAAGTGAAGTCACAATTATTATTGATATAATAATGATAAGCTTAGATCTTATTTTAAACCTGGAAAACAAACGAAACTGTTTCTTAAAATCCTTTTCTTCTATTGCCATAGTTAATCCTGCTCACACTTTTTTAAAATCAAGATATCTTTATATTATAATCAGACAAATATCAGAAAAGTCAAGAAAAAAGATAAATTGGAAAAAATATGCAAACCACAATTCTGATTATTTATACATTAAACCAAGTAAATCTTTCTTAATTTTATCAAAATAATCAGTCCCTACCTGCTTTGGAAACTGGTACAGCTTCATTGTTTTACGCAGATGATTGACTTCATTTATCAGCAAGGGATAATAATACCAGTCCCCGGTAAGCTCAGCAGCAAAAAGTATTTCTTTTTCAGAAAGAATTTCAGCAGCTTTACAGTAAAAAGTTTTGCAGGTTTTTTCAAAAAACAGGCTAAGGTCAGATGATAACATGGTGCTGTCGCTATAAGCCATGCAGCCTATCAGATTGTTAGATTCATTTACAGCAATAAATTCACAAAACATTCCATCCTTCAGGAATCCTGGCTGCAACTTTTTCCTTTGAGAAATATTCTGATAATTCCGCTGCTGAAGTACAAAGGAAAGCTTATCCATGGGCATGGAAAAGTTGTGGCTTCCACAACATAAAGCACAGGATGCATTAAAGCCCGGGCGACAAATATTTATTTTTGTTTTATTCATAGTAAATCTATTATACAATGGCGACTTTTCCCATTTTAAGCCACCATTGTTTTATTTTCAACTTAATTTGCTGTCTGCATTTTCAGGAGAGGTTCACCTCAATATTTTAAGACCCCTCCCCTGCTTCGCCGCGCCCTCCCCACAATGGAGAGGGCTTTGTATCGTAAAATCCCAGGCTACACATTAAACTTTTAAACTCATGAAACTAATAATTCAATGCCTACAAAAAATCAATACCACAATTCCCTCTTCATTCAACGCTTATTGCGACGTCCTGTCGCGCGTCGAAACGCACACATCCTGTGTGCAGTCCATTGCAGTTCAGAGAATTAGGGAGATGGGGTCTTGCAAAAAGGGGTCAGAGCATCCTATCAAAAAAAGTTATCACACAAAAAAACATTGCATTTTTTTAATCATTCTTTTTATACAAAGGGCTTATAAAACCTTTCATCTGCAAGAGCAAGCATCTCCTTATCTCCTTTGCTGTCTCCATAGGCATAAATTTTATCGTATTTAGACAGGTCATATAACTCTTTTATTCGATTTACTTTTTCTATGCCATAACAGTTTTTACCAAGATATTTACCGCTGATTAGTCCATTTTTTATCTCAAGTTTAGTGGCTATTAAATCAAGGTTATTTTGTTCACACCATGGACGAATCCAGTGGTCAATAGATGCTGTAACTACTACAATCCGGTGATCCTGCTTTTTATGCCAATTGATTCGTTCTAGTGCTTGTGGGCGTAATATTTTATTAATATTATTAAGTGAATAGGAATTTGCTAGTTCAATAAATTTTGCTTCATTACAGCCTTTAAAAAAATACCCTAATAGTATCTCTTTTGCCCTGTTGTTATTTATAATTTTCAGTTTAAATAAAATGAGCATTGGAATTAAAAAGGCAAAACCGAAAAAAAATTTAATATCTCCAACTGCAAAGCGAATAAAATCTATCAGGCTGTCTTTTTTTGTAATAGTGCCGTCAAAGTCAAAAAAGGCGATATTACTCATATATTAAATACTCATTTTTTTAAATATAAATTCCGGGATATGTCTGATGATTAACATAATATACCGCCAAATCCCTTTTGTATATAAAATATCTTTCCCTTTTTTCTGGGCTTTAAAAATAGCTTTTGCCACGATTTCAGGTTTTGCTGTTAATCTGGCAGGTAAATCCATTCCCCGAGTCATTTTAGTATCTACAAAGCCGGGCTTTACTGTTAGAACTTTAACTCCGCTGGCAGATAACCTGTTTCTAAGGCCGCTTAAATAGGCTGTAAAAGCAGCTTTGCTTGAACCATAGATATAGTTTGTTTTTCGTCCCCTGTCACCTGCAACAGAACTGATTCCTACAATAAAACCCTTCTTTTTTTCTTCAAAATCATTTGCTATGATGTTTAAAATGCTAACTGCTCCTGTAAAGTTTGTGTTTATTGTATTAAGTGATTTTTCAAAATCCTTTTCGCACTCTTTTTGTTCAGCCATATATCCGCTTGCTATTATTACACCAGCAGGCTTGGGATTTAAGCTGTTATAAAATGTTTTGTGTGTTTTGTAATCAGTTACATCCAGTTCTTTTGCTAATGTTTTAACGCCAAAGCGTATGTTTATATCCTTTGCTATCAATTCTATCTCATTTTTATTTCTTCCTGATAGATAAAGATTAAAACTGTTTTTTGCATATATCTTTGCAAGCTCTTTTGCAATATCGCTTTTAGCTCCTATAATTAACACATAATTCATGTTTATATCCCTACTCTTTTTGATTGTAATGACTGAAATTTTTTATCCATTTTATAGGCTTTTCTTAATGCCCTGAATTTATCAATATGCTCATATCCTTTTTCAAGGTTTTCTTTTGATACACGCACATCTTTTGTAAGATAGATCCTTCCACCATATTTTATTACTATTTGATCAAGGTTGTCTAAAAGCTCAAAAAGTCCCTTTTCTATTTTAAAATCAAGAGCCAGGCTGTATCCTTCTATTGGGAATGACAGATAATTTTTATTTGCTTTTCCATATAATTTCAGTACTGCTAAAAATGAACCCTTTCCACTTTTTGCTATTGCTTCCAGTATTTCTTTTAGGCCTTCAAAGCTTGCTGCCTTTGGCAATATGAACTGATACTGGGTAAAGCCGTTTTTACCATAAATTCTATTCCAGTTGTCAATGGCATCCAATGGATAAAAAAATGAGTCAATATCAACTTTCTGTTGGCTTGTACCTTTAGGTGCTTTTTTATAGTAAAGCCAATTAAATGCTTTTACACTAAGGCTGTTAAGCGTAAATGCAGGAAAGGTGAATGGCACGTTTAGTTTCATTTTTTTTCTGTAATCAAGATCCCCATCATCTGCAAAATCACCCAACATAAGCAGGCACTTGCCAAGATTTTTTCCTTTAGCAAGGCAGTCGATCCATGCTACGCTATAGGGCATATCCTGATACTTTTCAAATGCATCAAATGTTTCCTTCAGATTTTTTGTTTTTATGGTTGTCTGGTTTATGTTTTTAGAGTTTATTTTTTTTAATGATATTTTTGCATCAAGTATAATTCCGGTAAGTCCCATGCCACCGCAGGTTGCATAAAAAAGTTCATCATTTTTAGTGACAGTTTTTATCTTTCCATCAGGAAGCATTAAATTAAACTCATCTACACAGGAGCTAAAACATCCCTCTATATGATGGTTTTTACCATGTACATCGCTTGCTATTGCACCACCAACTGTAATTAGCTTTGTGCCTGGAGTAACTGATAAAAACCATCCCTTTGGTACACAAATCTCTAATATTTCACTTAATAAAACACCGGATTCAAGATGTAACTTTCCTTTTTTTTCATCAAAATCAAGGAACCGGTTATGAGGTTTAGTACAGATTAAATTGTTATTTAATGCACTATCGCCATAACTTCTGCCATTGCCAAAAGGAATATAACTTTTGTTTTCTGACAGTTTGTTTTTTAATTCATCCTTTGTTTGAAAAACAAAGCTTTGGTTTTTTATTTTAGGGTATAAACCCCAGCTATTCATAGACATGGTCAGTTCCAATCACAATAAATTTTAATATCATTAATTTTTATAAGTTCTTTTTTCTCTGTAGGATCTAATCTTACTTTACTTATATTTTTGTTTTTAAAAGCAAATTGCATAGTGATATTTCCAGCGGGATAATATCTTCTTAAACTATTTTCTTCATTAAAACCTGTTGAATTATCCGTATAAAAAACTTGAGCAACACCATCAGATGTTCGATATAAATTTACCTCTAAACCTATATGGGAGCTTTTAATGCAGTATGGGGGTAAATCAAAAATTAACTGTAGATCATTATTTGTTGCTTCAATACTATTTTTATATTTTTTTCCATTAACTACTTTTATTTCCTCCATATTTATTGAATAAACTGCTTTATCATTTATATTATTTTTATTTTTTATCTCGATATGCCATCCAGGGTATTGATTCCATTGAGGATGTATCGGAATATTTGTATTTTCAATATAATTGCTTAACCATATAAAACTTTGATAGTTTAAATTAGGCTTATTAAAAAATATTCCCTTATTTAATTGTAGTATGCATATAATAAAAAACAAACTAAAGAAAATATTTAATATTAATTTCTTTTTTATTAAAAAAACTGAACTAATTATTAAAAGTGCATAAGGGATAACAAAATACCTTGCTCCTCCTCCCATAGGATGCAAACCTTGGGGTGATTGTTTTGTAGTCCAAACACCGGCAAAATATATTGCGATAAGTGAAATAAGTAATAAAATAGCACTAATTTGATCCCTGGTTATTTTCTTTTGATATATATTCCAGAAAATTTTTGATATACAAAAAAATACAATACTCCAAATCAGTATGCTTAATATTAAATAACATCCTGTTAATCCGAAGCTAAAGAAATTGTATAAGTTTGTAAGCCAATAAAGAATATTTTTGTCTATAACTCCACCAACTCTATTTGATTGCATCATGAAATAAATTTGAACTAATGCAGTTAATAAAATCACCAAATATTTTGGATAATTTTCTTTTAAATCCTTTTTCAAAAGTATATTTAAGAATAAAATTGGTAACAATATTATAGAAAAAGGACCGGTTAATCCTAATACTATAAATATTAAAAAATTTTTGTAGTTAAGTTTGTAATCTTGATCTATTAATACAACAATAAGAGCTAATGATAAAAACCACTGAACATTGGTAATATTAAAAAATGTTTCTCCAGAATGTGGTTGCAAAAAAATCAATAATGGAATAATTATTGAAATAGTAATTGAATCAGTTTGTTTGTAAATCCACTGAAAAATTAATAGACTACTATATAAGACTGCAATAATCCATGCCATAAAAAAAGTAATAGGTAAAAAAAACAGATTAAACTGAACTGTAATAATTGAGATTAACCTTGGGTAAAGATGTATGTAACCATTATAAGGTTTAAAAATTGATTTCAAACCTAAAGAAAGAGCTTGATTGATAAATACATTTCCATCTTCAGCCCAAAGATATCTTCCATCTAAAAAATTGATATTACCAATTCTTATAAACAATACCACTAATACTACAAAAAATAAAATTAAATAGGATTTATAATTTAATGAGTTTTTCATTACTTAACCTTTTTCATTTCTCCCCTTTGAAACTAAAATATTTATGCCCAATAAAACTTGTAAATACAGGAACAATCACCCCCATAATATGAGCAACTGTTTTAGGATAAAAATCAAAATGCATATATGGGAAAATAATATATACAAATAAATGACTTATAAGTATTGTTTGTGCCAATCCTAATATATTTACTAAAAAAAAGTAAAAATATTCAGTTTTCCAGCTTTGATGAACGCTTTTTTCAAATACATAGTATTTGTTCAATAAAAAAGCAGTTGTTAATCCAACAAAAAAAGCTAAAACAACTGCTACTGTATATTTTGTAAAAAGATTAAACAATATTCTACTTAAAATATTTAGCAGTGCAGCTATACCGCTAGCAACTAAAAATTTAAAAAATTGGGCGTGCGTTTTCACTGTTTTCTTGCAACTATCAAAAATTGTTTTCCAAAAATTTTCCATAAAAATTTGAACTTAAGATAAATTTTTAGAAACATCAAAGGAGGTTGCCCCCCCCCTGACATTGTATATGGTAAAAATTTTGAAACAACATTTGTAACTTCAAAATTATGGAGTTTAAGAACTTCAATCATTGAATGGTCTGATATTGGGATATGATGATCCCAAAAGTCCCAGTATTCTCCAGCTAAAAATCGTATATTTGGACCTATTAAAATTATTTTTCCATCTAGCTTTAAACATCTATAAGCTTCAGTTAAAGTATTTTCAACCTGTTCTTTTGTTAACAAATGTTCTAAAAAATTACTTGAAAAGACAACATCTATAGAATTATCTTTTATAGGCCAATTTAAAGAACAATCCTGGTTTAAAAAATTTATATTTTTTGTTAAATATTTTTTACCATCAGGATTTAGATCTATTGCATATTTTATTTTAGCTTCTATATTTGTAATAAATTCTCCATATCCTGAACCAATATCCAGAATCCCCGCATCTTTTGGTATATGTTTCTGAAAAATATCTTTACATAATATTTTCCATACATTTTTTCTATATTCTTCCAAGCCGCTAAATCTTAAGTTATATTCTTCCTGTAATTTTTTAGCATTATCCATACTATTCATTTATCATCCTTTTTACTAAATTTCTTCCATAACCTATTGATTCACTAACTCCTCTATCTTCCGGGTAATAATACGAAGTATCTGCTACCCATAGCCCGGAAACAGGGAGCTTTACATTAGGCAATGTATCTAAATAATTTGGATCACAAATTGGTTGTGAATAATAATATCTATGAACTTTAATATCGATTATATCACTGTCTTTTAATTCAGTATTTATAATTTTAAAATATTCAGTTATTTTTTTCTTAAAAAGATTATCGGAGTCATCAAATTTTGGATTTGATTGTGGCATATAATATGGTACATATACGATATGTCCAAATTCAGGATTTAAATTGCTATATTCTATAATTCCTGGGATATCCATATTTTCATCACTTGTATTTAACCAAAAATTTTGTGTTAATGGTTTTTTTAGTTTGGCTATCAGGC
>CAZYPA010000069.1:0-11817 GCA_964649175.1 uncultured Leptospirales bacterium | reverse complement strand
GAACCCTGTGTATGCCAGACAACACCGCCTTTCTTATCGCCCACAGGCTGGGATTTTACACCTGGCACACCATAACTTTCAGGAGATTCCTGAACTGTTAAATTTTCGGAATTATTAACAGTTTTTTTGACATAGCCTGAAGCTCGAAGTGTTGAATCAACAGTTCTGTTTACTGCATAGTATTGATGATAGGCAGCCATTTTTTTGTCTGTTTGGATGGTTATGACACCTGTTTCTTTATCTTCTTTTTTAGATTTTTCAAAAACAATAAAATGGCGAATAAGGTCTAATATGGTTTTTTTGTCGAGCATACCACGAATTAAAGTTTCCATCTGTCCAATAAGCGGAGAGGCTTCAACTTTGCCATCAGAGCTTTTCCATGACATGAACCGGTTGTAGCCGGATGATACTGTACCAGCCCTTGCCTCCAGACCATCAGAAATTATCATAAATTCGTTATATATAAATAAAGGTGAAATCGTTTCTTTATAAGCTTGCAGCTGTTTAAATGCAGAATGTATTGTAGCATTCTCATCAGTGGCATTTTTCAATTCTATTACAACAATGGGTAAGCCATTTATAAAGATAATAATATCCGGTCGTTTCTTGGCCCCTCGATCCCCTGAAGGGGATGATTTTATGACTGTAAACTGATTGCAAATCACAAAATCGTTATTATCCGGTTCATTAAAATCTATTAACGATACAATGTCACCCCGGCTGTTGCCGTCTTTTTGAAGATTAACATTAATACCTTCAGTCAGCATTCTGTGGAAGTTTTCATTGTTGGTAATCAGATCAGGGGAATTAAGGCGTTCTATTTGTTTTATGGCATCTTCGCGTGCCTCTGTTGGGATGTCAGGATTAATACGGAACACCGCATTTTTTAATTTTTCCAGTAGTAGTACATCTTCAAAAGAGGCGCGTTTTGCTGAGGCGTATTGCGATACGCCTGTACTGTCACTGTCAGGGGAGATATCAGGGCCGTAAATATATTGATAACCCTGTTTTTCAAGGAGTTCAATTGCAAATTTTTCAATAGCGGATTCGGTGATTTTATAGGTTGTCATTGTTGCCACCTTTGTTGCCGTTTAGACATAGAGTCACTTCTAACCATCATTTCCCCTCAAAATTTCCCATCTACCGCCTTTTGCTGGACCAATTCGTTCCAGGCGACCTTCGGCCTGAAGAGACTTAAGATTTCGCTCAACGGAACGAGTACTCACTCCAATTATACCAGCAAGTTCGGCTATAGTAATAGCATTATTTTCTATTATAAGCCGCATAATTTTCTCCGACGTTTTCTCCGACGTTTTCTCCGACATTTTAAGGTTTTCTTGAATGGTTTTTAGGAGCATTTGCAAAATAAAAGTAATAAAAATGCTTGAATTGGCATTTACACTACTTTGATTGATAGCGCTGTAATACTCCTGTTGATTATCGTGGATAAGGGTTTCTATCGGCAAGTACTCAAGAAGTGGATTCCAACGGGAAAGAATAAGAGTTTGCCAAAGTCGCCCCATGCGACCATTTCCATCTTCAAATGGATGAATAAATTCAAACTCATAATGAAAAACAGAGCTCGCTATTAGAGGATGGTTATCAGTTTTTTCAATCCAGTTGAGAAGATCTTTTATTAGAAATGGAACTCGCTCTGCCGGGGGTGCGATATGAATTACGTTTTTTCCTTTCATAACCCCAACCCCTCCAGAACGAAATGCGCCAGATTTGTTAAGTAATCCACCCATTAATAATTTGTGTGCTTCCAGAAGATTGTCTATTGATGCAGGGTGCCAGGAGTCCAGTTTTTCGTAAGCTTTAAGCGCTCCCTGAACTTCCTGTATGTCTTTCGCCGCTGCAAGCACGTGTTTGCCATCAAGTATTGCCGTAACCTGTTCTTCACTAAGGGAGTTGCCCTCTATTGCAAGAGAAGCTTGAATAGTTTTTATCCGGTTAATTCTGCGAAGCTTAAGCGCCTGCTCGCCTTTTTGTAAAACTGTCAATTTCCCAAGCGACAAAGATATGTCGGCCACCAAGGTTAAGATTTTTGGGGTAATGGTAAAAGGCGGGCTGTAGGTGGTCATTGGAGTTTTTCCTTGATTGTAATTACTTGTTTATTCAAAAACCTTTTTTTGGTTTTAATGAAAATAATGTTAGAATTTTTTTTAGGAAAATTAGTTTGGATCATTTATAGTCTCCTTTTCTCCATCTACATCTTCGCTTTTAGTTTCATTGCCAAAATCGGAAACAACTCTTTCTGCTTCACGATCGTATGTTTTTGCTATTTCTTTTAGTGATGAAGCAAAGTATATGAGGCCTAACTTTTCAATTTCTTCGGCTTTTTGTCTCCATAAGTCAGCAAGTTCTTTTTCCTGTTTTCCTGATGGGTCAATCCAATGAACACCACGAGAATTAAATACTTCTGATGAAAATCCTTGTCGGATATGATTGTTGTCTCTTCCATCAAGTAATTCAGCAACAGATTGATGTATCCACAGGCCATTGGGATCTGGATCAGCATAAAAAAGTACCTGCCCAAGATGAGTCATTGCTACCTCATAATGTCCAGATTCAATTGTTTTTGTTTTAACTTCATTAAACCATTTTGTTAATGCTTCACTTGAAAAAGAATTGTCATCCATTTTTCCAGGAGGTTGTTTCCATTCATATAGAAGTTTCCATGCGTTTGATGCAATGTTTTTTCTTGTTTTGTCGGGTTCTTGCTCTTTTGTTTGGTTCTTAGAACGATAAATTAATTGAATAGCTTCAATGAAGAATTCTGGTTTTTGAGATAAATACTTTTCAAGTATCTTAGGATTAGCATTGCTATGTCTGTTTAATAATGGAAGATATGCCCATTCAATTTTAGATAATTCATCTTCATTGATTGAATGATCATTTTGTAACATTTTGATAATTTTAGTTATATGGTGTGCATCCAGATCAGTAATGGGTTCTTCAGATGAGGTTGCAGCAATAAGAGCTTTAATAGCCTGTTCCTTGAAAAACTCTTTCTTTGAAAAATAATGTGCATAGATACAATCAAGGGCTAAACGAGGGCGACCGTTTTTTAATAAATTTTCAATAGCAGGAAGCAAATTGCTTTGAGTAAAGAACGGATTAACATTAATATTTTTCCAATACTCACCAACTTTCTCACCTAAAACTTCATCAGCTTTTTCCCATGTTCCTATTTCAAAAGGTAAATTAAATAATAGTTCGCACTTTTGTTTTGTTGACCAAGATTCAGCGTTTAGGCTGTTAATCCAGTCAAGATCAAGTAATTGATGGCGGGACCGGATATAACCACTGATAAATAGTTTTTTATATTGTTCTTGAGAATCTAAAAAACATGGAAGAAGTTCATTATCATTTTCTACATTTGCAATATGAGCAAATATGTTGCCGACCTGTACAGGATTTTCAACATGTTCTGCAAAACTAATAATAGAAATAGTTTTGTTTATTTCATAGATTTGTTTTATTGCTTCAATTCTTTGTTTAAGAATCATCTCTTGTTGTATATGCCAGTCTATATCTTCATCAAAAAAGTCATAATCTCTATTGGTAAATAAATACCTGTGTAAATATTCTGGATTTGAAGGTGTAATTTTATTTGCTGTTTGTTCTAATAAATCAACCGTTTCAGAGGGTAAAGCCCATTTTGCATCTGAAAAACGGCGATGTTTTCTAATGAATGCAATCATTGTCTCCCATATAGGTTGTTTCTGTTCATCTGGTAATTTTATAATTTCGTCAGATGAAAGATAGTCAAGAAATGCGTCAAATGATGGTTGAGGGATATTATCCAGATTTTTAATAAGTGTGGAAACATAGGGTATATTCCCTTTTGCCATATCAACGGCAATTGCAGAATAATTTTGTATTTGTTCCCAGTAGTCGTGCGTAGATACTTCTTTTTCCCAATTTTCGGGGATAAAAGTTCTGAATGTCGGTTTATGACTACCCATAGAAATCTGATGCTGGTTAGGTAGTAAGCTAATAACTATTTTCCATGCAATTTCAGGAAAATTCCTTTGAATACCCTTTAATGAAGCAATTCTTTTATCAATAGAGGCTGCAGTTTGAGGCATCCAGGGGAGCAGGATAGTAGATATGGAATTAGCAGGTCGATTGGAGTATCTGCCACCAGGGTCGTGTGTTGATAATTCAGCTAAAATAAGAATGGTTTTTGCAAGATAATCTTCACTCCATGCTAATGTTTCCAGTGCCCAGTATAGGCCTGTCATGTAATTAGCGCCAGTGATTCCACCTTGTCCTTCCTGGCTGAAAAGCTCATCAAAAGGGCATGGAGTTTGTTTGAAGGCATTTTCAACTGATGTTAGAAATTCATTTGGTGCGGCTTCCGCAAGAATAGGTAGTAGATCATTTAAAGTGGCCCATAATTTCCAGTCAGCATTTTTAAAAAGTTCCTGTACAGTAAGAGTAGATATTAGTTCAGGTTTGTGCTGTGTGCAATTTATAAGTTTTGATCCATGAATACCTAGAAATACAATTGTTTCAGAAATACCTTGACGAAGTTCAGCTGAATATTTTGGTGTTTTACCATGAATCGCTGCTGCAAATCTGTCTTTAGGTTTTAAATCAAATTTGGGGTGGATTTCTGATAATACTTTTAATGCTATTGTCTGGATGGAGTCAAGATGGGAGTCATAAAAGAATGAAGCATATTTTAATAAGACAGTAATTTTATCTTCAATTTGCCAATGCCCATTTTTTAAAGAAATAATTTCATCATTATATTTTTTTATTTCTCTAATGTTATTTATCCATTTGTTAGAATCCACTAGTCACCTCCCTGATGATTTCATTATCACCCTGAGAGTTTTCATACCAACCACCTAAAATAGAGGCAATAAGCAAAGACGTTTCATGAACCTGTAGTATTCCATCAACTTTAGGGATAGCAAATTCTCTGGGTATTTCAGGAAAGCTTTTCTCTGATTCATCTAATGCTGAGTTTAAAAGAGTTTCTACATCGGATATTTGAAATAAAACAGAAAAAAACCATATTGCAGTTTGACGTATTTCATTTAGTGTGGCTATAGAAGGAACGCCTGCACTAGAACTATGATATTGTTCATTTCTTTGGTCATGCAACCACACTATCTCATCTTTTTTCTTATATGCGGGTAACCTCCTTGAGGTTAATTCTGAAAAGAAAAAATCAAGTTTTGTATGATAGTTTCTTAGCCATTTGTCAGTATCTTCTCTGGGATATGAGCGACCTTCTCGTTGTATAGGGTTTAATGTTAGGTATGTTGTAATTGAGACTTCTATTGAGTTGTCAAAACTGATAAGAGATAATCTTCTGTCATAATCGCTTCCTTTTTGAAAATGCATTTCAGCATGAAATAATAATTCGAAAGGTCTAATATTCCAAGGTTTTAAGTTATTGAAAGAAGGATTATTTGTCATACAACCACCCTCACTTCACCGCTCATTAGTTTTGGGAGGAGAGTGTCTCTTAATTTTTCCAGGGTGCGGATTTGATTGTGGTTTGATGTTTTCTTATCGATAATCGGCTCCATTATCTCAGTCATAACATTGAGTTCTTTATCAGTAGGTATCAAAACTATAGCATTATCTAAATCTTTTCTTTTTATATGCCCCATTGTTGTGGCGTGGCTTTCAGAAATAGCTATAAATTCATCAAGATGGTATTTGCACCAGTATAGATAAAACCATTTTGGATAATTTTCAGAGGTTACTTTAAATAAATGTTGATTTAAAATACATTTTTCTCCATCCCATATTTTAACCATTAAGGATGCAGACCACGAAAAAATAATATCCCCCTGTTCTACAATATATTCTTTGCCTATATTACTTGTTGCCCAATCTGAATCTTCTGATAATCCATTCCTAAGTTCCCGAATTTTCAGGACTGGAAGTTTTTCAATTTCATTCTTTGGTGGATATTTTTGACAAGCTAAACCATTAAGAAAATTTGCTATACTACTAAGTGGTTTTTCCTCCCATCCCTCTTCCTCCCCCTTCAGGGGGTCGGGGGGCTTAAACCATTGTCGAAACAAAGCTTCTGCCATTGCTTCCAGGGTTTCATTTTGTCTGTGCAGCAGATCTATTTTGTCATCAAGGCTTGAAAGCACAGATGCAATGGCTCGTTGTTCGGGGAGAGGTGGAAGGAGGAATTGTTGAGCGTATGCAGCATTTCTATTCAATCCAGGTACTGCACTATCACTATTTAATTCTTCAAGTCCTAATGTTTGTAAAAGATAATATAAAAAATCAAAATTATACTTTTCATTGTTTGGTAAAATATAATAAGCAGTATCAATGCAATAAAATGGATTTCTTGATTTGTAAACTTTACCTACAGTACCTTTTCTTCCAATAATAATACCTGGTGAATTTACAAGAGGGTGGTTATGCCAGCCTGTAATTCCAGCAGAACTAAAAACAGGTATCTTTCCTGGGATTCTTAATTCCTCTTTGAGTGCTTTCCCATAACTTAGTACTACCACTTCCCCCAGCTTGCACTCCTTCCAATCTTCCAGATCTGCCTTATCCTGCAACACCACATATTTTTTCTGAATATTTTCCTTAAATGTTTCAGGAATCTTTTCCCAATTCATTACATCAACAGAGAAGGGCAGGTCACTCTCTGCCAATGCATCTTTCAAATTATTAATCTGTTTAGAATTTACATCAAAAACAATAATATCCAGATCAGATTTTGTATTTGCTGTCCATGTTACCCGCGAACCGTAAGCCCATACAGTTTTTGATGGTATATACAATTTAAATATTTTTTTTAAAATAACTAAATGTTTTGGTTCTATATCAATCAGGCTTTCTTTCATCATTTATTTTTATTTTTAACCCAGGTTTCATTTGTCATTAATTCGTATGCCAATATTACATCCTGAATAAAATCACCGGTTTTTTTAAGTGCATTTTTAAATTTCTCTTCGCTATAATCGTGCGCTGTACCGACTCTTGCATTTGCATAATCGATCCAGTTTTCGATATTTTCAATTATACCATTATTATGTGCCAGGCGCAGAACAGGCTTTGGACTGCTTGGTACATCAGGTATGCCAAGTTCTTCTTCAAGATATTTTTTTAAATGTTTCCATAATGTATCATAGCATGTTTCAAATCGTTGTACCACAGACTCGCTGATACCCTCCTTGTCCAGATCCGTCAGATCAGATCTTGCATCCATTGTCAGATAATTACTGTACTGTTTTTCAAGATGTATAAGTGATTTCTTTAGTTTATCATAATCTATCATTTGATAATTACCTTCATTATTTTTTGGGCAGGCACAGGGGCCTGCCCTTACAACTTCTACTATTCTTTCGATTATGTACGGGCATGCCCCCGTGTGTGCACTTTCTCTGCTATCCTATTGGCCCCTTATGTCAATCATCCCGAATTACTCTCTGTAGTATTACGGCTTCGAATATATCTTTATCTCCATCTTCACTTATCTGAAACTCACCATCCCAATACATATTATCCGGAACATGCTTCAGTTCGACTATTGATGGATGATAAAAATTCTCAAATCCGGTTTCATATCCGCTGGTCAATACCGGTAAATCTTGCGGTAAATCTTTAAGTATTTCTATCAATTCTTTAACGGTAAAAAGAAATCTATCACTATTTTGAGACTTCATACAAGTTTGACCTTTTTTAAATTCTCAAGAATCAGTTTATTAAGTTTATCCTCTTCTTTCAATTGTGCTTCAAATTCGGCTTTGAGACTGGTAAACCGTTCATTAAAATCAAAATCATCTTCTTCATCCGGAAGACCCACATATCTGCCCGGAGTAAGTACATAATCCAGTTCGCGAACCCGTTCAATACTCGCAGAGTTGCAGAAGCCTTTTATATCTTCGTATGCCCCTAAATCCCCTAAAGGGGACTTGCCTAACTTTTCCCCCTTTAGAGATTCATATGCCCCTAAATCCCCTAAAGGGGACTTGTTTAATTTTTCCCCCTTTAGAGATTCATATGCCCCTAAATCCCCTAAAGGGGACTTGCTTAATTTTTCCCTTTTTAGAGATTCATATGCCCCTAAATCCCCTAAAGGGGACTTGCTTAATTTTTCCCTTTTTAGAGATTCGGGGTCGGGGGATTTTTCCCCCTTTAGGGGGTTAGGGGGCTTCAAAGCGTCTTTTATTTTTTCAAGAACTTTATCAATATCATTGATTACCTCATCGTTAGTAAACCTTATAATAGCATAACCCTCCTCTTCGAGAATATGCGTTCTCTCCCCATCTCTTTCTTTCTGCTTATTATGTATTTCCCCGTCGATTTCAATAATAAGCGCTTTTTCTATAGAACAAAAATCCACAATGAACTTATTTATAACATGCTGTTGTCTAAATTTAATACCGATCTGTTTATTTCTCAATTTCTCCCATAATCTTTGTTCAGCTTCTGTCGGTTTTGCACGCATTTCTTTTGCTTTTTCTTCAAGTTGTCTATATAAAGCCGGATCAGCAGAATGTAGCACCGAGGGTTTTTTCACAATTTCTTCATCTTTAGAATAGAATGGATTATCTCCCCCTTTAGGGGGTCGGGGGGCTTTCCTCCATTTGTGATAAGTATTTGCAATCTTCATAATATCTTCATGTGATAATTCCCGTGTTCGCCGGTTTATTAAATGCCCTTCATTTCTGGCATCAATAAAAAGGATTTCATCTCTTTCTGCCCCTAAATCCCCTAAAGGGGACTTTTCCAATTTTACCCCCTTTAGGGGGTCGGGGGCTTCTCCCCCTTTAGGAGATCCGGGGGTTCTTCTTAAAAACCATAAACAGGCTGGAATCTGCGTATTTAAAAACAGCTTTGCCGGTAAATTTACAATACATTCAACCAGCCCTGCTTCAATCAGTGCCTTGCGGATTTCACCTTCTCCTGAACTTTTCGAGGTGAGCGATCCTTTTGCCAGTACAAAACCGGCAATGCCACCTGGGCTTAAATGATAAAGGAAGTGCTGTATCCAGGCGTAGTTTGCATTACCTGATGGGGGAGTGCCGTATTTCCATCTGCCATCTTTGCGAAGCAGATCGCCAGACCAGTCGCTGTCATTGAATGGAGGGTTGGCTATAACAAAGTCTGCTTTTAAATCTTTGTGTGCATCGTTCAAAAAAGAACCTTCATTGTTCCATTTTACTTGTGAGCTGTCTATGCCACGAATTGCAAGGTTCATCTTTGCAAGACGCCAGGTTGTCTGATTGGATTCCTGTCCGTATATGGAAATGTCATTGACTCTGCCCTGATGCTCTTCAATAAATTTTTCAGATTGCACAAACATGCCACCAGAGCCACAGCATGGGTCAAATACCCGGCCTTTGTATGGCTCAAGCATTTCAACAAGAAGTTCAACTACGCTGCGAGGCGTATAAAACTGACCGCCTTTTTTACCTTCAGCAAGGGCAAATTCTCCAAGGAAGTACTCAAAGACATGGCCTAATATATCAGCACTTCGGGCTTTAGCATCACCAAGGGCGATATTAGCAATAAGGTCAATTAATTCACCCAGGTTTGTCGGGTCTAAATTTCCCCTTGCAAATACTTTTGGAAGCACATTTTTTAAAGAGGGGTTTTCTTTTTCAATGGCATCCATTGCATTATCAACTTCTTTGCCTATGGTCGGAAGTTTTGCCTTTGATTGCAGATACGACCAGCGGGCAATTTCCGGAACAAAGAATACATTCTCAGCCTTGTATTCGTCCTTATCTTCCGGGTCTGCACCTGCATATTCCCCTTTACCGCTTTTTAGTTTAGAGTGAAGGTCTTCAAATGCATCTGAAATATATTTGAGAAAAATTAAACCAAGAACAACATGTTTGTATTCTGCAGCATCGATATTTTTTCTTAGTTTGTCAGCGGATTTCCATAGCTGTTTTTCAATAGGTTCGCTGGTGTTGTTTTCTTTTGCCTTTGCCATTATTGCTCCATTTAAAATTATTCACTTTGTGCATATCATACATATATTTTTTTGTCTGTGTTTTTAAATATATTCTTTTAATAAAGTTTGTATTTTATAAACTTACAAAAAGCAAGAAGTTTTTAACTCTAAAAATGGCTGTGGTGAAGGCTGAACGGCAGGGAGTGGAGAGAATAAGCTTTATTCCATATGAGATAGTTCATCGATAAGTGCTTTCTCAACAAATTTATTCAAAGACATATTATTTTTGGTTGAAGCTATTGCAATTTCTCTATGTAATTTCGGAGAAATTCTTAAATTAAATTTCCCGTAATAATATCACAGGTACATTCGTGAGATGTATTAACAAGCCATTCATTATTCCCTTTCAAAAAACATAAATCATCTGGCAGGTTTGGCGCACGCCAATTAAAAAGTGAATCTGTTATTTCTTTTTCTAAACCTATAAATTTATAATGTTTGCTGTATTTCATAAAGACTTTTAATAGCTTTTATTTCTTTTGCCTTTATATTTAATTCCTCTCTTAAATCATATTCTATCTGAAGACCCATCCAAAAATCAGGAGTTGTCCCGAAATACTTTGAAAATCTCAAAGCTGTATCTGCACTTATACTCCTTTTGCCTTTTATAATCTGAGAAATTCTTGTTGCTGGAATATGTGTATCTTTAGCAAGTCTATAAGCTGTGATATTATATTCTGCTAAAAATTCTTCCTGTAATATTTCACCTGGATGTATATTCTTTATCTTTTTCATTTTTTTACCTTTTTAATGATAATCAATTATTTCAACATTATAAGCATTTGAATCTTCCCACTGGAAGCAGATACGATATTGATCATTTATTCGAATGCTATATTGATCTTTTCTATCACCTTTGAGCTTTTCTAATTTATTTGCTGGCGGAGCCATCAAATCTTTTAATTCTTTTGCTCTTTGAATCATGAACAATTTTCTTAAAGCAACTCTTTGGATATCTTCAGAAAATTTCTTTGAATATTCCTGATTCCATATCTTTTCAGTCTCTTTACATTTAAATGATTGTATCATAATTTATAATAACGCAAAACGTTAATATTGCATTTATTATAAAATTTTATATAAAGCCGCGGGTGGTTTCGTTCAACAGAGTCTTAACATAGCTGCTTCAGTGAATTAAAATTTAAACTTCCATTTATATCAAACCGCTGATTAGGTCCAGCGGTTTGATATCGCAGCTACGTTAAGATTTCTAATTATTAGCTGCTGTGGTGTAAAATATTATGGCCAGTTATCGGGCCATTCTTCAATTTTATAAAATAACCCTTCATAGTTTCTATCAGTTGTTGCAATTATACATTTGCAATCAAAATAATATTGGTAAAATTTGCCCTTATTAATGGGTTTATTATTCTTCAAGCTTGTCGAAATTGTTTTACGTTCTTTAGCATCAATAATGGTTTGTATAATTTTAGCAGTTAATATTACTTCTGATAGTTGAGTTATTTCAATATTCATTCTATTCAAATCTTCGGATAGAAATGACTTAAGTTCAAAGCAAATTGGCATTAATTCAATTTTATTATTATTGAAATAACATGTATCTTGTAAAAGATCATAGCTTAATATTCCTGAGCCTAATGAGTTTAACACAAAGGTTGAATTAAAAATACGCCATCCGCAAAACATTTGACATATTGTATTAGCTGTATTTTTGAGCTTTCTATTTTTCATAAAACCCATAATTATCAAATATATGTTGTGCCAAAGGCAAACAACGTTTGCGTAAACGACGCCGCGAAGCGGTGTGCCGCTTTTTTTATTTTAAATATTTTTCTTCATCAAGAATTTTAAGCTCTGTATATTTACTAATGTTTATAAAATCTTTATCA
>CAZYPA010000068.1:0-11922 GCA_964649175.1 uncultured Leptospirales bacterium | reverse complement strand
ATATCCTGCGGAACACATGATGCTGTTGAAAACGTAGTGCATCTTATGCTTGCCAAAGTTGAGGGAGCACCTGAAGGTGTAAAAGGAATATCCCTTTTTGCAGTGCCCAAACTCAGGGGAAATAGCAAAGGCGGCCTGGAACCCAATGATGTAATATGCGAAGGCATAGAACATAAACTTGGATACAGGGGCTCACCCATTACCCAGCTTCACATGGGAGAAAACAGCGATTGCCGCGGCTGGCTCATTGGTGAGGAGAACATGGGACTGTTTTATATGTTCCGCATGATGAATGAAGAAAGGATCAACGTAGGAATAGGAGCAGCAGGTATTGCATCAGCTGCCTATTATGACTCGCTTAAATACGCACTGGAAAGAGCCCAGGGACGCCCCCTTAACAACAAGGATCCTCTGGCTCCACAGTGTGCCATAATAAACCACCCTGATGTAAAAAGAATGCTTCTTTTACAAAAGGCAATTTTTGAAGGCTCTGTTTCACTGGCACTGCAAACCGGAAAATATTTTGACCTTGAACAAATTTCCACAGGTGAGGATAAAGAAAAATACAGTCTTCTCCTGGAATTTTTAACACCAATAGCAAAAACATATCCTTCTGAAAATGGAATTCTTTCAACCAGCACAGCAATACAGATTCTTGGAGGCTATGGCTACTGTACTGATTTCAATGTTGAACTTTTTTTCAGAGATGCCAGAATACACCCGATTCATGAAGGCACAACAGGCATACAGGGACAGGATATACTGGGACGCAAAGTTCTTATGAAAAAGGGGAAAGCCTTTAAACTTTTTATTGATGAAATATCATCTGCCATTGAAAAAGGTTTAACCTATGAAGAAACATCCCATTACAGCAACATTCTGAAAAAATATATCGATACATACAAGTCTGTAACAGAACACCTTACAAGGCAGGAAAACTCTTCAAACAGGGAGATTTTTTTGTCAGATGCCACCCTGTACCTGGAGCTCACAGGTATTTTAACCATAGCATGGCAATGGCTTATGCAGGGAATTGCTGCTGCTAAAGGCAAAAAAAAGCACAAGGAAGGAACTCTTGCAGACTTTTATGATTCCAAAATTCATACAATGAAATTTTTCTTCAAGTATGAAGTACCTAAAATACAGTCTCTTTTCCTTACACTTATGGATGAGAAGGTACTTACTGTGGGAATAGATGAAAAAATATTTGCTGAATAAAAACAGGGCAGATTCAAATCCTTAAACTTAAATCTGCCCTAAAAAATTCCTTTTCCCTGTTATTTTTTACACAATCTGACTAACAAAAACTTATAGTCTAATCCTTTTCCTTATATGAAGGAGTATAAATTCCCAGACCTGAAGGTCTGGATAAATCGCCGCCCGGACCAAACCCTGCAGCTGCCTTTTTAATCTGCTCAAGATCATAAGCTGATTTTTCCTCTACCTTGTTATGTTCAGATGAAGATCCAATATGCAATATTTGAGCTGGCAAGGCAAAGTTTACATTAAGCGCTTTAGCAAGGCGCAATATTTCTACAAAAATATTCTGCTTTTCCACAAGCTCTGCAGACCAGTCTGGCACCTTCAGGAAAAAATAAAGCAGAATATCAAGGCTTGAACTGCCATAACCGCTAAAAACAATATGGTAATAATCTTTACGCGTGTACTCATTGCTTTTTATAATATTTTTTATCCCCTCAAGAAAAGCTTCAACTTTCTCCGGAGGAGTATCCATAGTAATGCCAATCACCTCTCTTACCCGCCTATATTCACGCCTTCCCATATTGTCAACTTCCTTTGTAGCTAAATCAGCATTAGGAACCGCAATAAGCGAGTTATAAAAAGTCCGTATCTTTGTGGATCTAAAGCCTATCTCCTCAACAGTGCCTTCAGCCTGGCCAACCACAATCCAGTCCCCAACCTGAAAAGGCGAATCAAAAAGGATCATCAGGGAACCAAAGAAATTTGCAACCATATCCTTTGCAGCAAAGGCAATTGCAAAACCTCCAATCCCCAGTCCTGCAAGCACAGAAACAACATTAACCCCCAGGTTTTGAATAATGATAAGCACACCAAAAATTATAACAAATATTTTCATAGCCTTGTTGAGCAAAGGCACAAGCTGGTCATCAAGGGTTGACTCGGTTTTTGAAGCAAGATAAATCAGGTAATCAGAAAGAACATTGAGAAGCCTGTAAATAAGCCACAACAAAACTCCGCTTAAAGAAATTTTAAGTGCTACATTAAAAAACGTTAAAACCACACCCTCAAAGCCTATAAAATAAACAGCAATATACCAGAACAGAATAGCACCAATCCACCCACTGGGCCCAGGAAAAGCAGCTACGAGTTTTTTAAGCCACACACCGGATTTTTTTTGAAAAACAACATTAACAAAATCAACAAAAACCTTGATTAAAACCTTTAGAATAAGACCAGAAAGTATGGCTAAAAATAAACCTACCCATTGCCATATATAAAGATGAAAAACCTGTTCCTTCATCCATAGAGGAACATTCTCCTCAAACCAGGCATCCTTGTAAAGAGCCCCCTGACCGGTTCCATCCTTATATGGCAGGTGTTTAACCTTGTTGTAAAACTCCCTGGTTCGCATGGTAGTGTCAGATGAAAAAAGATACTCTCCAGCCCTGTCACCGCTCTCCTGCATTGAAATAACTATTTCAGTACTTTTAAGCCTCCATCTTAAAATCTTCTCTTCAGCAACATCATCTTTTCCGGGAATTTTTTCATAATCAATAACTATAACCCTGTCTATTACCTCTTTCAATAAAACAGCTGCTTCACGCCCCCTTTGCTGCTGCTCCACAAAAGAAAAATCACTCAAGTCTAAACACCGCACAGCCATGTCCAGGTAAGAATTAAAAAGCGAATTTCTATTCTCCTTTGCAGTTTTATATCTATCCATGGATTCCATAAAAGTTCTCATAGTGTACTGAGGGTTGTCTGTTTTCACAGGTTCAAGGGGATTAACAACATCATTGGAGGCAAAGAGTGCCCCCTTGGGGAAAAGCATAATAAAGGCAATTGCTATAGATAAAAGCACTGTCTTCTTCATACAAAAACTCCAGTCATTATTATTATTTTTTCATTGGGCAGATGCCAACAGAGGATCTTGTATATCAAAAATTTCAAATCATGAAAAGGACTTTTTTAAAAAAATCTCCTAAGCACAAGGGAGCAAAAAAAGGGGTATGAATCTTTATCATCATACCCCTTTTTATGCTTGGTTTTCCTGTTATAAACGTTTTTTGGCGTTTCAACCTTTGGAGGCTTTTGAATATTAAGCCTTATCCCCTTTTTTAGCTCCTTTAATTTTTTGTCCATACCTGTTCTCCATAATCTATTATTTAAAACTCCTGTAAAACAACTTCCTCATCATCATGCTAAACCATATCCCTGTGAGAATAAACAACTTTTATGATCTCTTTAGATCTGACAAGCCTTTAATGCACAAGATCATCCCGAATCTTTTCTGCTAAATAAACCTTAATTAAGGATTGATAGGGAATATCTTTTTTATTAGCTATGACTTTCAACCTTTGTAATAATGGTTCAGGCAAACGAATAGAGATACTTTTAGTAGAAGGCTTCAGGTTTGAAGCTTGAAATTTACTCGCTTTTGAATAATCAATATATTCTGTTGAATCAGCATCATTCCAAAAACGAGCCTCTTCATCTTCGGTCTTAAACCTGGGTATTTTTTTTAAGGTTTTCATAAATTTTCCTTTCATTTTTATGCATATCTCGTGCTGATATTACTCTTATAAGAGATTCCCGTACAGTAAACACTATAAACAATCGCCTCTGTTCATTAGTTTCTCCAAGTACGAAATATCTATTTTCAACTATTGAATGATTATCATCATAATAAACATAAAATGGTTCATTAAAAAAAACTTCTTCACACTCACCAGTAGAAACCTGATGTTTATCCCAGTTTTTATTAAGATTTCCTTTATCCCACTGGAAACCTTGCAGATGTGAAAAATCTAATCTATCCATTTGTATATATATAATATATACAAAAAATAAATAAGTCAAACAAAAAAGAAAATTTTAAAATTAAATATCAACACAATAATAGAGTGTGACTTGTTTTGAAATAATACATTAAAAAAATTATTGCTCTGACCCCATCTTAAACCTTACCTGATAATCCGGAATGAGTGTTAAAAAAATAGAAAAACTTATTGAAATAAAAACAGGGGAATTTAAAATTCCCTGCGTATATTATTTAATAAAAACATAAAATATTCTATTAAAAAAACTTAAATCTATCATCAAAACAATAAGGTAATACAATAATTGGGAAACCACGCTATGGGTAAAGATAAAAAACGAACAGTAGCACTAATTCTTGCAGGTTATGATAAACCCAATGCACTTACCCGTCTTAAAAGAAAAAGAGAACTGCGGCAGTCCTATGACGGTGAAATAATTTATATGGGACGAAATAAATTTCTGGAAAAAATCGGAAACAGACCCATAATAGAGTATGTCCTTAATGCTGTTATAAAAGCTGAAAAAGAAGATAAACCCATTTATGATGCAATCTATATATACAATGACATTGAAAGCATAAAAAAAGCAATAGATGTAACCGATTATCCGGGTCTTGAATTACGACAGATGAAAAACTCTGTTGGAGGAAACTGGAAAGACTTTTACACAAGAGATATAGAATATGGAGACAGAGTAGATGTTTTTTTTGGAGACACCCCTCGCATAACCTCAGAAGACGTTGAATGGATACATGAAAGCTACAGCCAAATCCTGAATAAAGAAAAAGATCACCGTGGAGTAACAATAAACATTATATTCGGAATAGTACGCTTTGAAGATCTGCATGATGATTGCCTTACATACAGGCACAGGCTTATAAAAAGGGGTAAAAATAAAGGAAAGCTTAAATATTTTGTGGGATTTGAAAATTTTCAGGCCAGAATTGGAAATTCAGGTGCAATGATAAAAGATCCGGGCATGGATGAAGTAATAAACAAAAAAGCACTGGATCTTTTCTACAATCTTCGAAAAGCATTAACGCCCAGTGTTTTTTCAAAAATAATATACTATCTGATGAAAACAAAAAATTTCGAACTAATAAAACAGGTAAAAAACCGGAAGATCAAGGAAAAAGATTTTATCAATTCCCTCTTTGATATTTTAGCAGGAGTTTATAATTTTGATGTAAACAAATTTGCCGGAAAACTCTTTACTATAACAAAAAACGCAGCCCACTGGGAAAATGATATTGATACACCCACTGATCTGAAAAAAATCAGCAACCATTTAAACCCTCTGTAAATTTTTTTCTACACAACCCCTTATAAAGATAACGGTTTAATTTTAGGTTAATGTCATTCCTGCGCATGCAGGAATCTCATACAATAATTTCTCTCCATGAGATTCCGGCATTCTACCCCAAGGGCACTTCTTCGCTTTGCTCAGGGCGCACACGCTACAGCCGGAATGACAGGTTTCACCACTCTAACATTATACTGCTTTCTTTCACCAGAACAAAAACAAATATCAAAAATATTGTGCTAACCTTAATCCTATATTCCGACAATATAAAAAAAGACCATGCAGGAAATATCAATGACACATAGAATTAAAATAATAATCACAGCCCTTATTCTCATATTCATTTCATTGACAATTTATTATTTTTTAAAATCCGAAAATCTCAAAAAAGCCTATATAGAAAGAATAAACAGCTCAACTATAGAACTTGCTTCATATATTGACAAAATCGATAAAAACAGCTCTGAGGAAAAAACAGAAATCTTTGAAAATCTTATAAACATGGACAATTCCATTGCACTCATAGTAACAGTTGATTCTTCAGGAAAAATAAAAACATCTGCAAAAAACAACAGCATAATAACATCAGCCTCAATTTATGATTCATTAATAGAAGATATAATATCAGGAAAACTAAACAGCACTAAAACAGAAGCAAAAACATACACCACACCAGGTGGGAACAAAAAAGAATTCTTTATAACATCATTCAGCTCTGATAAAAACCGATCCATAATAGCATACACCTACAAGCCTGATAAAAAAACAATAATCAGGCTCTCGCTTGAAATAGTACTTATTATAATATTCTGCACAATAGCTACAGCTATGCTTTTTATGACCCTTGCAAAAAAAGGAATAATAAAGGACAACAGGGAAATAAAAGAAAAAATAATAAATCTCACATCTTCAAAAGAGGGGGCAGATGACAGCCTGAACCAGGAGCCTTCCCCATCTTTAGATAAACCGGAACCCATTTCTATTGAAGAATCTGAGCTTTACAGAATTTCCAGCACAGAAGAAAAACAGGCAACAAGGGGAGCTGCTTTAAATGAAAACAAATACTCATGGGAATCCTTAAATTCACGCATATTTGAGCTTTTCAAAAAAATTCACAAAGATTTATCACCTGAATCCATATCCCTTTATATCAAAAAAACAAAAGACACCATGACCAAAACCTATGAGCTAAAAGGAAAAGCTTTTCTGAAAATCGATTCTGCAGTAATGGACAGAATTGACATAGAGGAATTTGCCCTGCTGAACAAATCCGGTGCTCACATATCAGAGAATGGAACAGTAGTTACAATACCGCTTGTTGATGACAGCTCTCTGATCGGCCTTATTAAAATAAAGCTTAAAGAAGCATCTGACAAAATAAACCTGGAAATAATGCAAACAGAATTAAAAGAAACAGTCAGAGAAATTAAGGAGTTTCTTGTTATAAACAATGTAATAATAGACAAAAGCACGGGATTTTATAGCACAGCCTATTTTAATATTAAGCTGAATGAAGAGATAAACAGAACAATAAAATCAGGGGACAACTTTTTTCTTATCCTGGTGGATATATTCAAAGACGTTGTAATTACAGATGAACAGAAAAAAACAGTGCTTAAAATAATTCATCCGGGCATAAGAGAAATAGCAGGAACCAGATGCGACCTTTTTCTTGTAAAGGATATGATAGGAGCAATCCTTCAAGGGGCAGATGCAGATGAAGCGAATAAAATAAAACAGGCCCTTTACACCAGCATGTCCAGATACAGAATTAAACTGAATGAAGATGAAATCATAAAGCTAAAAGCTTCAGCTGTTCTTGTAAATTCATCTGAAGCAGATGATGTTAAAAATATTTACGAAGAAGCAATTAACCTGCTCTATGCAGAGTAAAGGCTTATCTGGCAAGAAGCATCTTTGCCACCCTTACAGCTTCCATTGCATCACGGGAATATCCATGAGCCCCTATTTCATCACTGTATTCCTGATCAACAACAGCTCCGCCAACCATAAACATAAAATCAAGGTCCCTTTTTCTGGAAAGCTTTATAACATTGTCCATTTCAGTCATTGTTGTTGTCATTAAGGCAGATAAGGCTACAATCTGCGCCCTTTCCTCAACAGCTCTGTCTAATATAGTTTCAGCATGTACATCTTTTCCAAGATCGATCACATCAAAGCCATAATTACGCAGCATAAGCGCCACAATGTTTTTCCCTATATCATGAATATCGCCTTTAACTGTTGCAATAACAATCTTCCCTGCCCTTTCTTCGTCCTCTTTTTTCACCAGAAGAGGCTCAAGAAAATTAAATCCCCTGCGCATTGTATCAGCACTCATAATAAGCTGGGGCAAAAAATACTCCTTCTTGTCATATTTATCACCAACAAGATTTATTGCAGGTACAAGAAAATCATCAACAATTGAGGCAGGAGCTATCCCTGCTGTAATAACAGCTTGAATATACTCTTCTATTCTGTCATCCCAGCCCCTAAGCACTGCCTCAAATACAAGCTCTCCCGGGGATAAATCTTTTTTAACTTCACCACTGCTCGTCTTAATATCAGAAAAGCGCGACACATAGTTATTCAGATTTTTATCCTTACCTGAAAGGGCATTGCATGAAAAAACAGTATTCATTAAAAGCTCTGACCCTGGATTGGCTATAGCACATGTAAGTCCCCTGCTTATTGCCATTGAAAGAAATGATGCATTTACCCACTCCCTTGCAGGAAGGCCAAAGGAAACATTGGAAAGGCCGCATACAGTATTTACACTTAAATCCCTGGAACACCACTCCACCAGATCAAGGGTTTTTTCCGCTGCAAATATGTCAGAGCTCACAGTCATTACAAGGCCATCAACAACATAGTTTTCAGGAACATAGCCATATTCCCGGCCTTTTGAAATTATATCTTCTATTATATCTTTACGCTCTTCTATTGTCTCAGGAATTCCCTTGTCATCAAGAGGAAGGAGTATAATCATTGCACCATATTTTGCAGCAATAGGAAGGGTTTTTTCAATCCTTTCTCTTTCACCTGAAACAGAGTTAACAATTGCCCTGCCAGGGTAAATTCTCAATGCAGCTTCAACAATTTCCGGATCAGTTGTATCAATACACAAAGGAACGCTGCTTACACGTGAAAGAAGCCCGACAGACTTAAGCATCATTTCTTTTTCATCTATACCGGAAAGCCCCATATTAACATCAAGAATTGAAGCACCCTTGAGTTCCTGTTCAAAAGCAAAATCCTGAACCATGGAAGTTTTCCCCTCCCTAAGCTCAGCCTGTAGTATTTTTTTCCCTGTGGGATTTATACGCTCGCCAATAACAGTAAAAGGGTTGTCCCCTCCAATAAAAGCCGAAGCCCTTGCTGAGGAAACAGCACTTATTCCCTTTAATAGAGGATCTGCTATTTTTAATCCCTCGGATATTTTCACAACAGCAGAAATATGCTCAGATGTTGTTCCGCAACACCCGCCAAAAATATTAACACCTGCTTCAATAAACCCTGGTACAAAGGCTGCAAACTCATCAGGCCCCATACTGAATACAGTTTGCCCATCCTTAAGCTTAGGCACGCCTGCATTCGGCTTTGCAAGCAAAGGTACTGTTGCATATTTTTTCATGGCAATAATAATTTTAAGCATATCATCAGGCCCTGTTGAACAGTTGCATCCAACAGCATCTGCACCCAAAGACTGCAATGTAATAAGAGCTGAAACAGGGTCTGTTCCATTAAGGGTCCGGCCATCACTTTCATAGGTCATGCTAACCATTACAGGTAGATCACAGATCTCCTTAACAGCAATCAGGGCTGCTCTGGCTTCCTGAATATCAAGCATTGTTTCAATAATAAACCCGCTAACCCCTGCTTCAATAAGAACTCCTGCCTGTTCTTTATAAACATCAACAGCCTCTTCAAAGGGCATATCACCAAATGGTTCAACAAAACGCCCTGTTGGTGCAAGGTCACCGAAAACAAAAGCGCTCCCTGCACTTTCAAGTGAAAGCTTTACAAGGACTCTATTTATTTCATAGAGCCTCTTTTCAAGGCCAAATTCTGCAAGCTTTACCCTGTTTGCACCAAATGTAGGTGCATATATAATATTACTTCCTGCTTTTACATAATTTGACTGAATATCCTTTATTGCATGGGGATTTTCTACACACCATAATTCCGGACACACGCTTTTGGGCATTCCTCTTTTAACAAGCTCTGTGCCTGTTGCACCATCAAGAATAACAAGTCCTTTTTTTACAAAATCAGCAAATTTATCTTTATTCATCCTGGTTTCCTTATTGCATAAATGTTATAATTACATGGTTTTATTCGCTTGCCCCCGTCCCAAAAAGGGGCAATGTCATTACGTTAAGCCCCCTCTGGGAATTGAGGGGCCGTTGCTAGACCACTTTGCTTTTCACCCTCTAATTCCAACTATTGCAGTTACTGTTTTTTCAGGCACAAGAATAAAACTTTCAGTAAGGGCAATGCCCATATTCTCAAGCTGAAGCATTTTATAAAACATCCCCTGATACTCGAGTTTAAAGTCGCCATAGCCTGGAGAAAAACGCGAAGCTGTTAAAACTTCACCATTTTTTTTAATTATACTGCCAATATAGACATTAAGCCACTCTATTGCAGCTTCAACTGTTTCACTTCCAACAGCATCAAAAATAACACCAGACCCTCCATCACCGGATGAAACAGCTTCAGAGGCCATTTCAACAATACCGGATCCAACTGTTGCTGACATAAAAGCAGCAGCATGGCAGGAAGAGAGCAATCTGGCTATAGAAGCACTATTTATCTCAACGCCGGTTTCAAAAACAACACTTTCTTCCTTTATATCAGCAATATCCAATCTGCCCCATACCCCCTGAGGCTGGCAAACATGAAAACCCTTAGCCATAATACCCCTTATCCTGGCTAAAGTGTCAGGGTCTATTACAGTTTTGTGTACATTATACTTGAGCCTGAATAGAATATCCCTTTCAGGGAGCTGAATGTTTATAGGCTTAATTATATTTATCTTCATTATATATCTCTGATTATATACATAACACAGAATTGCACCCGCTATATTATAATCAATAATAATTCCTTGTAAAAATTCTTTTTTATTTTTTAAAGCTTTTATAAAATACATAGAACCCTATTTAACCCGATTTTCATCGTCATTTACAGGAGCTTTGCCTGTAAAATATTCTGCTAAAATTAACAATTAAAAAAAAAAAGTATATGTTTTTTTTAATAATAAACGAATTTATATTTGACATTATTGTATCCGCTATGACACAATAATGGTAAAAAATTATCACTCTGTTGCAGAGGGTAAACTATCATCATCTGCAAAGTATATACAAACAAAGAGCTTCCTATGCTGGAAGACTATTAAAATTTGTTGTTTCCCTAAGGGAGTTATTACGATTAGGAGGATTTGAATGAAATTTACTAGACGTGAACTGCTTAAGATCACGGGAGCCGGTGCCGGTGCAATAACTTTAGGCAGCCTTGGAATCAATTATCTGGTAACAGAATCTTACGCTAAAGATCTGAAGATAAAAGGGGCTAAGGAAGTGGGATCAATATGCCCCTTCTGCGCAGTGAGCTGCCGTTTTATTGCGCATGTTAAAGGTGGAAAGGTTGTCAGTACAGAGGGGGATCCTGGATATCCCATAAGCGAAGGCGCACTCTGTGCAAAAGGAGCAACAATGAACTCAATGGTCAACAGCGACCACAGGGTATTAAAGCCCATGTACAGAGCTCCTTTTAGCGAAAAATGGGAAGAAAAAAGCTGGAGCTGGATGATTGACAGGCTCGCGAGTAAAATCAAAGAAACAAGAGATAAAACTTTTATTACAAAAAATGCTGACGGTCAGGTTGTAAACCGTGTTGAATCTCTGTTTCATATGGGTTCATCCCAGATGAGTAATGAAGAGGCATCCATTGTTGTTCAGGCAATGAGGGCAATGGGTCTTGTCTACATTGACCACCAGGCCCGAATTTGACACAGCCCATCTGTCGCCAGTTTGGCGGAATCATTTGGACGTGGAGCAATGACAAACACCTGGATAGATATTAAAAATACAGACTGTTGTCTTATAATAGGAAGTAATGCAGCAGAACACCACCCTATATGTTTTAAATGGGTACTAAAAGCAAAAGAGGAAAGAGGGGCACAGATAATTCACGTTGACCCGAAATTCTCAAGAACATCAGCAAGATCAGACTTCCATGTTCCTTTACGTTCAGGAACAGACATTGCATTCATGGGTGGCATGATAAAGTATATTCTTGATAAAGAACTATATTTTAAAGAATATGTTAATGATTATACAAACGCATCCTATATAGTGAACCCCAAATTTGCCTTTAATAACGGTCTTTTCTCAGGATTCAACGCAAAAACAAGGCTCTATGATAAATCAAGCTGGCAGTTTGTAAAGGATGAGAATGGAGCAGTTAAAAGAGACCCTTCTCTGAAAAATCCGAACTGTGTGTTTCAGCTTCTTAAAAAGCATTATCAAAGATACAACCTTGATAAAGTCTCTTCAATAACCGGAGTAACACAGGCAAACCTTCTCAAGG
>CAZYPA010000067.1:0-12270 GCA_964649175.1 uncultured Leptospirales bacterium | reverse complement strand
AGGAGGATGGGGGCAGAGTAACCTGTGAAACAGCACCTCATTATTTTGCCTTGAATGATGATGCTGTTGAAGAGCTTCTTGCAATGGCAAAGATGAACCCTCCATTAAGAACAGAGGAGGACAGACTAGGAATTATTGAGGGGTTGCGCAATGGTACTATTGATGTAATTGCAACGGATCATGCTCCCCATGCCTTATATGAAAAAATGCAGGAGCTTGAATATGCCCCATTTGGTATTGTGGGACTTGAAACAGCAGTGCCATTGATAATCACTGAACTTGTAAAAAAGAATAATTTTTCATATTTTGAAGCATTCAGCAAGGTCACCTGCAATCCTGCTTCTATTCTTAATCTTGACAGAGGCTCTTTGAAAAAAGGCGGCTGGGCAGATGTAACAATTATTGATCCTGATAAAAAAGTAATAATAGACAAGGAGTTTTTTATATCCAGATGTAAAAACACACCGTTTATTGGAGCGGAACTTTATGGATCAGTTGAATATACCATATGCAGCGGGAATGTTGTTTATTCTGCAAAAAAAGAGAGTGCCTAAAAGATGGATTTTCCAACTCCTGATGGGGAAGTTATTTCTCACAATAAACCATTATTATTATTTAATACAAATGAACCTTTAGGAATCAGCATAAATAATGCTGCACAAAAAACAAATGTATCAAGCGTTACAATCAGAAACTGGGTTAAAGGCAGATACTTAAAACAGTTTGCAAACGGTTTAATAAGTATTGATTCGTTAAATAATTTTTTAAGTACGGTTGCCGGCTCTGAAAAGTTAAACTCACGTGCAAATAAATCATTTAAAGACAATCATAATCATGAAGAGTTATCAAAAGATGTTTTATTGAAACTTAGAAATAATAATACAGATTTTGAAAATATAGGTAATGAATATGAAAGTGCATTATCAGATTCGTATAAAAATAAAGAGGGGATATATTACACTCCTGAATTTATTATAAAAGATTTGTTAAATGATTTCTCAGGGCTTGATAATTCGAATTTTACTTTTTGTGATCCCTGTTGTGGATCTGGCAATTTTATTATTGAAGCAATAAATATTGGGTTTAAGCCTGAAAATATATTTGGTTTTGATACTGATCCTGTTGCTGTTGAGATTACAAAAAAAAGGATCAAGAAAAAAACAGGGTATGATACTAATAATATAAAAAATACAGATTTTTTAACCTTCATAGCAAAGCATAAAGATATTGAATATGATTTTATTTTTACTAATCCTCCCTGGGGGAAAAAAATATTAAAAGATGATAAAGAATATTTTAGAAAAAAATTTAATATTCAAAAATGTTTGGATACGAGTGCTCTGTTTTTCATTGCATCACTACATTGCTTAAAAAAAGGCGGAGTTTCAGGTTTTTTATTACCAGAGTCTTTTTTTAATATTTCCATTTTTGAACCTGCAAGGAAAAAAGCATTAGGACTTAATGTATTAAAAATTGTTGATTATGGGAAAGCATTTAAAGGTTTAGTAACAAAGGCGCAAGCGATTGTAGTTAAAAATAATAAAGATGAAAATTATTCTGTTGCATGCGAATATGGAAATAAAAAATTTAACCGATCCAGAAATTCTTTTATGGAAACTCCCAAGTCAATATTTAATTTTTATTCTTCAGATAAAGAAACTAAAATAATAGATCATATATATTCATTTCCCCATATTACACTTGAAAACAATGCAAAATGGGGATTGGGTATAGTTACAGGGAATAATTCAAAATACTGTATAAATAACAAAAAAGACGGGTATATGCCTGTTTATAAAGGGGCAGATATTAAAAAAAATGGAATAAAGAATTCTTCTTTATTTATTCCAAAGGATACGTCTTTGTATCAGCAGGTTGCACCTGTTGAATTATATGAGTCAAAAGAAAAATTGATATATAGATTTATTTCTTCAAACCTGTGTTTTTTTTATGACACTGAGCAAAGGTATATATTGAATAGTGCCAACATGCTTATTTTGAATGAAGAACAGCCTATATCAGGTAAGCAACTTTCACATTTGTTAAATAGCGATATTATAAACTGGATTTTTTTAAAAATATTTAATACTTTTAAAGTATTAAGAGGCGATTTGGAGAAATTGCCAATACACTATGCTTATTTTAGTAACAATGATGATTTTTCTGAAGAGAAGTATCTGGACTATTTAAAACTGGAAATTATTTCAGATGGAACTTATAAAATTAAAAAATAAGATAATTGAATAGTGTTTAGACCAGATAAATTCTAGAAAAGCCCTTTGAATAAATTAAATAGCTGTTTTTTAAAATTAAATTTTAAGTCGCTGATCCATAAATTCCAGTATTTCAGGTATCTGTCTTTTCCAGTAGGTCCAACCCTGGTAACCATTTTTATTTTCTCTGTATGTTACACTGTATGCGTTAGATGATTTTTGCAGCGATTTTATTCTGATTGCCAGCATTCTTGACTGGCCTGGATGAAAAGCGTCTCCACCTGTACCATGATAAAGAAACACAGGTATCCCTGCCAGTTTTTCTGCCATGGCTATAACACTGGCTTCCTTTTCCCATCTGTCTCCATGATTTTTATAACTGCCGTAAACAGCTTCAATAATTCCTGGTCGTTGAATTGTTGTGGAGTCATAAAATCCGGAAAGTCCGGCAGCTGCCTGAAATTTATCATTATATCTGGCAGCTACAGAAAGAGCACCATAAGCACCAACAGTTAATCCCATTATTCCTGTGCTACTTTTTGTTAATGTGAGATCATAATTTTTGTTTAAAAATTTTATAAGGGTTTCACCTACAAATTTACCACCTGGTATTACATTCCATCTGTAATTTGTTTCAGGATAAAAAGAACTTTCATATACGGATTTACCCATTGAAGGGCATACAATTACAAAGTTGTATTTATTTGCATAGCTTTCAATGGAAGAGTTATTTTCATATTCTCTTTCATTGGAGTCATATGAGTGAAGGGCAATGATTGTTCGGATTTTTTTCCCCTGCACATAGTTTAAAGGAAAAAAGATTTGTATTCTTGCACTTGATTTTTGTCCTTCATGTTCTGTTTCAACAGAAATGTTTTTTAACCATCTGCCTGGATTAATTAAACTATTTCTTTTTATTTTGTCTGAAGAATCAGTCTCTTTGCTTATACTTTTTAATGTGGCGCATGTTATAAATATAAAAATAATTATAACCGGGATAAGAATTTTTCTCATGCTGGTTCTCCGCTATAAATTGCTGGTTTAACTTAAATAATTGATACTCTAAATTTTTATTTTAGAAAATTTAGAGGTTTTAGTGAAATTGTTTGAAATATAACAGCATAGAATTGATTCGTCAAGCAGTTTAGGTACAGGGTTTCTCAAAAAGGAATTTTTAAACTATATGGCCATTCTCCTTCATGCTGTAGTATGATTCAGTGGTGAGAATAATATGATCAACAAGGGGGATCCCCACAATTTTACCAGCTTCAATCAGTCTCTCTGTTGTTGCAATATCCTGTTTTGAAGGAGTTAAATTTCCAGAGGGATGGTTGTGTGTAACTATAAGTCCAGAGCCCCCCTCTCTTATTGCATCCCGGAAAACCTCTCTTGGATGTACAATGGCTTCAGTTACAGTTCCTATGGATATTATTTTCTTTTTAATAAGAATATTTTTATTATTAATTATAAGTGCAATAAATACCTCCTTTTCATAACCAGCAGTATCAGGCAGCAGAAATTCCCATACCAGGGAAGGAGAATTAAGAAGTCTATGTGGCCTTTTTCCCCCAATTGCTCTTTTGCCAAGCTCAAAGGCTGCCTGTATTTTAATTGATTTTTTTAGGCCTATACCTTTTTCCTCTGCGATTTCTCTTATACCTGAATTGAGTATTCCCCGCAAACCACCGCGTTTTTTTAAAATAAGAGAGGAAAGCTCAAGTACATCCCTTCCTTTTGTACCTGTGCCTAATATAATTGCTAAAAGTTCTGTATCAGAAAGCAAATTCACATCTTCACCGTCAATACATTTTTGCAAAGGGAGTTTGTAGTTTTCATGGATAACACCCATTATTTCCTCTTTCTGCTTAGCCTGTTAAATTCATCAATAAACAGACTGGCTATAGCATTATTATAAATTATTAAAATATTCTCATCATTTTTTAGGGATGCATTTTTAGAAAAATTGTAAGAGCCTGTAATAACACAGTTATCATCAATTATTATGACCTTGTGGTGCATGTTATATCTGTTATTATCAACCTGAACAGACAGGCCTTCCAGTTTCATTTTTATGAATTCAGAATGTTTAGTATAGGCTCCCCGTTTTTCAAAAATTCCTTTAACATCAATTCCTGCTTTATGTTTTTTAATCATAGCTTCACTTATTTCAGAAGAAGTAAAAGAAAAGGCCATGAATCTGATTATATCCGTAGCGTCTTTGATTTTTTTGCAGATTACATCCTCAACTTTATCTTCAGGTGAAAAATAAACTTCCAGAGAAATGTCGGCTGTTGTAATTTTATTTTTATTTCTATTTCTTAAAAGAGCAAATGGGCCATGTTCTTTTTTGTTTCCAAAAATTTTGTATTGGAACATTTCATTGAATTCAGCAAGGTATATTGATGAAAGCTTTTCCGATTCTATTATAATTGCATTGTTGTTGTTTCTTGAAGATCCATTATCTGTAGTGTTGTATGACCCGGTAAAAAGAAATTTTTTATCTATAATCGCAAATTTATTATGCATTAAGCCCTGGCTGTTATCCCTGACTATTGGTATATCTGCCTCAATTAGATAATTAATAGCTTTGCCGGAATAGTTGTCTCTTTCTGTTACCAGTTTTACATCAACGTTTCTTTTTTTAGCATCAATCAGCTCAGAGGCGATTAATAAAGATGATATATCATAAAAAGCTCCATAAAATGATTCCTTTGCACTGCGAATAGCATCAATGAGTCCTTTTTCAGGATTAGTTATGCCATTGACTTTTTCTGTGGGCGAAGTGAAGAAAACCTGCCATTGAACAGGTGCTTCTGTATAGGCAGTAGATGCTATAAATAGTATTATGAGTAATAATCTTTTCACTCTCTAAATAATTCCTTATAAAAAACAGTTTGGTTGATTATTATTACGAAATAGATGTAATTTTATTTGAAATTTTTATTGAAAGGGAGGTTTTTTTAAGATTTTTTCAAGCTCGTAAAATTATTTAGAATTTAATTAGTATGTGCAGATTGAAGTTCCTCTTCCTTCTCTAATACCATGTTTTCGTATTCAGTATAAAGGAGCTGTTCTTCGTTTCCCGGGTGCATGGAGCGTACCTTTGATACAAGGGTTCTATATGGGGATATTTTTCTATGGTCTGTAAGCATGGAAATAATTTCTTTGATGCCTTCTTCATCTTTTTGAATAAGGGCTAAGTAAAATTCAAAAGAAATTTTTATTTCCTGAAGGGTTTTTCTGTTTTTTTCAAGTTCAGATTCAGATGATGGGGATTCCAGTAGTTTGCGAATATAAAAAAGTATATATTGTGTATCCAGTGGCGAAATATCAAAATCGAGAAGCAGTTGATTAAGGTTTGAAAGAGCCATTTTTTTTAAATGCATGTTTGCAAGAAAAACAGGATTGTCAGACAGGGTGTTTATACTTATGTATGAGATATTGTCTTCTTTATCTGTTTGCCGGGAATCAGAGGACAGGGCTTCAGTTATATTTATTACGTTAGAGGGTTTGTATTTGCTTATAATTACTGATAGCTCTATTTCAGAAATTGATCCATCTATTATCAGATAATCAATATCAGCTTCTGATGTGAAATTTTTTAGCATGGAAGAATAGCTGCGTTGATGCTGAATTATAACAGGAATCTGATCCATTTCAGCTTTCATCGGAATAAAGAGATATTTTCTTTTTTTCTCAATGAGATTCTTGTATGGAAGAACAATTTTTTCATTTTGAATTTTAAGCAAAGTATATTCCCTGTCATAATCCCGTTCAATAGTAAAAATATTTCCTACAAAAACAATAAGGGGTATTTTATGCAGCAGGCTTCGCCCTTCCGGATCAGCTGAAATTGTATCTCCCTTATTGTTAAATACGAGAAATTTCCAGGTTTTAAACATTATCTTAAGAGTATAACCTGCAGGTGTTTTTTCTTCAGCGAAATCCATGGGCCTCTTTTATAAAAAACTATAAATTATGATAATTAAAAGATGCTTATTTATATCCGAAAATAATGCAGCTTATATTTACTTTAATGAAAATAAAATTTTTTTGCAAGCACTAATTTTTGATTTTGCTGTGAACATCGGAACTCAGGGGACTGAAAATTTCTTTTGCATAATACTGATATGCAATACCGCAGATCATGGCAGCATTGTCAGTACATAAAAGAGGGGAGGGTATTATTATTTCTTCATCTTCCCTGCGATTGATGTTAAGTATTTCCCTTAGCCTGTTATTTGCAGCAACACCCCCTGCTACGACCAGTTTTTTTATGCCCCTTTCTCTGGCACATGAGAAGAGCCGTCTTTCAAGGAGTTCCAGGGCGCATTCCTGAAAGCTGTATACTATTTCAGCTGTGTTTGTCTGAGGATTATTTTTTATATAGTTAATTACAGCAGTTTTTAAACCTGAATAGGAGAAGCGCCTATCTCCTGGATTTGTCATGAGTTTCGGGAAAAGCTGTTTTTTTTCAACAGCTTGAAGTGCCAGCTTTTCAATAACAGGTCCTCCAGGATAACCGAGGCCAAGATACTTTGATATTTTATCAAAGGCTTCTCCAATAGCATCATCAACAGTTTTTCCGATAAGTTCCATTTCTCCAGGGCCATTGACTTTGTAAAGTGCTGTGTTACCTCCTGATATAAGAAGTCCTATAAAAGGATAGAGTAGAGGTTTCTCTTCAAGGAATGGGGCGTAAAGATGCGCTTCAAGGTGGTTAACAGCTATGAGGGGTATTCCAAGAGTAAAGGAAATTGTTTTGGCACTTTGAAGCCCTATCATAAGCGAACCTATCAGACCGGGCCTGTTTGTGGCTGCAATATAATCAAGATCAGAAAATTCAATGCCAGCCTCTTTCAGTGCAGAATCTATGAGGCTGTTAATAACTTCAAGGTGAGCCCTGGATGCTATTTCAGGGACTACACCCGAGTATTCTGCGTGCAGATTAATCTGGCTGAAAATTTTATTGGAGAGGACTTTTTTCCCATCCAAAATTATTGCAGCTGAGGTTTCATCGCATGAACTTTCAAGGCCAAGGCCTATTACAGGTTTTCCTATGGATGACATATTTATAAATTTAATCTTTCAATAGCCTTAATAAGCTGATTATCAAATTCAAGATCATAGGGGAGACTTTTGTGATATTTTATGGTCTCTCTTTTAAGAATGTAATCAGCTGTACTGGATGAAAGGTTTATATTATTATTTGACAGGATTTTTTTAAATTCATCACGGGTTGTGCTGTTATATTCAGTTTTTGAATCAACAAAATTGTCCAATAGTTTCATCTTCCCTATTAGCCTTAAGGCTTCATTTTCCTTTTCAGGAATTTCAAAGTATTTAACTTCAAAGTTGGGTGTAATTCCTTTTTTGTGAATCAGCTCACCTGATGGGGTGTAGTACTTGGCAATAGTGATAGCAACATTTACATTTTTATCAAGACCAAATGTTTTTTGTACAGAGGCCTTACCGAATGTTTTCTCACCTATAAGTTCAGCCCTTTTATTGTCACGCAAGGCTCCGCTTAAAATTTCCGATGCAGAAGCACTGCCCCTGTTCACAAGCACTACAGTTTTACCAGAATAAAAAATCGGGTCTTTTGATTTAAAAACCGACTCTGATTCATTACCTGTTCGTCCCTTTGTTGAAACAATTACAAGGTTTTTGTCCAGGAAAAAGTCCGATATTTCAACTGCTGAACTTAAAAGTCCTCCAGGGTTAAAGCGGAGATCTATAATGAGGTTATCAATTTTTTTATCATTAAAATATTGAAGTGCGTGTTTTACATCAGAAGTAGTTTCCGCCCCAAAAGTTTTTATTTTTAAATAACCGATATTGTTTTCTTTAATTATCGAATATTCAACACTGTCAATTTTTATGGGCGCTCTTTCAATTGAGTATGTAATATCTTCATCATTATTTTCCCGATGAATAGTAATATTTACCTTTGTGCCAGGAAGGCCTTTAATTTTTTTAATTATTTCAGAAAAATCTTTGTCCCTTACAGATTCATCATTGACCTTGGTTATAATATCGCCTGCTTCGATTCCTCCTTTCATTGCAGGGGAATTTTCTATGGGAGATACAACAATAAAATCTCCATCTCTTACTGTAACCTCAACACCTATGCCAACGAATTTTCCTGTTGTCATTTCATTGAGTTCAGAGGATGCATCCTCATCAAGAAATCGTGTATAAGGATCATCAAGAGAAGTAAGCATCCCTTTTATTGCACCATAAAAGAGATTTTTGTTTTCAGGCTTGTCAACAAAATCAGTTGTAACAATCTGATAAACCTGATGGAAATAATCGAGGTATTTATGTGCAGCCTCATCAGCATCTGCTATAATTGTAAAATTTATTCCAATGAATATGCCCATTGCAAAGGCTATAATAAGAAGGTGTGGTTTTCTTTCAGAATTTTTTTTAGGCATTTTATACTCCAGATTTAACCAGTCTTAATAGGAACTATTTTATAAAAAATATAAGAAAATACCCTTTATGTCTGTTTAAAGATTGATATATCTATATTTTTTTTAAATGCTATTTATATAAGGTACTAAAATGTTACTTTCTGTTACCATCCAAGTCAATAATTATGCCTTAGAGGGAGTTTTTTTTACTATTTTTCAGGAAATATTTCAGCAAAATCTGTAAGTATGCGTGCTGTCATTCCCCAGATTGAAATCCCCTGCCAGTCATAGTAATAAATTGGGACTTCTCTGTCTTTATGTTGTATTCTATCGCATTTGGTATATTCTTTATTCAGGAAAAGGGATAGGGGCACTTCAAGTATAGTATTGATTTCATCTGCACTTAGATTATAATCAACAGGATAGTCTGTTGTTCCAGCGTAAACATGGACTTCAAATCCAGCTATGGAAATGTAATCGTCAAATTCACCAAGAATTTGTATTTTTTCAGGAGGCACTCCAATTTCTTCATGGGTTTCTCTTAAAGCTGTAAATAAAAAATCTTTGTCTGTGCTGTCAAAGCCTCCGCCAGGGAATGAAACCTGCCCTTTGTGCGTAGATACAGAATTTGTTCTTAATGTAAGAATAACATGGGGTGAATTATTTTTGTTTATCAGCAGTATTAAAACAGATGCTTTTCTGTATTCAGGGAAAATACAGTGTTGCTTTTCTCTTTTTTGCAGATTTTTTTTTATTTCCTGAGCAAAAAGATTGAAATCAGAATCCGAGCTAAAAATAATATCTTTATGCTTTATCCCTTTGTTCATAGTATTTCGCCTTATTTTTAAAATAGCTTTTTAAATGCTATAATTAATAGCACAAAGATGTTTTTTAACTGTCAAGAAGTATTAAATAAGATTTGATTTCTGCATAATTCTTGACTAAATCTATATGTGTTAGTATTTAAATAAAAAAAAGTTTAGGATAGAGTTTATGAAAAAGATTTCTGCTCAAATTTTATTATTAATAGCTGTTATTACTGTTTCATTTTTTATTTCAGGATGCGGTAAAAAAGGTACTTCTGAAGAGATTAAAGTGGGAGTTTCTAAAATAGTTGCACATCCGGCTCTTGATGCAATAGAACAGGGGTTGCAGGATGAACTAAAGGACCTTGGCTTTGAAAAAATAAGCTATGATTTTCAAAATGCCAATGGTGAACTGTCAACTGCAGCGTCAATAGCACAGAAGTTTAAAGCTGACAAGGTAGATATTGCAGTTGGTATTGCCACTCCTGCTTCACAGGCGCTGGTAAATGCTCTTGATGAAATACCTGTTATTTATGCAGCTGTTACAGATCCTGTTGATGCTGGTCTGGTGAGCTCTTTTACCAGGGGCGAAAAAAATGTTACAGGCGTATCTGATATGACTCCGGTAAAGGATCAGATAGTATTTTTGATGAAGCTTAAAAATATCAAAAGGCTTGGTCATATTTATGCAAGTCATGAGGCTAATGCTGTTTCTTTGTCTAAAATGGCAAAAAAAGCATGTCAGGAACTCGGTATTGAATTTGTTGAAACAACAGTAAGCAATTCTTCTGAAGTTAAGCAGGCTGCGCAGTCTATAGCAGGGAGAGTTGATGCTTTTTATCTTAGTACAGACAATACTGTAATATCAGCTTTAAGTGCTGTTGCAGATGTTGCAAAAGATAATAAAATCCCAATCATGTCCGCAGATCCCAGCTCTGCAGAAAAGTTTGAAGTTTTTGCTGCATGGGGATTTGATTATTATAAAATGGGAAGGGCCACAGGCAAGCTTATATCAAGAATAATTAATGGTGAAAATCCGGAAAATATAGGCACTATTTTTATGACAGATCCTTCAGATGTCGATTTGCTTATTAATCTGGATGTTGCAAAAAGTCTGGGAATTACCCTTCCTGATAATATAATTAAAAAGGCACATAGAATTGTTCAGGATGGGAAATTAATCAAAAAAGAATAGATGTTCAGCACCTGGTTTTATGCTATTGCATAATGATATATATGGCCCTGATAAAGAATCAGGGCACAGCCTTGGTAATGTGATCTGGTTGCTATTATTAAGATAATGGCATTTGGGAAAAATATATGGAAATAGAAAAATGCTATAGTATTCTTCAGGTTAAACAGGACTCCTCCAATGAGGAGATTACCCGTTCATTCAGGGCTATGGCATTAAAATATCACCCTGACAAAAACCCTCAGCGTAAAGACTGGGCCAATGAGCAGATGACAACCTTGAACATGGCCTATTCTACTTTAATGGGCTTTAGATTTAAAGAGGAAAATGGGGATACCCGCAGCAATGAACCAGCTTCACAAAGGCCGGGACCTGCAAAAGAGGAGAGGCGGAAAAAAGATGATAAAGTTTTTCGTGATGAACTTTATGGACTGCAGGATGATGCAAGAAGAGAATATTTAATCAATGGCTTTATTCGTGCCAGGGAATCTGCCAAGGATGGAATGTACAGGTATTTTCAATACGGTCTTTTTAATTTTCACAGGCGTGAAGAGAGAAAGTTCGTAAAGATATATAATGACATGGTACTTCTTTTGAGAAGAAATTATCATGGTATAAAAAAATTAAGCTCAATGACAGATGATGCTGAGCTTATTGAGCACTTTGATGTTTTTAGCAGAATGATATTTAATTTTTACAGAGCCTCCGAGTGCCTTAACCTTATTGATTCCTATAAGGATATTTATGAGGTTGAATCCTACAGGATTTATAAAAAGGGTGATGAGTACCTTCATATTTCACATAAAGAGATCTTCTTTGACAGGCATAACAGGGGATATTTTATAAGAGAGAAAACTGTTCCTCCGCTTCTTGATGCAGAGGAACTTTTTAAAAGAAATTTAAAGCTTTATTCTGAATCATCCTGGGCTGTTGAGACTCAAATTAAACTGGAGTATGCTTTATCATTAAAGGCATATATAATGCTTTTTTTTACAGAGGAATAATACTTTTGCTGATGATTAATGATTCTACCGGATCCTCAATATATGCAGAAATTGATCTTGCTGCTTTTAGGCACAACATGGATGCAGTTGTTAAACTTGTTAAGGCGCGCAGTCAAATAATGGCTGTGGTCAAGGCTGATGCATATGGTCATGGAGCCTGTGTTATTGCATCTGAAGCATTAAAGTGTGGTGCTGATTATTTAGCTGTGGCCAGGTTTAATGAGGCTGTTGATTTAAGAAAGAGAGGAATTGATGCAACTATTCTAATCTTTGGTAAAAGCCTTCCTGTATATGCTAAAGAATATATAGAATATAATCTGCATGTATCTGTTCATTCTTTAAAATCTGCAGAGTTGCTTTCTTTTGAAGCTGTAAAGCTTGGAGCTGTTATTCCTGTTCATATAAAGGTTGATACAGGCATGGGACGCCTTGGTATAGTGGATGATGTTGCAAAATCTGCTGATTTAATCAGGAGAATAGGGGATTTAAAAGGAGTTGAAACAAAGGGGGTTTATTCTCACTTTGCAAATGCTGATTGCGCTGATAAGTCTCATGCTAAATTACAGCTTGATAAATTTCTTGAAATAAGGGAAAAGGTTATACCCTGTTTTAGCAAGATGCCTCTTTTTCATATAGCAA
>CAZYPA010000066.1:0-12454 GCA_964649175.1 uncultured Leptospirales bacterium | reverse complement strand
TATAGAAAATACCTGGCTTTTTTAGCCATGGCTGTATAAGTTAAAAAAGCCTCCCATAAGGGGGGCTTTTTTGTTTAAAAAAATTAGCAAAAAAGGGCTTGCCCTTGTTTTGTAAATCGGGTAAAGTTTTGAATGAGGTAAATACTATGCGTTTAAAAATTATTTTTTTGCTGCTAATTTCAGTTTTTTCTTTGTTCATACTTTTTAAACATGATGATTATGCTGAGAATAGTGTCAGTTCTGACTATGAAAAATGCAGGCTTGTCAGGGTTGTTGATGGGGACACTATTATTGTTAATTATAAAGGAAAAAATGAAAGGGTAAGGCTTACCGGAATTGATACACCTGAGGCTACAATTAATGATAAGGCAAAAAAGGATTCAGAGAGGGAAAAGAAGGATATTGCCAGAATTGTGAAGGAAGGAAAAAGAGCAAAGTCTTTTGCAGAAAATCTTATGGAAGGAGAGAATTTTATTTTTCTTGAGTTTGATGTTCGGGAAAGGGATCACTATGGCCGCATTTTAGCTTATGTTTATCTGGCAGATGGACGCATGGTTAATGATCTTATGCTTAAAGCTGGTTATGCTACTTTAATGACTGTTCCTCCTAATATAAAATACAAGGATCGATTTTTAAAATCCTACAGGGAAGCAAGGACAAAGAAGAGAGGGCTTTGGGCTGATTAAAATTTTTTTATAAGACAGATCTGGCATGAGAGCTGTTCCTCATAATGGTTAGGGAATTAACACTGCTATTTTTTTATCCGGTTTTTATCTTTTTCCGTTTTTTTGAGTATTGGAAAAGCATCTACAAATTCTCTGGAAGCAGTATATTTATCAACAAATGTAACAATAAATGACTCTCTGTAAACAGGCGGTATAAGGGTTAATGGCCACATGTGTTTTATTATTATATCTTTTTCTATTTTATTGAGTGTAAAGTGTTTTTCCGAATTTGCCAGTGCAATTTTGGGATGCTCAATGCCGTGAAATTTCTTTTTTGCCAGATCAGGAACATCGTGGTTTCTCCAGTCATATAGAAAAAAATCGTGGAGCATGGCACCCCTGGCTGCTGAGTGGTAATCCAGGTTAAGGTATTTGCAGATGGAGTAGGATATCCAGGATACAACTTTAGCATGCTCAAGGATTGATGAATTATGATGATGGAAATTATCCAGTTTACAAAATTCCTCATTATTCATAATGTCTTTGACAATGTTCATGTGTTCATCAATATCCGGTTTTCTTTCATTTAGAATTGATAAAGGTTTTTCTTTTATTTCACTTACAAGGTTGTCTATACGGTTTTTTATACCTTTTGTTATGTTAAGATTAAGATAATTATTAAGGTTGGGGAAGGCACTCAGTATGCGTCTGAAAGTTGCCATGATAGAATCTATTTCATGGCTACTGAGAGAAAGATATTCGGCATAGAGATAGGCAATTTTTTTTCTTAACATGTTAAGTTTGGCCACAGACAGGAATATATCTGTAATAAGATATACAGTAAATGCTGCTGCTGAAACAGTAAGAATTTTTTCTGGTACCCTGGAAAGAATTGAAGCTGTAAAGGGGTGCAGATATTCTGTAAATAGAATGGCCATTATTCCCCATGCAACGGAAAATGAAAGGCATACCTTCCCTTTAATGTTAAAACGGTTTTCAGAATAATCCCATAATACAAGCTTGAATATTGTTTCAAATAGCACACCTGTAATATACTCTATTACTGTCAGTGATGCGGTAAAGATCAGAAATTTAACTGCTATGTTCGAGCTGCCAATGAGGTAATCAAGATATATGAGAACTAAAGCTCCCATGCCGTAAATTGGGAGAAAAGGCCAGTGAAGAAAGCCTGCATTAATAAATTTTCTGCTTTTATAAGACCTGTAGATTACTTCTATTATCCATCCGGTAAATGAATAAATTGCAAACAGGATTATGATGGTGCTTATTTCTGCTGTTATTGGTATAAGGTATTCATTAGAAATCATGTAAATATCTCCGGTAAACAAATGATTCCATGTCTAATATTATTTTCAATGAATAATAATTTTCAGGTTGTAAATAATTGTTCGATCAGGCTATGTTTCATTAATGACTGTTCCTCCTAATATAAAATACAAGGATCGTTTTTTAAAATCTTACAGGGAAGCAAGATCAAAGAAGAGGGGGCTTTGGGCTGATTAGGAAACTGCGTGTCATATATAAATTACCTCGGACATAATTCTTTTTTTAAGTTCAGGCCTGATTGCACCTTCGCGCACAAGATCGATCTTCCTGTTTAAAACTTTTTCAAGATATTCCTCTGCACCAAAAAATTTTCTCATTCCAGGGGTATCTTCAAATTCTATAAGTATATCTATATCGCTGTCTGGTTTTTCATCCCCGCGAGCATATGAGCCAAACACGCCAAGTTTTGTAACCTTAAATTTTTTATGGAGATCTGCTTTCTGATTCAAGTTTTGATACAAGTTCCTGCTTCATTTTGTGAACCTGTCCGTATGTCTAAAAATTTTTAATTATTTTATAGAAATACTATATACGCTATTGTGTGTAATGTCAACAAGGTTGTTGTTTTTTATTTTAACATTTGGAATACCAGGTTAAGCTCTAAGGTTTATTTTTTTAAAATTATCACCTCACTACAATTTCTCCACTCTGCATGGAATGTTTCTATGATGGGGAGTGCCGGCAAATCTGTCCCTGTGGGTATTTTTTGCAAGCCTGTTTGCATTAGCACCAAAGGCTTCACCCTTATATTCCAGGCCAAAGCCATGTGGTATCATCACATAACGCCTGCATGTTGATTCTGTAACCTCAAGCTCAATTTCAACAGAGCCTGCTTCAGTTGAAACCAGCACTATGTCCCCGTCTTTAAGGGCAAGTTCTTCTGCATCAGCCGGATTCATAATACATGTGCAGGCGCGCTTGCCTTCATTCCATGCAGGATCGCGTATAAGTGTATTGGCATTATATGGCATATGCCTGCCTGATGACAAAATAAATGGAAACTTTGCATCATGCTCTAAGGCTTTCTTTTCTTTTTCTGTGTCAATCTCCTGGAGCCAATCCTTCATCTCAGGAACATAAATATTTATTCTCCCATCCTCTGTGCTAAGTTCAGAAAGATTATCCTCTGCATCAGATCTGCCTACCCATAGCCCTTCTGGATGATCCAGGATTGCTTTAAAAATATCCTCACCTAAAAGCGGCCCCTTGTTAAAGCCTGCTCGTACTGCGGCTTTTTTGAAATTCCCCGGCGCTGTCATAAGTATTGCCCAAAGATTAGCCAGATTCCCGGAGCCCAGCTCTTTCCCCAGAGTTTTTGCTACTATAAACGGCATCATCTTAAGGGCAGATGGATTTGCTTTACCAAAATTCATCAGCTCCATGCCGAATTTAATTCTGTTTTCCTTTGCAGCAGCGTAAAGCGATTCAGGTATTTCAGGTATTAGCCCCATTTTGTCAGCAATCCGCAGATGTATTTCGCCAAGTTCAACCAGCTCTCCCTCAGGCTCAACAACAGGTCTTCTCATTTGAAAATATATACCTGGCCAGGTCCAGGGAAAAAATGTACCATCCCAGGATTCATAGCCTGATTTTGAAGGGAGCACATAGTGGGCAAACTTTGCAGTTTCAGTCATTGCAATTTCACCAACTACAAGGAGCTCCAGTCTGGAAAAGGCCTCCTCATAGGCTGTTGTATCAGCAAAGGAGCGGAGGGGATTGCTTTGACAGCACATAACAGCACGGAGCCTCTCCGGATTTCCGCTCATAATTTCCTCTGGCATTACATTGGGAGGGAAAAGCCCGCAAAGTGCAGGATAATCTGTTTCAACAGTGCGCCAGGTTTTTTCATTACGCTCATCACTGTGTCCAATTATAGGCATAAGCATTCCTGGAATAACATTCCCTCCGGGCACACAAAAATTTCCTGTTATAGTAAAAAGTATTATTTCAAGATATGATGTAAGAGTGCTATGCCTGTTCATGTAAACACCCAAATCCGGGTGATAGGCTGCTTTCCTTATCTTCATCTGCCTGCAAACTTCCCTGACCTGCTCGTAATCAAGACCGCAAAACTCTACAGCGCTTTTTGCATCAAAGCCTGCAAACCAGGACTTTATATCATCAAACCCTGTAACATGGTTTTTTATATAATCATCATCAACCCAGCCTTCATCAATAACAATAGCAATCATGGCCTTGGTTAAGAGCGCATCAGTGCCCGGTTTTATTGCAAGATGAATATCAGCAATTTCAGCAGTTTCAGATTTTCGCGGATCAATTATAACAAGGAGCTTATTAGGGTCTTTTGTAAATTCCCTTAAAAAAAGCGGAGCCCTGGGTATCTGGTGACTCACCATACCGTTCCATCCTATACCAATCAGCATGTCGCAGTTATGATCATCCGGTATGGTAAACTTGTACTGCTTTCCTGTGGCCCTGCCGTGAGCCCAGAACTGCCCTGTAAGCTCCTGGGCCAGGGCATTGTAATGGTATTTAGATCCCAGAGCTTTCATAAGGGTAACACCATAGGCTGCTTCAAAATGGCATCCCTGGCCTCCTCCTCCCATATATGCATATGAACGGGGCCCATGCTTTTCTATTATATCCTTGAGCTTTGCAGCTATTTCTTCAATTGCCTGATCCCATGAAATCCGCTCGAATTTATCGCCAACTCTTTTAAGAGGATACCTGAGCCTTTCCTCATGATGCTGAAGATAGGCAATGTTCATGCCCTTTCTGCACACATAGCCTTTGCTCCTGGGGTTGTCCTTATCACCGCGAACTTTAACAATCCTGTTATTTTCAATCTGTACTTCAAGGCCGCAATTTTGTGCACAAAGTACGCATCCGGTTTTCTTCCATTCAGACATGGTATCCTCCATATTATGGCAGCAGCTTATTTTTTATTTTTATCTAAAAAAAATTTTTCAAATTCCTTTAGCCAGTTAAGCCTTGTTTCCTGATTCATAATACAATATTTCAGCACAATCAGATTAATAGAATCCACTTTACGCTCTGTCATGTCACTATAGGCATTATTAAAATCCTTCAGCGTTGATTCGGATTCTTTTATCTGTCCTTTGATTTTTTCCAAAGCTTCAGCATTTTTAAGGTGTTTAAAATACATGGCCTTGTTTAAAAACTCGTCCCTTCTTATCATCTCATATCTAAAGGCCCTTCCTTCGCCTTCATCCCCTGCGAGCCAGGATAAAAACTCATGGCGACCCCTATCTGTTATATGATAATTGTGCCTGTTAGGGCCGGAATCACGGTATTCAATCTCTTTTGTGATAAGGCCTTCATCTGTCATTTTTTTAAGAAGGGGATATAGCTGGCCGTCATTAATGCCAAACTCTTCTAGTATTTTTGTAATAAAATTGGATCTAAGCTGATATCCGTGGGCAGGCCCCTTCATAAGCGCACCAAGTATTAGATGTTTTGCAGCCATTATCACTCCTTATATACCTTACTATTAAGGTATATAAGGATAGTAGAAGCATTTGTCAATATTTTTTTATCAGGGAAATAAAAAAGAATATTGCTAGTAGTTTTTCTGAAATTCAGCAGATCTGCAGATTGTAAAAAATAAAAATTACAATAAATTTAGAGTATGTGCAATCTAAACCGGATTACGCCTTTTCCACTTTATTAATTCTGATGTAGTATAAATAAAGAGGGCTGTAAAAATAAATCCAAAGCTTACCATATGCGCAGAGGCGAAAGCTTCACCATATATAAAGACCCCTATAAAAAGCATCAGGGTAGGGGTTAAATACTGTATAAATCCCACCTGTGATAAAGGAATGGCCTTTGTTCCCTGAGCAAACCAGTAAAGAGGTATTGCAGAAATTGCACCTGAACCTATAATAAAAATATCTCGCACTAATAGACCACTGGCAAAAGCCCCTGTTCCGGCAAAACCTTTGCTTGCAAGGAATATTAATGAAACAGGAGCCAGAAATAAGGTTTCCATTGCAAGGGATGTTATTGAATCAAGGTTGGCCATTTTTTTTATCAATCCGTAAAAGCCGAAGCTGAATGCCAGTGAAACAGCAATCCAGGGAAATTCTCCATAATCAAATGCAAGATAAAAAACACCTATGCAGGCAAAGATTAGTGCAGCTCCCTGCATCATACTTAGTCTCTCACCCAGCACTACCATTCCAAGGAAAATCATAACTAGTGGGTTTATGTAATAGCCAAGGCTTGCCTGGACAATATTATCGGAACTGACTGCGTAAATAAATATAAACCAGTTTAGAGCAATTGTAGCAGCGCTCAGGGCAATGGATAATCTCAATTTTCTTTTACAAAGAATTTCCCTGATAATTCCTATTTTTCCTGTAGCAGCTACAAATATCAATGCAAATAGGCATGACCATATAATACGATGGGCAACAACCTCTAGAGGCGGCACAGATGCAAGCTGTTTCCAGTAGCCGGGGAGAATACCCCAGGCTAAAAATGCGCCTACTGTATATATAGTGCCTACAAAAACCGATGCAGGCTTATCATCTTTTTCTGATTTCACATCCGGTTCTCCAACTTGGGAAATGGAGGCTCCAGCCTCTTTAAATAAAACTACCTGAAAGAGGCTTGCCATTGTCAAGAATAATTATAGCACAATTTATTTTCCTGATTTTTCTGTTTCTATTTTGTTAAAATAATTTTTTTATAATGTACCTGTTCTTTATTTTTATGCTTGCCTAATTTTTATTTTTTATTATTTTATAAAATAGTTAAATATTTGTCGATTTTAAATTAAGTTTTGAAACAAGCCGGATAAAAATCTGATTTTAAAAGAGGTGTATTATGAAAATATTAATTCTTTTTTATTCAGCATATGGTCATATCTTTAAAATGGCCCAAGCTGTTGCTGAAGGTGTTGAAGAGGTTAAAGGCGCCAAGCCTGTTTTGATGCGTGTTCCTGAAACACTTTCCCCTGAAGTATTAAAACAGACAGGTATTGAGGCTGCTTCAAAAATCTATTCTCATATACCGGTTGCTACGATTGAGGATCTGGAAAATGCAGATGCGGTGATCTTTGGAACACCAACACGCTTTGGGAACATGACTGCGCAGATGAGGGCCTTTCTTGATGCTACAGGTTCCATGTGGCAAAAGGGTTCACTTGTGGGTAAGGTAGGGAGTGTATTTACAAGTACAGGAACCCAGCATGGAGGGCATGAGTCAACAATTCTCAGCTTCCATACTACTTTGCTGCACCATGGCATGGTGATTGTAGGGTTGCCCTATACCTTCCAGGGTCAAACTATAACAAATGAAATTACAGGCGGTTCCCCCTATGGGGCAGGGACAATTGCAGGAGGTTCAGGTGAGCGCAGCCCTTCGGAAAATGAACTTGCAGGAGCCAGATTTCAGGGAAAGCATGTGGCACAAATTGCCATGAAGCTAAAGTCATAAAAAATGCAGGTGTAAAATTAATCTTATTTTGAAATAAGTCAGGTTAGTTGGAAAATTAAAAAATATCTGCTTTATTTTTAAGCAGATATTGATTAAAAAAACCCTGTTTATATTATAATTTATTGTTTTCCGCTTGAATTATACACTATATTGTAGATTGTACAGTATAGTTTCAGGAATGCGGGGAACTTAAATTGAACCTGATTAATAGGCTTATTCGTTATATTGGTCTGGATGATGGGAGGAAATCTTTCCCGTCAACTTTTAGGCGGGAGCTTAATTATCAGAGCAGTCGCATACTGACTTTTGCATCTTTTGCTACTCTTTCATGGCTTACATATATACCTATAGATATGGCTCTTCATCCGGATAAGCCGGTTATTGTTGTTTTACGACTGGCTTTCCCTGTTGTGGGGATTCTTCTTTTCTGTACCAGGTTTATTAAATCTTTGAGAGAGAAAAGCCTGTTGTTGCTGATTCTTTACGGTGCCTATCTTGAAGTATCCACTGCTGTTTTGACTGCTTTTACAGCAGGGGATCCTGCCTATATTGGCGGTTACATTTTTATCCTCACTCTTCTTGCGGTTGTTCCTTATCCCAGAAAAGCAGCTTATACTATTCTCTATTTTTCGGTTACAGTTTTTTTTATCATGAGCTGGTTTTTTGGCATGGATTTTACAGGTGCCAGGGTTCGCTACAGCATTAATGATGTAATGGCAGTTACTGTTGTTATTTCATTTTTTATTTATATTCTTAATGGCACAAGGTATATGAGGTGGGTTAAATCACGAGAGGTAGAGGCAGGGCAGAGGATTATTGAGGATCAAAAGAATCAGCTTGAAATGCAGATCCATATTGCTGGTGAGCTTCAAAAAGCTTTGCTGCCTAAAGAGATCCCGGTTATTCCTGAGGTTTTTATCGCTTACAGTTACAGGCCAATGATGGAGGTGGGTGGTGATTTTATTGATATCTTTTATGATAAAAATAGCAAAATCGTCAGCTCTTTTGTATGTGATGTGTCTGGACATGGAGTTGCCGGAGCTTTTGTATCTTCAATGGTGAAGATGTCCCTTGCAGGATGGGATAATACATTTACTATTCCATCAATTACTCTTAAAAATATTCATAGCTCCCTGCAGGGTAAAATCGGGAATCATTTTGTTACTGCCTGCGCCTGCTCTGTAAATCTTGAAACCGGCGCTCTTCTTTTTTCAAGTGCTGGACATCCGGCTATGATCATTCTTAGAGATTCAGGCGAGATTGAGCTTGTCAATTCAAAGGGGAGGCTTATTGCTGATTCTATTCCTGCTGATTATGAGGATGTAGCTGCTATTTTGGAGCCTGGGGACAGTATTATTCTCTATACAGATGGAGTTACAGAGTGCCTTGGTAATAACAGTATAATTATTGGTGAAACCCTTTTTTATAAATTTTTAAAAGAAAACAATACTCTTAATCCTTTTGAACTTAGCAATTCTATTGTTGAAGAACTTGCCAGAATCAGGGGAGACTGCTATTTTGAAGATGATATTACAATTCTAATAATGAAATATATAGGTAGCTCTATTATTGTTTAAGGTCTGTCAGAACAGGTTCATCCTGCCATAATAAAAGTTAAAATTTTTCCTTGAAAATATCTATGTCAAAATCTACAGTATCTTGAAAAAGGAGGATATTTTCTTGAAAAAAATTATATCAATTTTATTATTTTTTTTAATCTTCCTTTTTAATGCTTCTTTTTCAGAGAATCCCGGCATGGACGACATTCCTCTTGGGGAAATAGAATTTATCAGCTCTGTCAGGGGCGAAATACTATTCAGGTCATACAGTGCGAATCCCTCCCTTGCTCTTTTTGAAGGGGATTTCGTTTATATTAAAAGTGGTGAAGGCAGAGTTGATTTTACTGTTAAGGGAATTTCCGGTATAAATATTAAATGTCTTATTGAAAAAAATAAAATTTCCAGCATTGTCTTTGCAAAGGAGGGAATGGTAGTTTATGACAACGCTTCCCGGAACAGCAGATTAAAATATTATGATGTTAAAATAGTACTTAAAAATCTTATAAATATTTATGAGGTTTTTATTGTTGATATAGAATCAAGTGAAAAACCCTCTATTATTGCTGAAGCTGTTGCAAAATTTTCATCAAGTATTGAAGTGCTGATTCCCCAGATGGCATTGATGAATAAAAAATATCCTGTATTAAAAAACTTTGATGTATCCCCACCTTTGGAGCTGGCATCTGAATCTTTATTGCTTAGAAAAATTGAACCCAGGCTTAAGGACGTGTTTTATAAAATACTTGGCTATACAGAAGATGAAGATGTAAAAAGAGAGATGGCCAGGCTGCAAACAGTACTTGAGCAGATGAAAAAATTACAGTAACTTATGATGATTATTGAATATTTATATTCATTTTTTTCTTTTGTTTCAGATCATGTTGCAATAGAAATTATTGCAATTATATCTGTTTTTGTTTTTTCTAAAATCTATAGTATAATCCGGGTTGGCAGATGGAGGAAAATACTTTTATCAGCTCTTGAATATCACAGATCCCATTTGGAGATGATCATGAGCGACCCTTCTGTTGATGTTAAAAATAAAGAGCTGGCACAGGCAATGGTGTGGGCAATTACAAGGCAGATGCCTGATGATTTAAAAAACAAAGGCGGAGGTGCAGCCCTGTTCAGATCTTTTTCAGGACAAAAAACTGCTTTAAATACCTGTGGTACTATTTTTTATGATATTGCAAGAAATTTCAGGTTTATTGATAAAAGAATAATAAAGCTCAATTCAACCCTCACATCAACATTTTACCGTGTTTTTTTTATCGAGTCTTTTGTTTCCGGAATTGCACTTTTGTTTATGGATATTTTTATGCTCAGGAGTATTGTTTTAAAGCCTGCTGGTGGTTCTGCCAGGCTTTATTATGAGATGCGCAGGGAATTAAAAAAGTAACAGTAAAGGGTGAACATATTTAAATCTTGACAGTTTTTATTAATATGAATATGCTAATTTTAAGTTTGCCGGGTCTTATGTAAATAAAACTTTGAGTTAAGTCCAATTGTGATGATTTATTGTTAATGAAAAACAGAAAATTATTAATAGTTGAAGACCAGGTTATTATTGCGCTTGATCTAAAAAATATTCTTGAAAGTCTGGGTTATACTGTTATTGGAATTGCAGGCTCAGGTGAGGAATGTCTTGAAATGATTTCAAAGGACAGGCCTGATCTGGTTTTAATGGACATTATGCTTTCTGGAGATATTGATGGAATTACTGCTGCTACAATTTTACGTGCAGCCTATGATGTTCCCGTTATCTATCTTTCTGCACATTCAGATGAAGCCTTTCTTAAAAAAGCCAATCTTACAGGTCCATACGGCTATATTGTAAAGCCATTTGAAGAAAAAGATCTTTATACATCCATTGAAATAGCCTTACACAGATCAGTTCTTGACAGAGATCTTAGAAAAAGTGAAATTAAATACAGGACACTTTTTGAGCAGTCCCTGGATCCCATATTTATAGTTGATGAAAAAGGGAAAGTGATAAATGTTAATCAGTCTATGATTGATCTTTTTGATTATTCCCTTGATGAAATTAGCGGTTTAAAAATCGGGAGCCTTTTTAATAATCCTCATAAATATAGAGAATTGATTGAGGAGGTAGCATTAAAAGGATCTGTCAGCGATTTTGAAACCAGGATGAAGTGTAAAGATGGCAGAGAAATTGATGTTCTTATTACTCTTAATAAATTTGAGTATGAAAAAAATTCAAATGATGGTTATCAGGGAATAATAAGAGATGTTACTGAATATAGAATGTATTTTGAGAATCTTATAAGGTCTAGGCAGGAATTAAGGGATTTATCTGCACATATTGAAGCATTGCGGGAAAAGGAAAGGACTGACATCGCAAGAGAAATTCATGATGTTCTTGGCCAGTCTCTTACAGCTTTGCGTATTGATCTTTCCTGGCTTACAAAGCGAATACCGCCACAGCATGATGAGCTGATTGAAAAAACAGCTGTTATGGATGCCCTTATCAGTGATATTATTTTTACAGTAAGGCGCCTTTCTTCCACACTTCGCCCTGGCATTCTTGATGACCTGGGTTTAAGTGCAGCGATTGAATGGCAGGCAAATGAATTTATGAAGCGCACAGGGATTCGTTGTATAGTTGATTGTAGTGAAGTTGAAGGCCTTGTTGAGGCCCAGGCAGTGGCTTTGTTCAGAATATTTCAGGAGTCTCTTACCAACATTGTAAAACATGCCAGCGCAGATGAAGTTACGATTTTTTTGGGTGCTCCTGGTTCATATCTTGAAATGCGTATAGGTGATAATGGGAAAGGTATTGATGAGGATTCCATGAAGGCAAAGGGTTCATATGGAATTATTGGCATGAAAGAAAGGGTTATGGCTTTAAATGGTGAAATAGATATAAGCGGAAGCAGTAAGGGTACAACAATACGAGTTAAAATCCCTATTGGGGAGAATGAAGAATGATAAAAATAGTAATAGCTGATGATCATGATATAGTCAGGGCAGGCCTTAAGCAGATCATTTCCGATACAAGGGATATGAAGGTCACTGGTGAATCAGGGTGTGCTGAACAGCTTATTGAGTTGATAAAAAAAAATGAATATGATGTGGTGCTTCTGGATCTGAAAATGCCGGGGATGAACGGGCTTGATGCTATTAAGCATATAAAGGCTTTAAAACCAAATCTTCCTGTTATAGTATTGAGCATGCATGCTGAAGATCAGTATGCTGTAAGAACAATCAGAGCCGGAGCTTCCGGCTATATAACAAAAGAAACAGCCTCTGAAAATCTTATAGCTGCTATTAAAAAAGCAGTTGCAGGTGGGAGGTATATTTCACCAGCACTTGCAGAATCCCTTGCTGACACCATTGCCTGGGGAGGCATAGATAGTCCTCCTCACGACAATTTGACAGATAGAGAATTTCAGGTAATGTGCATGATTGCATCAGGGAAAAGTGTATCTGAAATTGCTT
>CAZYPA010000065.1:0-12741 GCA_964649175.1 uncultured Leptospirales bacterium | reverse complement strand
TGTCACATACCACAGAAAATTAAGGGACAAAAAAACAACTGCATCTGAACTTGACCTGATTCCCCATATTGGGCCAAAAGTAAAATCCTCCCTGCTTAAACATTTTCAATCTATTGAAAAAATTAAATCAGCTCCTCCTGAAATTCTTATGGAAGCTGAAGGGATCGGGGAAAAAACCGCATTAAAAATATATTCATACTTTCAAAAAAAGAACTCTTAAAAAAGTAATATAATTAAATAAAATTCAAAAAATTTTTTAAACCAGCTTTAAAAAAATCTTATTAACTCCAGCAAAAATTATATCAGCTTTTAGGACTTATTAAGCTAACGTTGAAATATCGCCTTTTTTTCTAACAGCCACTAATATTTATACTAAAAAAAACACATCATCCTACAAATTGAACATGTGAATCAAAGAATAACATTAAAATTTTTAAAAATACTTGCATTTATCAAGATAAAATGATCTGATAATATTCATTGTCCGGGAATTTACAGTAGGTATAATTCACTAACATGAATTTAATTTTTTATTAATCATTTTAATTATTCAAACCGCAGGTAATATGCCGGCCCGGTTTATATCCAAAAAGCAATTTATGCTTAGGTATCAGCCTGCGAACTATTAAACATGGGGGAATTTTATGAAAAAAGAACATCTTGCAACAATGATTCGTCAAAGCGCTGAGGTATACAGCTCCGAAGTTGCATTGCGAATTAAAGAATCGGGGGTATGGAAAGAAACCACCTACAAAGAGATGGTTGAGATCATTGATGCCCTTTCTTTAGCTCTTATAGACATGGGGGTTAAAGAGGGGCAGACTGTGGGAATTTTTTCCCAGAATAAACCACAGTGGACACTGGCAGATTTTGCCATTTTAAGTATTGGAGCTGTTGCTGTTCCAATTTATGCAACAAATACATTAAAACAGACTGAATACATTGTTGATGACGCTGAAATTGAAATACTCTTTTTAGATTCAACAGAACAGTACAACAAAGTTCAGGAGTTTAACAAAAAGTCCAAAAAACTTAAAAAGATAATCGTTATCGATAAGTCTGTTACACTTGAAAGTGATGAATCCATTTATTTTGATGATGTAGTGGCACTTGGGAAAAAATCCAAATCCCAAAACGAATTGGCTAAAAGACTGGAAAAGGGGAAATCTTCAGATTTGGCCACCCTGATTTATACCTCAGGAACAACCGGAGATCCCAAAGGTGTAATGCTTACCCATTCAAACTTCTATCATCAAATTAAAGGAATTGCAGAACATTTTAACATCACAAAAGCGGATAAATCGCTTTGCTTCCTTCCACTAAGCCACGCATATGAAAGGGCATGGTGCTACATTGTATTTAATTTTGGTGCCCAGGTAAACTATCTGGCTGATACAAAAGCTATTGTGGAAACAATGCCCGAAGTTCAGCCCACAGCTATGGTAAGTGTACCACGGCTTTACGAAAAAATTTATACTACTGCTTTTAATCAAATTGAAAAAGCCTCCCCTGTTAAGAAAAAGCTCTTTATGTGGGCTGTGGAAAAGGGTAAAAAATACCAGTACAGCAAAAAAGATAAAAAATTTATTGGGCCCTGGTTTGCCTTTACCCATGCTATTGCCAACAAGCTTGTTCTTTCAAAAATAAGAGGGATTGTGGGAGGACCAAAAAATTTCTTCTCTGCTGGTGGTGCTGCTCTTTCAAAAGAAATAGAAGAATTCTTTTTTGCAGCAGGACTTCTGGTTTGCCAGGGATATGGTCTTACAGAAACATCTCCGGTAATTACATGCAACAGGCCGGCTGAATTCAAATTTGGTACAGTGGGCAAATTAATTGCTGATACAGAAATTAAAATAAGTGAACAGGGCGAAATCCTCATAAAGGGCGGCAATCTTATGCAGGGATACTATAAAAAACCTGCAGAAACTGCCAGTGCTATTATTGACGGATGGTTCCATACAGGAGACATTGGAGAGCTTGATTCTGAAGGTTACCTGCGTATTACTGACAGAATTAAAGATATAATGATAACAGCCCAGGGGAAAAACCTCTCACCTCTAAGAATTGAATCAATTGTGGGTATGGATTATTATATTGAACAGGTTATGGTTATTGGTGAAAAACGCCCCTATGTAACCGGTTTGATAGTGCCAAATTTTATGGGTCTTGAAGAGTATGCCAAAGATCAGGGAATATCCTGGACATCAAAAGAGGATCTGGTTACAAAACCGGAAATAATAGAATTTTATAAATCCCGTATTGAAGCAGCCTCGCTTGAGCTTGCCAGTTACGAACAGATAAAGCGTTTTAAAATTATGCCTAATGAGTTCAGCCAGGAGGGTGGTGAACTTACTCCAACATTAAAAATGAAAAGACGCCTTGTAGTAGAAAAATATAAAGATATAATTGATGAGCTCTACGCTTAATATTTTTTAATCTATTATGCTTTATGCCCTCAGCCTTTATAAACAAAGGCTGAGGGACAATACTTTAAATATTATTTATTCAACCTTCATAGGACATAATATAAAAAAACAATTGACTTTCTTCTTCAATAAAAAATTATGTATTATCAATAATAAAGACGGGGTGTAGCGCAGCCAGGTAGCGCACATGACTGGGGGTCATGTGGTCGCAGGTTCAAATCCTGTCACCCCGAAGCCTGAAGCCCTGAACTAATCAGGGCTTTCTTTTTGCCCTCTCCAATTTAACTATTCAAAATAAACCAAGAAAACGGCCTTTTGTATCCAAATTGTATCCAAATGCAAATTAAAGGTTTACAGGGCTGAATCTGTTTTATATTATTATATAATTGCAGGGGGTTTATTATGAGTGCTACCAGTAAAGACTTTACATTGACTAAACGGGGTAATGTATATCACGCCCGTTTCAGGCTACCCGATGGGAGCAGATCAAATTTTAAAAGCACAGGTCAAACCAGTAAAAGCAAGGCTGATAAATGGTGCAGGGATTATTTAAAACTGGGTGACGTTGTACTAAATGAGGGAATTAGATTAAATAATTTTGCACAGGATTTTTATAACTGGGAAAGCCCCTATATAAGAAAAAAGAGGCTTGATAATAAAAGCATTTCCCAGAAATGGACAGAGACAAAACAGCGGCTTACTGATAAATACATTATCCCCTATTTTGGAAACTCCCTTTTAACTTCAATCAATGAAGACAAAGCGGAGCTTTTTAGACAGCATTTATCTTATGAAATGAAGCTGGCCCCGCAAACTGTAAACCATATTCTTTTATGTCTTAATGAGATATTAAAGCAAGCCAAGAAATTAAAGTATATTCAGTTTATACCGGAAATTTCAAAAGTCACCCTTGAAGACAGCAGACCAGGAGTATTGACAAAAGATGAAGTAAGGGAGCTTTTTTTTAATACTGAATGGAAACATAAAATTTCTTACTTAATCAATTTAACAATGTGTTTTACAGGAATAAGAGCTGGAGAGGCCCAGGGGGTACAGCTGAAAAATGTTCACCCTGGTTATATAGAAATAAATAAAACATGGGATACTGAAAAGCTGGAGCTTACCAAAACAACCAAGAATAAAAAGCCCCGTATTGTTGCTATTGCCGCCCCTCTTCAATTATTATTACAGGATTTATATAATAGCAATCCTTACCAGGCCCCAGAGAGCTTTTTATTTTATTCTGATAAAACCCCTGGAAAGCCTATTGATAAAAAGGTAATACTGAAATATTTTTACAGAGCTTTAAACGATATAGGAATAGATCATAAAGCCCGCCGGATAGTGGCCCACAGTCACCGCCATTTCTGGAATACCTATTTAATAAACAGCGGGGTAAATAAATTTACAGTACAGGAAATATTAAGTCATGCGGGGGACGATATGACCGGCCATTATCATCATACAGCCATTGAAGATCAAGCCCCAGTCTTATTATTACAGGAAAGTTTTTTTTCTAAAAAAGGATAATTTTTTATTGACATAATAACCTTTTTAGGTACAGTGACATAATATAGAGGTTTTTAAATGAATATTGAAGCTGAAGCAATAAAGATTAAAACAGCCCTGGCTAAACAGCTTGAAAATGAAATGAAAACACAGGGAATTTCTAAAAATGCCCTGGCTGAAGCAATGGGAACCAGCAGAACCCAGATTGAAAGATTATTAAACCCTGAAAACACTTCAGTAACTTTACACACGTTATTAAAAGCCGCTGAAGTGCTGGGGAAAAAGATTAAACTGGAGATGGTTTAAAAAAGGGGGTTTATTATGACAGAAAATTATATTGAAGTGACAATAAATCCGGATAGCCTGAAGAGAGCTGAACGGGTTTTTAAATGGAATCTAAACACCCAGGAACAAGCAGAGGCGCGGGAAATAATATCCAGTAAAAGGATTATTGACGATAGACATTATATTAAAGATTGCAGTATATCTAAAAAGTTGTTTGAAGGTTTTATAAATTGATTATGGTATTATTTATTTAATACAATAATTACAGGATAGGCCGGCCAGCCGATAAGCGGGGGTTTCCCTCCCCGTTTCCTGTAATAAATAATAAAAGGGAATCAATCAAAGCGGAGGATTGAAAGCATGGATTTTTTTAAAAGTTTACAGTCACTTTTTCAAAGCTCACCAGGTAACTACCTTGAAAAGCAATTTTCAACACTCAAGAAAATTACTACAAATCCAAATGCAAACTGGCAAGAACAATATGACATTGAACAAGATGTATATGGCGAAGCTGTTTTATTAGATAAACATTTATGGTATGCTAAACACCCTAAGTTTATAAGAATCCTTATGGCTGAAGGAATAATAAAAAGAACAACACCCAGGAGTGATTATTATATATTATTGAAGCATGAAGCATTTATGTATTTTATCTGGCAGGAATTTTTCAGCAATGAAAAAGCAGAAAATTTCTTCAGCATATTTATTGATATAAACGGTAAACACATTGATAAAAAAAGGATAAACACAATAAGACAAAATCAGGATAAATATTTATCTAAACATTCCCCCTCAGCAAAATTGACAGAATCCCTTTATAAAATATTAAACGATTAAAAAAACTTTTTTTTTCAAAAAATAAGCCATTGTCATAAACCGGTCATACAGTACCGGTTTTTTTTATGCTAAATTTCTAATTATAAAAACATAAATAAATATGTTAAAAACTGGAGGTTAATAAATGGCACAAAAAATAGTTTTGAATCGTAAAGACTCAACAGCAGAAGTCAGGCCGCACCCAGTCGACAAAGTCCGGATAAAAAGAGCTATGGCACTTTTTGACGTGTCAGAATCTTTTTTAAGACATGCAATAATGACAGGAATAATTCCCCATTATAAACTGGGCGGCGCTACATTCTTATCAATCAAAGAAATTGAACAGCACATTGAAGCGGGGCGCAGATAATGAACCAGGGATGGGGGCAAAAACAAGCCCCCCGGCAGGACTCCGGAGGGCTGAAAAAAGATACACTATTGAAAGTTGACTTTGAAGCTCCACATGGGTTTAATGTAGAGAATGTCGCCAAAGGCGATAATCAACATATAACAGACCGTATGCGGAAAAGTCAACAAGAAAATAATATTTTTTCTGATGCTTTAGAATATGGAAAAGCCGGTTTTAAAATATTCCCGACTAAAAACAAAAAACCAATGATTAAAGACTGGCCCAATATGGCTACTGATGACCCCGCAAAGATTAAGGAATATTTTTCAATGCCTGGAGTTGATGGAATAGGATTGCCGACTGGCAAGATCAATGATATTGAAGTCATTGATTTTGATAATAAAGATATACCGATTGATGCTTTAATAGAAATTATTCAAGATAATCATGGCCCCCTTAATGAAACTTTAATAAGCGAAACTAAAAACGGAGGGCGCCATTTTATTTATAAATATTCAGGCAATCTAAAAACAGGTTCTAAAATTTTCGGCCCTGAACTTTCTATTGATGGGCGCGGGGATGGCGGTTATATAAATGGCCCCTGGTCAGTTGGCTATCATGCTCTTGATATAGAAAATATTTCAGATTTTAGAAAAGCAATTTCACCGGCCCCAGCGTGGCTTAAAAATATAAATAAACCTAAAAAAGAAAAAGAGAAAACAGAAAATACCGAAGGCCCAATTTTTGAAGGTTCCAGAAATAGCCGCCTTACTTCAGAGGCTGGACGATTAAGAAGAATAAATTTTAATTATGATGACATTCTTTTATATGTTAAAAGTTTTAATCAAGCTCGATGCAATCCCCCACTTCCTGAAAAAGATATTGAAACGATTGTAAAATCAGTTTGTCGGTATGAACCGGAAAATAAAATTGATGATTTTTCAGATCTGATTTATCGAGCTAATGAACTTTCAGAAAATTATAACCCTACTCCACAGATAATTCAAAAAATTTTAAATGAATCCTCTTTTAATCTGGCGGTCGGCCCTACAAATACAGCTAAAACTTTTTCAGCTATTGCAATGGGTGGGGCAATTTCCCGCGGTTCTGATTTTTTCGGATATAAAACAAAAAAAAGGACTGTTCTTTTAATTTCAGCAGAGGCGGCAGAGGGGAATAAAAAGCGCTTAATTGCTTATGAGAAATATTATAATGTTACCCTTGATAATTTCTATATGTTACCCTATCCGGTCAATATGCGGGAATCGCAAGTTGACACAGATAAAATAATTTCAGCCCTTGAAAAACTCAACATAAACCCCGGTTTTATAATAATAGATAATGCCGCCGCGGTAATGCATGGGGGGAATGAAAATGGCGGTGAAGACTGGGCCCCACTTATTGACAATGCCGAAAAACTACAGAGAACCACAGGGGCGGCAATTCTTTTAATTCACCACATGGGGAAGGACACCACAAAGGGTTCCAGGGGCTGGTCTGGGCTTGTTGCTTCAATAGATACTGAATTTCAATTATCAAAATCAGGCAATATCTTTACCTTAAAAATTACAAAGCAAAGAGACTTACCGACAAAAGACAGCGAATTACATTTTTCACTTGAAGTAATAGAAACTGGATTTTTTGACAATTTCGGGGAAGCTGAAACAACATGTGTTGCAATTCCTACCGATGCAAAACCAAAAAAGCAAAATGATAAAATTGCAGACAATATTGAAACTATTTTAGGGGCGTGGGGTTTTACAGATAATGAATGTGACGATCAAGACCGGCCCTATATTTCCAAATCTGGTTTATTGCGCTACCTTACCGACATGGAAGGAAAAACAAAAACTACTGCAGGGAAATATATTCAACTCGCAAATAACAGAGGGGTTATAAAGCCGCTTATTGATGAGAAGTATATTATTTCTTATGATAATGGCTTTTCTGTTATTGATAATGAACTACAGCAAAAATTCAGCTTAATTTCAAAGGTTAAAAAATGAACTGGAACTGGAACAATAGTGGAATTGTTCCGGAACTGTTCCAGAGGAATAAACAATGGAACTGGAATGGAATGGAACACACCCTAAGGGGTGTTCCATGTTCCAGTGTTCCCGCTTCTTTTAATAGGACTTATTAACAAAATTTAAAAACAGGACGGTACACTAAAATGGACGATGACAAAAAAAAATACGCTGGAAAACCAGGGTATGACGAAAACGGGGAAATAGACTGGAGCTACCTGGAGACGGACAGAGCTAATTTAATGCCCATCTATATGATAGTAAAGATGCCATGCTGGTTAACAGCTTATATCAACATTGAAGCGAAAGAGTCTAATATGACATCTACAGAGTTAATAAATCAGATACTGGCCCTGGCAGTGGTTAACCTGAAGCACGACAGGAGAAACGGGGGGTTAGATATGATGAATAAGATGATTAAAAATGATTTTATGAAAGGTGTAACCACTTGCAAACCGGACAGCGAATATTCAGAAGAGGAGCGCGAACTTGAATTAAAGTATGACTCTGTTAAGTGGCTACATGAGGAGCGTAAGCGATGATAATAGATGGAAACATATTCCTTTATGGCTTGCTGGTTATGTGTTATGCGGGACGGGTTAAAAAAAATGGGTCCTGTGGGCCCGTACCCCCTACCAGGGCGCATAAACCTCAGCGCCCGACTCTTGACAGCTCGCACAGCTCTAAAACCAGTTTACAACGTGACAAGTTGATTTCAGCGAACGGAGGCGAATAAAGACATGAAAAATAATAATATGGTCGCAGGTCGAGCGCTCGCAGAGGCCGCCGGAATATCACAGCAGGCAATCGCGGCGGCGGTCAAGCGTGGAGCTTTAACCAGAGATCAGGAAAGCGGACTTTTTAGCCTGGCTGAAGAAAGTAATAAATTGTGGCTCAAAGAAAAAGGGATTAAAATTTCTGAAGTCAAAAATATTTCAAAAAATATTAAAAGCAAGCCTGGAGGCCGGCCCCCTGTAAATAACAGTACAGGGGAAACGCTCGCGGAATTGCAGAAAAAAAAGATTAAACTGCAAAGCGAAAAGCTACAACAGGAAATTAATATCAAGAACAAGTTTTTTTTACCAACGGATTTTATAGAAAATAGTTTAATCCGCTATATAGAAAAACTTCATACTAACATAGAACGCGCGGCGGGTGTTTATGCGCAAGAACTCGCGGCGGTTGTGCTGAATGATGGAGAGCTTACCAACAAGGAGCTTGAAAATTATATAAACAAATTTTTAAAATTATGTCATGAGACAAAAAACCAAATCAAAAAGGAGATTGAACTTTATGTACCATAAAAAAATTGAAGATGGACTAAGAGAGCAAATTTTTAAAAACACCTGGGCAGTATTTGAAGAATTGGAAAACGAAGTCAAAGAAAAAATGCAGGTGATAATGTTTAAAATTGCTAAAGGTCAAGCGGTGACTATTGATGATTATTTCAATGTATACATGGAAGTCATTAAATCAATTTATCAAAGTGAATTTAAAGTTTTGAACCCGCTATTACTCGAAGATGCAAAAGAGCTTTTTGTAAATCTTTTAGAAAAGAGCAACACACCCCAGCAGGGGAAAAAATAAAATCAAAGGAGTGTCAAATTATGACAACACAAACAGTAACAGAATCAAAACAGGAAGTAAAAGAAAAAAGTCTGAGGGAAATGAATTACAAGGAATTGTATGAACTTTCAAAAGACATCATGATGGAGCTGGGCAGATTAGAAAGAAGTCTGGGAGGGGTTAAAAATGATACTTTTATGACAAACGGTCAAATGATGCGGCTTGAACAGGCCGCCAATGAGATCAGAATTAAAGAAGGCATGGAATCTTATGTGAAGGCAATGGCAAGAGTCGCGGCTGAAGAGGAAAAATTAAAAAAAATAATTGCCGATGCTGAAAAATGGTCAGCTCGTCAAGCTGAATTAAGGGAAATGAAACTTGATGTTCAAGCCCTTATGCAGTCCGCGCCCAGAGGGTAGTTATGAGATACCCAATGCTTGAACCGGAAGTTGAACGGGAGTATGTCAAACTTCAGGCCCGATACAGGGAGCTTGAAAAAATGACTACACAGGTTCAGACAGCTTACCAACAGGCTTATGACGTGGCGCAGACTCTCAAGAACAGCGAACCAAGTTTTTTTTCAGACATGTTTTTAATGATTAAAAAAAACAGGTTATTGAAAAAATATTACAAACTTAATCGGAAGTATCAGTCAAGACATGAGATATTTAAAAAGATGCAGAAACTGACTGACCCGAAGTATGAAGATGAATCAACAAGAAAAGGGCCGGTATTTATGCCGGTCATGCAAATCAGGAGGTAAAAATGAGAACAGCAAAAATGCTGGAAGATGCACAAATAAAACTGATGACTCACAACAGTTTTTTTAAAACTCAGTATATGGGAACTGATAAAGATTTTTTTAACAAGCGTTATGCGCTTGAAGATGAGATCTATAATTTAAAGATGAAAATGTTCGGCGAAAGACTCAAAGAAATTCAGAGTATAATTGATAATCTGGAATCAGAGTATCAGAAAGAAACTAAAAGGAGGAAAAAATTCTGATGAATATAACACCAGGTCAAAAAGTTAAATTAAGAAAAGCAGTTGTCAGTCTTCAGGGGAGAGTCGATGCAATCCTGATGAGCAGGGATTTTACTCTGCTGGCTGATGTGTTAGATCAGCTCGATTATGCAAAAGAGGAGCTTTATTATTATAGTCCGGACGATCAACCAGTAACAAAGCGCGATTGCGGGCTTGTATAGGAGATTGAAATGAATGATATTCAGAAACTTAAGAATCGGGAAATTTATCTGAAAGGGGAGATCTTGAAAGCTCAGCACACAAACAAAGACTATGAGTCTTTGAAAAGAGAACTTTCAACAATTCAGGCCGCTTTATTTGAAATGAGCGGAATAATGCGCACACACCCTGGCAACAGGTTAAATAAAATATTTTGCTAAGGAGGCAAAAAACAATGAGTAAAAAATTATTTGGTTATAACAAAAAAGGCGAAGCGGTTTATTCAACAGATGTTGAGTCAAATCCTTTCTGGTTCGAGAGCATGAGCTCTTTTACGGACATAGGCCGCGAAGTGGCTACAGCACTTCAGCAGATGGTTAATGAAGGTCAAGTCAATGTACCATTTGAGGAAATTGTCAGGAGTGACAAAGAAGCTCTGGGCCTTATTCACTAAAACCGATGGGGCAATTTTGCCCCTGGGTATTATACAATTATATAATACTCTCTTTTCTCCCCAGCTGGGCCCCTCCTCTCCCAGCTGGCGGGGGGAAGGGAAAAAAAAGGAGGATAAAAAAAAATATGAATCAAGTTTTAAAAAAACAAAAAATTATCTGTTCATCATGTGGCGCGGATATTAGCAAAGATTTTACTATTCGGGTAATGCTCATTGATGCTATAGAGTCAAATTTTTATGATATAATTGACAGCTTTAAAAATGAGTATATTGAAGCAATAAAAAATAATTGTCTCGATGCGCTCGACCCGATGTGTATAGACGGTTTTTGTGTACCTTGCCCGAAATGCGGGGTAATAATTGACACAGGGGAGTGTTTAAAATAATTCACTCGGCCCAGATATGGGCTAAGTAAATAACCAATCCAAAAACTGGAACCGTTAAAAAAAGAGAGGATGAATTTTCACCCTCTTTTTTTATTATCGCATAACAGCAAAAACTTTTAATTTCCAGAGGGGTAATATATACCCTGGGAGAATAAAACCCCGCAGAGGGCTTTTAATGCAGAGTTATTTCTTAATATTGACCTTATTATTGACAACATACATTACAGCCTGATGCAAGAAGTCACTTTTCCCCAGATCCATTTCCAGGGCATACATTGAAACCTTTTTATATTCTTCTGGGGTGAAAGTGACAAAAGGCCTTACCAGTTTTTCTTTTTCTTCAGACATATTTCCCCCTATAAGACAAAAAACTATTGACTAAATAAACTAAATAGTCTAAACAAGATAAATAAAGTAATTTATCTAAATTGCACAAAAAGTCTAATATGTGTAAATGTATAATTCAGCTCATGCAGTGTCAACAATAAATCACAGGGGGCAAATTATGACATATAAGATTAACTCCGCTTCAGATATTAAAGAACTTATTCACAGGTTTAATTCCCGCAAAATTGCAATAGTTAAAAATTCCGATGAAGTCTTGAATCTTGGAGATCTGTTATATTTCTATGATGGGCAGGAGTTGGAATTAATTATCAATTAGCACAAAAATAAAAAAACATATAAAAGAGGTAAGGTAATGAATCAATCAACAATCACACACACAGCACCCCAGAGGCTACCAGAGAGGCGGCAGGGAGTCACCCTGACACCAAAAGAGGCAACACTTACACAAACTATCATTTCAGCGAATATTTTAACGATTGCTGGAGTATTACCGGAAAATAACCGGAACTGGTCAATTCTTGCAGGACTCATAAACAAGCTGGAAAAGCGTAAAAGTTATAATACAGCGTATGAGTGTTCACAGCTTGAAGCTGAATTACTTGAAGCATTATTAAGGGGGTAAATCACATGGTTAATGTATATAACGAAGGTGAAATAATAGGGGAAGTTAAGTATAATACTAACCTTGACCGCTGGGATGGAAGGAACTATACTTCAGGGAGTACAGGCCGACACAAAGGTTTAACCAGATTAAAGAACGGTCAATTTGTTTTAATACATGGTACTCAATGGCAAGGAGAAAGGGATACCGCTGAAATAATAACACCTGAACAGGCATTACAGGAGATCTTAAAATCCGGCAATCTGGACTTATTAAAAGAACACCCAGAGCTTGAAGCAATCAGAGTAGAAACAATAATACAAGAAGCGTAAATCCTCTAATAATCCCGCCACAATAACCACAGGATACCCCAGAAATGGGGTATCCTATTTATGACAGCACCCTATAAAGACCGCTGAATCGGGTATTTATTATATAATTCAAAATCTGAAATTTCTTCAGTTTTCTCTATTCGGGCTTTGTTGATTTTAGCGGCTGTTCTTTCTGATGCGAAGATCTGAAACCCTGAATCTTTTAATTTTTTGACAGTATCTTTAAAATTACTAAGATCAAAAAATTCAATGCTTAATTTATCCGCGTCAATGCTTATTATTTTTAAACTTTCTTTTCCGTTTTTCATAATTCCATAATACAAAAGAAAATAATAATTTCAATCTTTTTTTCATATAACAGGGCGTTATGTGACATGAAATATAAAACCCCCCTGGAGCTGGGGGGCTATATTGAAAATTCATGATTTATGATTTATATATATCTGGTTAAAATATGGCT
>CAZYPA010000064.1:0-12869 GCA_964649175.1 uncultured Leptospirales bacterium | reverse complement strand
TCCCAGTCCAGCTTTTATCTCCTTTTGGAATTATATCCATAACCCTTACAACTCCTTCAACTATATCGTCTATATAGGTAAAATCCCTCATCATATTTCCTTTATTATAAACATCAATGGGTTGTCCCTCGTATATGGCTTTTGTAAATTTATAGCAAGCCATATCAGGCCTGCCCCAGGGCCCATACACTGTAAAAAACCTGAGTCCTGTCACAGGAATATCATAAAGACAGCTATAGGCATGAGCCATTAGTTCATTACTCTTTTTTGTAGCTGCATAAAGGCTCACAGGATGATCTACATTATGAGATGTTGAAAAGGGCATTTTTTCATTGAGCCCATAAACAGATGAGCTGCTTGCATAAACAAGATGCTCAGTCTTGTGTTTTCTACAGCATTCAAGAATATTAAGAAAGCCGGAGATATTTGAATCTATGTATACACGGGGATTGTCAATTGAATAGCGCACACCAGCCTGTGCAGCTAAGTGACATACCCTGTTAAAACCGGACAGATCATAGAGCTGTTCAAGACCTTCCTTATCCTGCAATTCGAGCTTAACAAATCTATAATTCCTGAATTTTTCACTTTGTGCCAGTTTCCCGTATTCAATAGAATTAACATCTATACCTGTTTCCTTTAGCCGTCCATGCTTTAGCCCTACTTCATAATAATCATTTATTGAATCCAGACCAACAACCTCATGTCCAGCTTCCAGTAATTTTAAAACAGTATAATAGCCAATAAAACCAGCAGCTCCTGTAACAAGTATCTTCATTAAAGTCCTCTTTATCTTTACTTTTTATATTTTTCCAGAATGTTAATTGAGGCTTCAACAATATAATCAACCTCTTTGTTGCCAAGCCCGGGATAGATGGGAATAGAAACCTCCCTGTTAAAAATAAATTCACTGTTGGGAAAATCTTCAGGCAAATATCCACTACCCTTAAAACAGGAGAACCTGTAAAGCGGTATAAAATGTACGCTTGTACCTATACCCTGTGCCTTCATCTTTTCTATAAACATATCCCTGTTTATAGTCAAATTTTCAACTTTAATTTTAAGAGGATATAGATGCCAGGAGGAAATCCTTCCCTCTCTTATAGGATATATCTCAACAAGATCATTTTTAGAAAAACAGCTGTTATATTTTGAGGCAATCTCTTCTCTCATTTTATTCATTTCATTGCTCTTTTTAAGCTGTTCAATTCCAATTGCCGAGCTTATATCAGTTGGATTATACTTGTATCCTGCTTCTTCAACATCATACTTCCAGCTTCCAGCACTTGAATACCTGTTCCATGCATCCCTGGATATGCCATGAAGCCTTAATCTTTTTACACGATCAGCGATTTCAGGATTATCTGTAGTGAGCATGCCCCCTTCACCGGTTGTAACAGTTTTTGTAGCATAAAAGCTGAAGCAGGTAATATCACCTATGGTGCCCACAGCACGGCCATTATAATAGGCTGGCAAAGAGTGTGCTGCATCCTCAATTACCCGTATATTCTTTGATCTGGCAATTCCCATTATAGGGTCCATGTCACAGGGCTGACCTGAATAATGAACAGGAATTACTGCCCTGGTTTTGGAGGTGATACTTTTCAAAAAGGAATCAACATCTAAAAGGTGGGTCTCCTTTTCAACATCAGCCAATACAGGCACAGCGCCAAAATAGGTTATCACCTCCCAGGTTGCAACAAAGGTAATTGCAGGAATAATAACCTCATCACCAGGCTGTAAATCAATGGCTTTTAAGGCAAGATGCAGGGCAGATGTACAGGAGTTTAATGCAACAGCATGCGATGCTCCTACATAGGATGCGAAATTTTTTTCAAACTCAAAGGTTTTTTCACCCATAGTAATCCAGCCGCTTTTTAAAACTTCAGCAACGGAATTAATTTCATTATCATCAAGAAACGCCCTATGAAAAGGTATAATCATATAAAATATCCCTGCTCATTTGTAAACTCAGCCAAGTTTGAATATTCAATAATACAAATAATCAAGTCAAGCTCAAAAACAGATAATTCATTGCTATATAAAAATAGAGAGGACAAAATATTACTGAAAACTTATTGAAAATTATAACCCATAAATACATTCTGCTCTTTAATCATATCATATTCTTTCATCAAATCAGGAAAGGTAAAAATGCCACATATAAAAACAAATTTCGGCAAAATGCACTTTGAAGTTACAGGTGCAGACAATACAGAAGCAATTATAATGATACATGACAATGGCCATTCTTCAAAGTTTTTTGACCAGGAGCTCAAATTCTATTCAAGCTATTTTAAGGTTATAATACCTGACCTTTTTAACCATGGAAGATCAGCACCCTATAAAGGGGATAATTTTTGGGCAGATAATGCCTCTGCTATTCCGCTTATGTGCAATAAACTTAAGCTTAAAAAAACTTCTATTCTAGGGATAGGCTGCGGAGCCTATGTGGCGCTTAACAGCATGATTTTAAATCCTGAAATTATACACAAGGCTATACTGGACAGCTGCCCTGGAGAAAACCTTAATCATGATTATCTGGAAAGATTAATCAGACTAAGAGGCAGCATTAAAAACTCCCTGCTAAAGCAGCAATACACTGGCATGCATGGTTCTAAATGGGAAAAAATTCTACAGTGGAACAGTGACATGCAGCTGTCTTTTTTCAACAGGGGTCTTTCGCCCTTATCCGGAAACATAGAGGATATCAAAACACCTGTGCTAATAACAGCATCAGCATCAGATGAAATAATAAAAGACGCAGAGCTGCTCATAAAAGATCTATCTTCGAAAATAAAAAAATCACATATTCACATTTTTCAAAACAGCACACACCCATCGTTTATAAAAAAGAATGATGAATTCCGCTCCCTCTCCTTAAGGTTTCTTCTTGCATGATACTGGATCAGAAGGATTGCAGGATGGCAAAATTATCCTCACTGCTTTTTCATAAAAAATATAATCAGTAAACCAGCTGATAAGAACAAAAATCTTGTTTCTAAAACCTATAAGATAGGCAATGTGTATCAGAAGCCACAACACCCATGCAAAAAAACCTTTAAATTCCAGTTTGCCAATTTTCGTTACAGCTGTGTTTCGCCCAACAACGATCATTGACCCTCTATAGGTATATCTGAAAGGCAGGGCCTCTTTGCCATCTATAAGTTTAAGAATATTTTTTGCTGCATGAATCCCCTGCTGAATTGCAACTGGAGCAAGCATGGGAAGGGGATCATTATCCTGCATAAAATGTATAATATCTCCGCAGGCAAAAACGTTTTCCATATCTTCAAACTGAAGAAATGAATTAACCTTAATTCGCTTATTATGAGTAACAGCAGGATTTACATCTGAAGGTATATCAAATCCGCTAACCCCGGCTGTCCACAAAACCGTTGCAGATACAATGGAATCTTTTTCTGCAAAATATACCCCATTGTTGTCAATCATGGATATAGGCGAGTCAAGCATAACTTTTACTCCCTTTTTATTCAACCTGGAAACAACATAGTCGCTTGTTGATTTGCTATATCCGGAAAGAAGCTTTGATGCTGCCTCAACCAGAACAATTTTTACATCCTCAAAAAGAATATTGGGAAAATCTTTGTGAATAGGCCCCTTTACAAGCTCAGAAAAAGCCCCTGCAAACTCCACTCCAGTTGCACCACCCCCTGCTATAACAAAAGTTAATAGTTTTCTTTTTTCATCAGGGTTGTTACTTATATTGGCTTTTTCAAAACAGGTGAGTATGTGATTTCTCAATTTAAGAGCATTCTCCAGGGGCTTTAAAACAAAAGATGATGTTTCTGCTCCTTTTATACCAAAAAAATCAGGTTTACTTCCACTTCCCAGGATCAGATAATCGTATTCAATTTCACCAGTACTGGTTAAAACAGAGTTTTTCTTAAAATTAATTTTTTCAACAACCGCCATTACAAAGTTAACATTTCTTCCTTTGCGCATAACTGCCCTGACAGGATAGGCAATATGTCCTGGATCAATTTCAGCAGCACCAACCTGATATAAAAGAGGATTAAACGTGTGATAATTATTTTTATCAATAATGGTAACCCTGACCTTTTTTTTCAGCAGCTTTTTTGCAGCAAAAAGGCCGGAAAATCCTGCACCAACTATTACAACGTGTTTATAATCATTCATAAAAAAATCTCCATCTTTAATTAATATGGATGCATCCTGCAGCTAAACTTAATGAACTTTTATCTTTTCAACAACTGACATTGCATAATCCACATCCAGCTTTAATTCGTTTTTCTCCCAATACACAAGGCCTGCTGTTTTCAATCTGCCCAAAACCCTTGACATGGTTTCAGGGATTGTCCCAATAGCTTCAGCCATTTCAGCCTTGGACAAATCTATTTTAATTAAAGGCTCAATCCCAAAATGCTCATTGATGAAAATAAAAAATCTCTCCTCAACATCATAGGCATTTAAAAAAGCCACCCTGTCTGCCAGATATCTCATTTTTTTAAAAAGGCTTCCTATAAATTGCTTCATAAAACCCGTTTCTTTAAGAAGATTAAGAAAAAAATCTCTCTTTATATAATACACAACTGTATCTCTTAAAGCAACTGCACTTACAGGATAAATATCAGATTCAAAAAGAACTACCTCTGCAAACATCTCCCCTGGACGTACATAACGAACAACTATCTCCCTGTCGTTTTCAGTGGTTTTAAAAAGCTTAATCAGACCATCTGTTAAAAAATATATTTCATCACCCCTGTCACCCTCGAAAAAAATCATTTCATCCTTAACAAGGGAGCGGGATCTGCCTGCTGATTCCAGCATTTTAATCATCTCTTCCGGCATTCCATCAAAAACCAGATTTCCTGCAAAAAGATCGCTTAAATTAATTTTTTTGTTATTTGACATTTATTATAATCCCTTAATACATCTTCATCTTTAATTAATAGATTAAATTATAGTTTTTTCTTTCCTGCCCCATTTGAAGGAAAAAGCTCTGTTCAATAGTATTACAGCAACTGCCATTAATATTAATATATAATTGATCCAGGTCAATGTATTTATTGCAATATTTATCAATATATACTCATGAATTTTTACTGAAAAAACATTAAATTCAAAATTTTTCTTAAAATTGGAGAATAAAGTGAAACGGCAGATAATAAAAATTGATGAAGAAAAATGCGATGGCTGCGGAAACTGTGTAACAGGATGTCCGGAAGGTGCTATTCAAATAATAAATGGCAAAGCCAGGCTTATAAATGAACTTTTCTGTGATGGGCTTGGAGCATGTATAGGCGACTGCCCTCCAGGGGCCATAACTATTGAAGAAAGGGAAGCAGAACCCTATAATGAAACACTTGTAATGGAAAATATAATTCTACATGGTCCTGATGTAATCAAGGCACATCTTAAACATTTACATGACCACAATGAAAAAACCTATCTTGCTGAAGCAATAGCTGTTCTTAATGCAAAAAATATTGCCATACCGGAATATATATTAAAATCAACAGCAGATGATTGCGGAGGCGGATGCCCCAGTAAAGCTAATTTCAGCTTCAAGAACTCTTCCATACAAAAAAAACCAGATGCTGTACAAAATTTTACACCTCTTTCAAGGCTTGAACAATGGCCGGTACAGCTAAAACTTCTTAATCCGGAAGCCCCTATTTTCAAAGGGAAAAACCTGAAGCTCCTTGTAGCAGCAGATTGTACGCCATTTGCCCATGGGAATTTTCATGAGGAATTTATGAAAGATAATAAAGTGGTAATGTTCTGCCCCAAGCTTGACCCATATATTCAAGAATACAGGGAAAAGCTTACACATATTTTTAAGAACAGCGATATTGAACAGATTACAATTACCAGAATGGAAGTTCCATGCTGCGGAGGCATGCCCAATCTTGTTAAACAGGCCATGCAACTAAGCGACAAAAATATACCTGTTGAAGAAAAAATTATCCTGATTAAATAATACGGGCTTAAAGGCGGGATTATAAACTCCCGCCTTTAAACACTATTCCCAGAATTTAATCAGTTCAGCTGCAACATCTTCAGGCTTCATTGTTGACATTGGCTCACTATGAAGCATTTTCATATAATTGATTTCACTTGTATCAAGAGGCGGAATATCAGTTCTTGGGCACATCCTCATGTGCGGTTTAAATTCTGTTTCACCATCTGCAAAAAACAGAGACATATTAAAGCTATAAAGATTCTTTGATTTAATAAAGAACATTATTTTTAATATCCCTTTGCAAAGCTCATCCAGCCTTTCCCCTTTAATATCTGCAGGAGTAAAATAATCCTTTGAAATAGCCATTACATCAAAGACTCCCTGTGGAGCAAAGGCAATAAGCCAGTTAAAAAAAGCTCCTTCATGGATGAACCTTTCTGCTTTTGCCTTTTCATGTATGCAAAGCTCATCAAAAATATTGCCGTCAATAGAACTATTTGTTTTCATTACATCTGAGTAATAGTTTGTTGGAACATTGGAAGCCGTTACCTGCAGATGGGGATGCAAAATTGAGCTTCCAGCAAGAGGCAGATAGTTCCAGTTAATTGACTGGTATATTGCTTCCGGCTGGCCTTTTTTTACATCCTCAAGGTAAAGCGCACAGCATTTAACTGCATCAGAAATTATTTCAGCTGTAAACTCTTCAATAACAACAAAATGCTGATCCATCATCACTGTTACAGCGCCATTCTCATCATAGGGAAAAACATTTGGGAAGCAGACAGCCTCATTTACCCTGAACCGTTTTTCACTGAAGAGCTTTGGATTAAAGGCTGGAGTGATTTTTTCAACATTTTCCGGACAGAAAGGACAGAATTGAGGATTTTTTTCCAGAAGAAAAGACAGGTCAGGTTCAGGCATATCACGTATTGGGAAAAAAAGGATCCTGGTATTTCTTCCTGTTAGTGGATCTTTTCGTATTTCGCACTCTCTGTGTCCTTCTTTAAATTCATTGAAAGGATCAAGAAAAACAGCCCTTTGTAACACTTTTTTTAATTCCATAATTCCCCCCTTAATTATTTAAACCCTATATAATAATAATTGACTCATAAATGTATTGCACTTAATAATTGAATCTAAATAATTTTAACAGTACCGTTTTTCAATGCAACTAAAAAACCAGGAAAATTTTTATCATGACAGATATTATCAACTCCCTTCTATCCAGCAACATTATGGTTATTATAGGAATATTGCTGGCTTCACTGCTGGTTTATTCTATTCTTAAAAGGCTTCTTAAAATTATAATACTTTTTTTGATTATTATGATAGTTTACACAGCATACATGTTTTATAATGGACAGAATATTCCGGATTCAGCTCAAAAATATATAGAGGAAAGCAGCGATAAAATTGAAACCTTAAAAAAAGGAGGGGAATCATTTTATAAAATTCTTGATTTGATTAAAAATACAGGGGAGTCTGAAAAAAACATCGAAAAAGAAATTCAATAAATATCTTCATCTGTATAAACATAAAATTCAAATTCACCAACAAATTTTTGTTTATCTTCATCAATTTTTGTTATTACGAGCTTATAATCTCCAGGTTCAAGATCCTTTATTGTACCATATATACTCTGTTTCTCTGAATCTGTATAATCTGTGTAAGAAAGAATATCAACCCAGACAAGCTCCTTTTTTAATATAATAATACCATAATCTGTCTTTCCCCTTATGGAGCTTAAGGTAAAAATCCAGTTCACAGAAACATTGCTGTCAAACTCAGGAGTGGAAAGTATTTTTTTATAACCCTTATCCTCAGGGAACTTATAGGCAAAGTCACCTTCAATTTTTCCACATGAAACAAAAACTGAAAAATAGAAAAGAATAATTAATAATATAATTTTTTTCATATACTACTCTACTTTATACTGGTCCTTATCAAGTTCAATAACTCCGCCATTATTTCCGGCTTTACCTTTGCTATAGGCATTTTTTTTCTTCTCATCCAGCCTGCTATTGATTTCAGCAGTTGTTTTTCCCACCCTGAAAATAAACTTTACTATTCCCAATACTAAATATATTAAAAAAACAAAAAAAAGCATTTGAAGCAATCTACCAATCATTACAATCTCCGGATTAACAATCTATTCTTTTACAATTACAATCAAAATTTTATCAGGTGTTATTGAAATAATACCTTCCCTGACATCAGGTCTCTCTCCCTCTATCTGCACATCTGCAAGCCATTCTATTTTATCCTGAGTTTCAAGTTCAGAATATCTTTCTCCAAAATTTGCCATGTCAACAAAAGCACTCCATTTATAATCCGAGGCTTTTTTCTTTTTCTCAAGAATAAAGTGAACATATGCTTTTTCTGTTTCAAGGGTATATCTGTAACCCTTTTTACCATTTTTTACAGAAATCGCAACTCCCAACTGAGCCATATCAGCAAAGGAAATCACAGGTACAGTTACATTAACACTTTCAGTGCTATATTCAATCCCCTCCAGTGCAAATTTCTGAATATCAATTTTTTTCTGAACATCATCTTTAATCCCTTCAAGTGAAATATCCCTGGTGTAAAGCGACTCTATTTCATTCAGCCTTGATGGGGGTCCGGTCAAGGTAACAGTTTCAGGAACAAGCTTCACCTTTCCTGCATGAAAGCCCTTTTCAGGATTACCGCTAAACTTGGGTATTATTTTAACATCTTTAGATATCTTTCGTTCTACAAGAGCCTTGATTTCATCAGGCTGTATAGTGATATTAATTTTATCAGGAATATTGTTTTTAGTAACTTCAATATGATAGTCTGAATACTCTCCGATTTTAACCTTGCTTAAATCCACAAAAAGTACAATATCCCTTGCATGAACATTCCTGAGGTCATCCTTTCGACCTGATAGCTTTACAATTGCTGTTTTATGGGACACCCTGGAAACAATAAGGGAATCATCAATATTTTTAAAATCCACAGGTATATTAAACTTTATATCTCCACTGTGGGTATTGCTAATATATGCCCATAGGATAATTGCAAGAATTATACTAACGAGCTTGGGCACAAGGTTAGTTCTTTTTGAAAATTCAGCAAAGCGTTCCATGTAAGGTTTCATTAAATACTATACTTCTCCTCATATGCTGTTTTAGGATTCATAAAAAAGAGAATGATATTTTTAAGATCAGCGTTTTTTATTCCAGGAAATATTCTGCCATTGACCATAATTGATATTTCACCCCTCTCCTCTGAAGTAACAATAACCAGAGCATCAGTCTCTTCAGCTATGCCAAGCCCTGCCCTGTGCCTTGCACCATGCTGTTTTTTAAGCTGCTTGGAATCGCTTAAAGGAAGATAACATGCTGCACCGGCAATTCTCCCCTCCTGAATAATAATAGCTCCATCATGAAGGGGGGTAAGAGGATAAAACATGGTCCTTATAAGCTCTTCAGAAATACCTGAATCAACAGCCACACCAGATTCCACATAGCTTTTAAGTCCGGTATTGCGTTCTATTACAATAAGGGAACCTATTTTTTCAGCTGCCATTGCAAAAACTGAATTAACCAGCTCATCCAGCTGTAATGAATCAGTAGTTGAATCAGAGACAAGCCAGCTTTTCTGACCAAACCTGGTAATAAGCCTTCTGAGTTCAGGCTGAAAAAGTATAATAACAGTAATAACCAGATAGGATGTAATATTTTTAATTAGCCAGTCAAGTGTATCAAGATGAAACAGCCCTGCAAGCACAGCAACAAAAAAGATTACAACAACACCTTTAAGAAGCTGAACAGCTTTTGTGTTTGTAAGAAATTTATAAGTCCAGTAGAAAAGATATGCTACTATTAATATATCAACAATATTCCGGAAATAATTCCAGAATGCGCCTATAAAAAAAACTATTCGTCCAAAAAAATCATCCATCTGTAAAAAAACCTTTAACTATATTAACTCTCCAAAAAGCTCAAGGATACCTTAAAAATAATATTAAAATTTTTCCCCTTTTTCTTTTAAATAATCCACAGCATCCATGGCAAGGCAATGAGCTTTAACATCATGGACCCTTATTATAGATACTCCCTTATTTACTAAAATTGAATTAAGTGCAATTGTAGCCCAAAGTCCTTCCTCATCACTGCTGTAAAGGCTGCTGATAAACGATTTTCTGGATAAACCAACAAGTACAGGAAAACCTGTTTGAACAAATTTTTCAATATTATAAATTATCTGGTAATTCTGATCCATTGTTTTCCCAAAACCAATACCTGGATCAATAATTATCCTTTTTTTATCAACTCCATTTTTTATAGCAATAGTCACAGATTGATTCAGAAAATCAAGTATATCTTGAATAAGATTTTCATAATAAGTATTTTTCTGCATAACAAGAGGCCTTCCCTTTGTATGCATTATAACCAGATCTGCCCCATATAAAGCTGCTACTTTAGGCATTCTGCTGTCAAAGGTCAGGCCGCTTATATCGTTTATCATGGAAGCCCCGCATTTAAGAGCCTCCTCTGCAACTTCTGATTTTGTTGTATCAACTGAAATTTTTATTTCGATTTCACGAAATATTTTTTCAACAACAGGACATACTCTGTCCATCTCCTCCTGTACAGCTACTGGCATTGACCCTGGACGGGTAGACTCGCCACCTACATCAATTATACTGGCGCCTTCATTATATATTGATTCAGCCCTGCGCATGGCTTTATCAATTGAAATATATCTGCCGCCATCATAAAAAGAATCAGGCGTTACATTCAAAATGCCCATGACAGCTGTTTTTTTTATATCTGTCATGCAACACCCGTTTAAAACAGCACTCTCATTGAAACAGTATTGTTATAACCTGAATCTATCCTGTCAAAACTAAAGGCATATGCCACCTGAATACCCATAAAATTTATTGCAGCACCTGTGGAAAAGCTATCGTCATTCAGTCCGCAGCTAACAGTAACATAATCTGTTATATCATACTCAATACCGCCACCAAATAAAAATCCTGTCTGCTCCAGCCTTTTTGTCCCATTGATGGCAATTCTAAAACCTGAATCGCTTGTAATAAGTACACCTATTTTAAACTCAGGATTAAAAAAATCGTAGCGGTTTTCAAGCTCAGATGAACCATAGGGTGTTAAAAAACTCCCCAAATCCCGTGCCATAATTCCAAGTTTAATAAAGGGTAAAATAAATAACTGCACACCCACATCTGCACCAGCTCCAATATACTTGCCATCCCCAATTTTTTCATGAATCCCCTTTAGAGAAACCCCTATAGAAGCAACATTAGCAGAATAGGCGTATGACAGATAGGCAATGGAACCATGATAACCAGCAGTGCCTGTTTTTTCACCTGATTCATCCCTTGTATCAATACCTGTTGACATTATTGAATAAAAACCAATGCCTGCAACTCCCTTAAAACAGCTTACAGCCATGCCTCCAAAAAATGCATCCCTTTCAAAATCAAGACCTGTATAGGAAGCACCTGCATCAAAAACCCTTTTTTTATAACTCGATTCTGAAAAGCTAAGCAGATCCGCTTCAGTTATATCACTGATCTTCCCTGCTCTGGCTTTTTCACTCACCTCTGATTCAGTAAGCCTTGCTTTGGATTTAAGCTCACTTAGCCCTGCCGGATTCCAGTAAATGGAAAAAACATCATCAGCCAAAACTTCACCAGTCATTCCTGCTGCCACATAGCGGGCTCCTGCCCATCCTCCGCGAGAAAAAGCGCCTCTGGCTCCTGCATTATCCGCTAATACAGGTTCAATAAAAAAAACAATCAGGAAAAGTGACATTATAGTTTTAACAGCAGCTTTCATCAGCCATAAACCTCTTTTAATATTTAACCAGAACGCGTAAAGTTTTTTTCCAATACCCGCCGTCATTATCACTTATTTCAACTTTCAGCAGATAAAGCCCCGGCTTTGCATACTCGCCATTGGATCTTCTTCCATTCCATTTACATGCAATTTCACCTAAAGGTGACCCATTTATCACTGTCACAATATCGCCATTTATGTCAAAAACAGTAACTTTGCATCTTTCCCCGGCGAAATCACTCCCTGATGGATAACCTATTTTCAGTGTACTGTTCTGGGGATTAAAAGGTACTGGATATGCCACAACATTTTTAATATCTACCCCATATATAGTGGAGAGAAACATAAACACAAATATTAATGAAACAAATAGGTTTTTCATTCCAGTCATAATCTCCTTTATCGAAAGCCGCTCTCACAAGGCACCTTAAATCCTCGGCCCCCTAACCCCCATAAGGGGGCATATGAAAAATTAAATCAATGAGCTTTACCCATTTTTTATTACGTGCCCCCTTTAGGGGACAGGGGGCTTATGCTCCTCTCTGAAAGAGCAGGTGTCAAGAGCCAATTATTATTTCATACAAATATATTGCATAATAAAAAAGAGGGTCAACAATTATTCCTGACAGAGGCAAATAAAAAAGGACTGCCTTTTAGGACAGTCCTTTTTGTTTTACAACTTACGTCATATTGCCCCATTACGTATTATACCTGCTTAAGAGGATGGAAGCAATAGTAAAATGCAATTTATTTTTTAAGAAATGTATACTGATAAACCATATGATCACCATATGTTTTATTCATTATACCAACAACATCCTCAACAAAAACAAGTTCTTCATTTGTAGGAATCATGAATACTTTTATTTTTGAATCAGGTGTAGATATTTCTGTTTCGCCATGCTTGGATCTTGTATTAAGATTTTTCTCTTTATCAATCTTAATTCCCAGACAATCAAGATCTTCAAGAACTTTCTGTCTTATATCACCTGCGTTTTCACCAACACCAGCTGTAAAAACAATAGCATCTACACGGCCAAGAGCAGCAGCATAAGAGCCAAGATATTTTCTAAGCTTATAGCATTCCATAT
>CAZYPA010000063.1:0-13053 GCA_964649175.1 uncultured Leptospirales bacterium | reverse complement strand
GGCAGTCAACCCTTCTTTAGCAAGAAAGGGTTGCACTTGCTACTTGAATTCAAGAGATGTTATAAGATCAATAAAAGAGAAGTATCCTGAAGGTAATCATTTAGAATAAGACAGATGGAACCTGATATTAAATCCTAAACTCAACATAAAAATTCCCCGGACAGATTTTATATCCGGGGAATCCTCATCAAATAAATTTTATTTACTCCAATACTCTGTTTTTTAAATCAACTCAAACAGAAATTTCATAATCATGGATTCTGCTCATAAACATCAACAAGGCTGTAAACCTCTTCATTGAGAACCTTTTCAAATTCCCCCTGATTTGGTACAGGTCTTTTAAACATCTTCGTAATTTTCTCAAGCTGCGCATCTGTGTTATGAGGCTTGCCATAAAGCTCCTGTGCAAAAGCAGCAAAGTCTCTGATAAAAAGATCAAACATCTGATTCATTATAGCATCAGATACTTTTTCAATTTTTGCACTCTCAATAATCAAGTGACCATAGGCAACCATTGTGAAAAGCTCACCTACAGCAAGGAGATAGTCAAACTCCATCATCTGCTTCATTAAGTCCGCACCTGAAACCATGAGGTATTCCTTATATGCCTGAATCTGCTCCATAAAAACTTTAACATTAGGCAGATGAGACAGGCTTTGATATGCCGGGTTGAAATCATGGAACTTGGTTTTTGCATAAGCCTTTGTTTTGCCCTGGTTGAACATAAAATCATCATTTCTATTATCAGTAATTCTTCCAATCTCTTCAAACTCAGCCGGCATAAACATATAGCTTGGAATAAGCTTGGCAATAAGAGCCATATTAACATGACGGGTACCTTCAAGCTTTGGAAAACCAATCAGTTCAGAAACTGCCTGCTCAAAATACATATCCTTTTCAAAACCCTTTGCTGCAATAATATCAAAAAGGTGTTCATGGACTTTTTCACCCTGGATTGCAACCTTCATCTTCATAATAGGATTGAAAAGAAGGTATCTCTTGTCATTTTCATTTGCAATACGCATATAGTCAGTAGCTCTAAGACCAAAAAGTTTCATTCCCATAATTCTTAACCAGGCATCAGAAAACAGCCTCTTGACATGAGGAAAATCTGTTACTCTTTGTCCATAAAGCTTTCTATGATAGGCGTGATTAATAGACTCATAGAATGAATGAGTAACAATACCAGTAGCGCCTGAGCCTATGTTAAACTTGCATATATTTATTGTGTTAAGCATGTCATCCCATGCCTTTGGGCCTCGAGAAAGAATTTCTGCTTCAGTAATCGGATAATCATGAAGAGCAAATTCCGCAACATACTGCTGGTTAGCATCAATAATGTTTTTAACGCATTCATAATTCGGGTGTTCCGCATCTACCACAAAGAAAACATATTCATCAGTGTCAGCGAATTTACCAAAAACAGTAACAATGTTTGCTACATTACCATTCCCAATATAGTATTTGCTGCCATTTGCAACATAGGTTCCATCGCCCTTGGGATAAAGCTTCATTTCAGAAGAATAAATATCTGCACCATGCTCTTTTTCAGATAGTCCAAAAGCACAGAAAGCATTTTTCTTTAACTGGGCAGCAGCCTTATGCTTTGCCTCTTCATTGTCTCCAAGAAGAACAGGATCCAGACCAAGAGTAGATACATGATATGTATACCAGTATGCGCCACCATAAAAACCGCATATTTCGGAAAACTCATACATTCTGTATGTACTATAATACTGGTTGGGATCTGACCCATAACCTTTGGGAAGAAAAAGGGTTTCAAAAATTCCTTCTTTGGTAACAAATTCCTGCCAATCTGCAACCCATTCTTTTTTGTGATAAGCTTCTTTTTGTTTAGCTAACCCCTTTTTTTCAAACCAGTCTATGGTTTTAAGCATTATTTCTTTTGATCTTTCGTCAGGATAGCCTCTGTCTCTGTACTTTTTTGGATTTAATAATAAGCTCATATTTTACTCCTTTTGTCCGGGGAAAATCCGGTTCTAATTATTTTTATAAAACTTTAACGAAACACAATTGCTTAATAAAAACAGGTATTATTATAAAAAGAACAACGTTCATCTTATGTCAATATTAAAACACATCAATATAATGTAAATAACAACTTCAAAAAAATTCAATTTATAATTCCAAGTAATTTGAAGAAAACACCATTATAAAAGCAAAAACAAAAAGGGCTGCCCTTGTGAGCAGCCCTTTTGAAAAATCAAGCATTCATTTTGTATTCATCTTTAAGTGGATAAACATATTTTTCCCAAACCCTGTTAAACTTGTCAATATCAGCAACAGGATTTTTTATCATCTTTAAACAATAATCAAGCTGAGCCTGAGTATTTGATTTTTTCTGATAAAGCTGTACAGCATATTTTGCAAAATCCCTTACAAGAACATCAAAAATCATATCAAGGATATCATCATCAATTTTATAAATTTTTGAGTTTTCAATAATAAGCTGACCATAGGCAACAACAGTCATGAGCTCGCCCATTGCAAGAAGGTAATCAATATCTTTACTCTGCTCCTTGCTTGGTGTGGCCTTGGCAAGAAATTCTTTAAAAACAGCAATTTGTTCCTTGAGCACTTCAATATTGGGAAGGCTTATGCTGTTATATGCAATATTGTAATCATGGAACTGAATTTTACTTAATCCGCTTGTTGGACCCTGATCCATGAGGAATGCATCATCCTCTGCACCTGAACGCTGCCCTATTTCAGGAAATTCCGCAGGATTAAAAAAGTAGTTAGTCATGAACTTGACAACAAGGGCCATGTTCACATGAACAGTACCTTCAAGCTTTGGAAACATCCTTATTTCCTGTGTAGCCATTTCAAAATACGGCTCTTTTTCAAAACCTTTAGCAGCAATAACATCCCATAGCAGATTAATAACCTCTTCACCTTCCCTTGTAACCTTCATTTTACAAAGAGGATCATAAAGAAGATATCTTCTATCATCCTTGGAAGCTGTTCTCATATAATCTACAGCTCTCAGATTAAAAAGCTTCATAGCATTAATTCTAAGGAATGAATCAGTGAGCAAATTCTTTACATGAGGAAAATCAGTCACATACTTGCCATAAAGATTCCTGTTAGCAGCGTGTTCAATGGCTTCATAAAAAGCGTGTGTGGCAATACCAACAGCACCAGGTCCCAGGTTAAACTTGCACACATTAACAGTATTAAGCATATTGTCCCATGCCTTAGGACCTTTCTCAGTAATATCTGCCTCAGTTATTGGATAATCATGAAGCGCATATTCTGAAACATAGTTCTGATGAGCAACTGTATTCTGTACACATTCGTAATTCGGGTGCTTTGAATCAACACAGAAGAAAACATAATCATCAGTATCTGCAATTTTTGAGAATGTAGAAACCATGGCAGCTTCATTACCATTCCCTATATAATACTTGTCACCATTAGCCTTGTATGTTCCATCTCCCTGTGGGTAGAGCATCATGTCACTTGCATAAATATCAGCACCATGCTCTTTTTCAGAAAGTCCAAAAGCAAAAACCTCCCCTTCTTCAACAAGCTTTGCAGCTTTATGTTTTGCTTCTTCATTGCTTCCCATCCATATAGGACAAATCCCAAGCTGGGAAACATCCCAGACATACCAGTAGGCTATACCATAAAAGCCCATAATTTCAGCCCAATGATAAATTCTGTATGTGTCCCATCTGTTATCAGCAGCACCATAACCAGCAGGAGTTAAAAGCCTGGCAAAAATTTTATGCTCCTTTTGAAAATCAACAAAATCCTTAGGCCAGGTTCTGTTATGAAAGTCTTCTTTAATTCTTTTAAGGCCCTTATTCTCAAACCACTCAATGGTTTTAAGCATCATTTCTTTGGATTCCTTATCAGGAAAAACAACATTGTATTTTTTCGGATTTAATAGCATCATATAACTACCTCTTTTTTAAAATAAAAGCTGATTTTATGATCAAAATACGCAAATCACATATATTAAAGAAATTCAGTACAATAATATTGTCAATATAATATCATTTTTTTTGGAATAATAAGGCTATAAAAAATTGACAATCAGGGAGCTTTACCAGCTCCCCCTCCGGCAAATTAAAGACACCCTTATTTAACTGAATAATCGTACCAGCCACGGCCCGACTTTTCTCCATATTCTCCCCTGTGATATCGCTCAACTACACCGGGTGAAGGCAGATCCCCCCTATCTCCGCTGCTGCGGAAGCTTTCCATTTTCATAAAATACTCAAGATCTATTCCAGTTAAATCCATTAATCTGAAAGGACCCATAGGATGACCCGCGCCATAAACACATGCCTTGTCTATATCTTCAAAAGATGATATCCCCATTTCATAAAGCCACTGCGCTTCCCTGGCAAGCGCGCCGAGCATCCTGTTAAGAAGAAATCCATCCACTTCAGTATTGAGCATAACAGGAATTTTCCCCAGCTTTTTACAAAGTTCATACGACACAGATACAGTTTCATCCGCACAATGGGGGCCCTTTACAACTTCAACAAGTTTCATAACAAGAGCCGGATTAAAAAAGTGGAGGTTGCAAACCTTCTCAGGTCTTTTTGTTGCATCAGCAATTCTGGAACTTACAATGCGGGAACTGTTCGTTGCAAGTATGGCATGTGCAGGCGCATACATATCCATATCCGCAAAAAGTTTTCTTTTAAGCTCCAGCTTCTCTACAGCAGCTTCAATAACATAGTCAGCTTTCTCAACCGCTTCTTTAAGGCCCGGAACAAAGCTGATTCTTCTACGTGCACCTTCCCCTTCATCTTCAGTGAGCCTCCCCTTTTTTACCCTCTCCTTCAGGTAAGTATCAGCAAAGGCCTCGGCTTTTTTAAATATATCCGGATTTACATCAGTACAGGTTGTGTTATACCCGCTCATTGCGCAAAGCACAGCAAGCTGATGCCCCATATTCCCTGCCCCTATAACAGCAATGTTTTTTACATCTTCAATCTTCATTCTTTTCCCCCTGTTAAAATTTATTGTTTAATCTTTTAAGCAAATGCTGATTTACCCTGATTTTCCTGCATCTGCTTTCCTTTAAATATTACTACTCAATCCTCTTCATTTACTCAAGCGGAGCGCCTGTAAAAAGTTCATCAAAAGAATCGACAACAGCTGTTTCACCTGAGAGTATTGAGTCAACCAGCCCTACAAATTTTTTAAACTCACTGCCCACATAGTACCTTGCGGATAAGACTTTTCCGCAATAAAATGCAATCTCCCTGTTTTCTTTTGCAAGTTCAGCCGCCTTGCTGAAATCGGAACTTTCGCATAACTTCTTCAAAGCATTCAGGGATAAATCCATGGAACGCAGATGAAGCCATGCATGCACCAGCATTCTGAAAGAGTTCTGCAGCGGAACAGCTGATGCAAGAATTTCACTCATTCTCTTTTCAGACTTCAGGCCGGAAAGATAAGTGACAAGAGAATCCATTTTTTCGACCCCTTTTTTTAGCTCATTGCAGTACTTCTTATCAACAATAGCCTCAGCAGATTCAATTGCCACATTTATCTGCTTCTTTAATACTTTGTAATTATACATATCAGGATTAAGGAGAAGTTTTCTCATTGTAAGATCAATAGACTGTATACCGTTTGTCCCTTCATAAATTGCAAGAATCTTTGAATCTCTTGCAAGCTGTTCAACAGGATAATCTGAACAGTAACCATAACCTCCATAGATCTGTATGGCTTCAGAGGTAATAAGCCATGCAAGATCAGTATTCCCTGCTTTACAAATCGGTATAAGAAATTCCAGAAGCGCTGCAGCCTCTCTTTTCTCTTCACCGTCAGCACTATTACTGATGTCAAAACACCAGGCTGTAAACATTGAGACCATCCTCATTGCCTCTACATTTGATTTCATCCAGAGAAGCATCCGCTTTACATCAGGATGATTCATGATCACAGTCTGTTTAGAGGGATCTGAAGGATCATATCCCTGTATTCTGTTCCTGGCATAGGTTACAGCATGCATATATGCTGAACCTGCAGCTCCAAGGCCTTCAATAGCTACATCAAGTCGCGCCTCATTCATCATTGCAAACATGATCTTCATCCCCTGGCGTTCCTCACCAAGGAGATATCCTGTGCATCTTCCATTATCTCCAAAGCTCATTGTACATGTGGCCGAACCTTTAATGCCCATCTTATGTTCAATTCCCGAGCAAACCAGATCATTTTTTTCTCCAATACTGCCATGACTGTTTACCAGAAATTTTGGCACTATAAAAATTGATATCCCCTTTGTACCCTGCGGATCGCCTTCTATTCGCGCAAGAACAGGGTGAATCATATTTTCAAACATGTCATTATCACCGGATGAAATAAAGATCTTCTGTCCGGTTATAAGATATGTGCCATCATCCTGCTTAACAGCTTTTGCCTTAAGTGCACCCACATCACTGCCGGCCTCAGGCTCTGTAAGACACATTGTCCCGCCCCATTCACCGGAGACCATCTTGCCTAAAAACATTTTTTTTAATTCATCTGATCCGTAGTGGCTCACAAGGTTAGCCGCGCCTGTACTGAGAGTGGTGTACATTGTGAATCCCACACTCCCGGCAAAGAGATATTCCAGCACACTCCTATATATTACATTGGGCATACCCATACCACCCCATTGCGGATCCTGCTCAAGTCCGCTAAAACCGGCTTCATTGAGCACCCTCTTGGCCTCTTTGAAACATGAAGGAATCCTGACCTCCTTTGTAACAGGGTCAAAACTCACTCCAATTTTATCCCCTTCACTGTTGCAGGGATAGACATTCTTAACTGATAATACTTCAGCAAGTTCAATAACTGATTCAAAAACATCTTTGTCAAAAGCGGAAAACTTCTCATACTGAGTAAGATTCTGAACCTGAAGCAACTCGAACAATACAAATTTAACATCCCTTGAATCTGCCAGCATATTTAAAGCCATTTCACACCCCGTCACTTACCGGTAAAAATCGGTTTTTTCTTATCCATAAAAGCCTGCATGCCTATTCTCTGATCCTCAGTTGAAAAACATAAAGACCATAGCTCCTCTTCATAGTGAATTCCTGAGGCTAGACTGGCAACTGTTCCAAAATTGACAGCCCTCTTTGCCCCTGCAAGTGCTGCAGTTGAAAGTTTCAAAAACTGTGATGCATACTTCACAGCTTCTTCCAGTACATCATTGTCTGTAACCATATTGCATAGACCATACTCAAGGGCTTTTGCTGCATTTACAGAATTTCCGGTAAAGATCATATCCTTTGCTCTTCCAGCACCTATTATTGCAGGTAATCGCTGTGTCCCTCCTGCTCCGGGAAAAATCCCCAGCTTTATTTCCGGAAGTCCAAGTTTGGCATCATGAAAACATATGCGAATATCGCATGCAAGAGCCAGTTCAAGTCCTCCACCAAGTGCATAACCGGATATTGCAGCTACCACAGGGATTTTCAGATTTTCTATCATATTATATGCCCTGTTAAAGGTTCGCTCTCTGGCCTGCTGCGGATTAAGGTCAAGCATTGGAGGGATATCTGCGCCTGCTGCAAAATTCCCATTTGTACCGCATATTATTAAAGCAGCAACATCACTGCTTTTAGAAATATCTATTACAGCATCTTCAATTTCACATACCATCTCATAATTAAGGGCATTTAAGACTTCCGGCCTGTTGAGTGTTATTACTGCCAGCCCCTGCTTCTTTTCATAAATAATAAATCTGTAGTTCATGCACCCTCCTCTTCTTAATGAACGACCATTAACTAATTTTTGATAAGAAATTTCTGCTCAACTCCTGGTACCTGATGATACGCTTAGAGCTTTTAAGGAAAAATCATACATAAAATCTATAATAGAATCCACAGAGTATTGACCTTCCGGCTTATACCAGATTCTCGACCTTGCAATCATTGAGGCAATACAATAAACAGCAAGTCGTACATTTTCACATGAAAAGACGCCCTGTTCAACACCGGCTTCAACTACGCTGATGCAGATCCTGTCATATTCATCTCTCAGCCTGATAATCTTTTTCCTGTTCCCCAGAGAAAGATTGTTAAGCCCTGAATCAAAAAGCAGTTTGGAATTTCTTTTTTCACCCAGTGTAAGCCTAAGATGATTATCTATTACAAGTTTCAATCCATTGTAAGGATGAATTTCCAGGTTATTCTTTAAAAACCTGATGGGTGCTAAAATCTCCTCCATTTCCTGGTGAAGTATTTCAAAAAGTATAGCTTCCTTGTTTTCAAAAAAATTATAGATATTTGCTGCCCTGAATCCGCATTCACCCGCAATATCCTTCATGCTGGTTTCTGCATAACCCTTTTCCCAGAAGAGGGAGCTTGATTTAGACAGAATCAGTTTCTGCTGCGATTTTATCTCTTTCTCTTCAGACATATTTCCCCTGATAAAATGAATAACCCCAATTTGGTTAATTAACGACCATTAACCAAATTGAGTTTTTTGTCAACCTGTTTATTGTACTTTTATTTTTTTATAATTATTTAAAAACCTCAAACCAGGTATTATATTAATAAACAGACCAAATAAAATTCACATAATACTTGAATTACATTCACGGTAGCAGCATAATTTAGGGATGGTGTCATTCCCGCGCAGGCGGGAATCTCATAACTCCTGATTTTCCAGGAGATTCCGGCACTACGTCATCACTTCGGCCGGAATGACATCGCCCTAAAACTATACTGTTATCAGATTCACAGTAAAATCTGCAGAAATTTGCTGGACAATAAGTCCCAATAATTTCGTAATGAATCTATCTAACATAAAGGAAGTATCAGAAATGAAAAAATCTGCATCTGAGGTAAGCGCTCTTGAACTGAAAGACCTCATAAAAAAATATATTGAAGGCGGATCAAACCTGAACTATGCTATTAAAATTACCGGACACCCGGGTGTGGGAAAATCCGCAATTGTAAAAAAAGCAGCTGAATCTCTGAATTATATGTTTATAGATACCAGGCTTGCTTTTAAAGAAAACGTAGACCTGGGAGGCTATCCTGTTCCGGATCATGATCTGAAAGAAATGATCTATTACAGACCTAAATTTATTCCCCCCTCCACAGTCCCGCCCCAATATAAGGGTATAGTCTGGTTTCTTGATGAGTCCAACAGAGCCCATCCAACAGTTATACAAACACTTTTCCAGATTATTACTGAAAAAAAATGTGGTGAGCATCTGCTCCCTGAAAAAACATCGATTATTCTCGCAGGCAACCTTGGTGATGAAGATGGAACAACAATAACCGAATTTGACGATTCAGCCCTTGATGGCCGCCTTGCGGTGTTCCATTTAAAGCCATCAGCTGAGGACTGGCTTGTCTGGGCATTTGAAGAGGGAATCCATCCATCTATAATTAAATACATTTCCATGTATCCTGAAAGGCTTTGGGATGAGGTGAACATCAACCCTAATCCAAGGGGCTGGCACCAGGTATCAAACGCTTTAAAGTACTCTTACAGGCTTATGTCAGATGGCGACCTGATAAATTACCTGACTGCCAATACAAATACCAGCATAGAAAAAATAATATACTCTCTGATTGGAAACATTGCAGGTAGTGATTTTCTTTTACAGCTTACTGCGCCAAGACAGCTTACATCGTTAGATATAATTGAAGGCAATGCTGAAAAACTTGAACAGCATAAAAAAAGAGAAATCCCTGTTGAAGACCTTTTATGGGCATTGAACGGCACAATAGAAATACTCAGAGAAAAAGCTGCTGCATCTTCAGGTGAGCTCAAAAACAATGATATTACAATGCTAAGCAATGTGCTAAAATTTATAGGCTATTCCAGAGGCGATATTACAATGTCATACTTTTTCCTTCTTCTCAGGGAATGTGGAATTTTTACACTCATCCCTGAAGCTGTAAAACGAATAGATGATAAAGAGACAGTAAACTTTTTAAAATCAAAATACTCATCACTGTTAAATTAATCATGGAATATTTATCAATATACTGATTTTTCAAACCCCTTGAATCAAAAGGAGAAAATCTTAAAAAAATGAATCTTGAACTGATACTGGAAGAACTTTGGCAGAAAAGCCGTTTTGCCTCCTACTTCTACCAGGGCGTGGATATTACAGAAGAAAAAGGGATACCTACCCTGGCTCTGACCCTGTATCATTCAAGGCTTGTGCTTTTTTTTAATCCTGATTTTATTAACACCTTGAGCAATGATGAAATAACAGGACTTCTTATACATGAAATGATGCATATAGTGCTTAATCATGACCACAGGGCATTCCCTGAAGGTAAAATATATTTGCAAAACCTTGCACAGGATATGGTAATAAATACCTTTCTGAAAGAAAATAGTAAAATATTCTTTTCCCATAAAACCTCCTATTCTACTGATGTGCCGCCTCTTATTCTTCCAGCAGGTTTACCGGAAATACCCCAGGATTTTTTCAAAGAAACCAATATTGAAGATCCCACATGGGAAGAGGTCTATTACTGGTTAAAAAATCAGCCTCCTGAAAAACTCAAAGAATTCAAATTTATCAGCACGGATGAAAAGGGCATAAGTTCCGGTAAAAAAATAAAATCATCAATAGAAGAGCTTGAAGACGCATTAAAGTCTCTGGATCTATCCTACAACACAGCACCAGAGGAAAAATACACCCGTTTTAAAAACATGGATGGCCTTTTTTTTGAAACTGACGGTGGCGACATGGTTCCTACCGGGATTCATGTGATGAAGCCTAAAACAGAAAAAAACATTCTTGAGTCCAAGATAAATCATTTTATCACAACTGCAAAAAGAGATGAAACATGCCGGGGAGAAAGAATTTTTCAGGAGATTACAGCAATTATTGAAGCACCCCAAAAAACAGACACATCCTGGGAAAACAGACTCAAAAGCATTGTTGACCTTACTGCCCAGTCCATGGAGTGGGAATACACATACAACAGGTTCAATAAAAGATATTTCAGCCAGGGTATTTATTCTCCGGGAAGATCCTTTAAACAAAAGGAGGCAATTACAGTAGCTGTTGACCTTTCCGGCTCCATGGTTATGAAGCCATATAATATTGAATCAGCTTTTGGAATTATTGAAGAGCTTCTAAAACGGTTCAGAGTTTATCTCCTCTGCCTGGATGAAAGGGTATTTATACCTGAAAAACAGGATAATAGCTTTGTAAAATCTTCCGATGCAGAAAAGCCCTACCTTTACAAAAAAGGCGACTGGAAATATATCAAGTCTGGAAGCAGCGGAACCACCTATTTTGAATCATTGTTTAACGATTTTATGAAGGGTCATAATGAACTTCTTATTGTAATTACTGACGGATATATTTATGACATGGACAGGCTGGAAAAATATAAAAACACGCTATGGCTTATAAGTGAAGACAGGGATGAAAAGTTTAATCCACCCTTTGGCAAAGTTATTAAAATTTCAAGACCGGATAAGGGTATAAGATTAAAAGGCAGAATGCAATAACAGGGTTCATGACATTGAATAAAACAATAGAAGAAATATACAGGCGCGGATGCGAAGACAGCAGATTTGCTGAAAATGAAGGAAGCGAGCTTATTTTAAACTCAAAAATACCCCGTTATATTTATTTAAGCGGCAGGCACTGGCCATGCTTTGACTATACTAAAGGATTAGCAGCTCTTATTTTTTCCGGTGAAGCAGAGTATATTCATAAATCAGGTATTTTCTGGCCTGAATTTAATTATGACAAAGGAATGGATTTTTTAATAAAGAGCGAAAATTCAGAATATCTTTACAGAGCTGGAAGATTCTGGAAAGGCTATAATTATTCCAAAGGTCTGGATGCTCTGGGAAAACTAAAAAGCGCCAGGTATATATACTATGCAGGAAAGGAATGGAAATCTTTTGACTATGACAAAGGGTTTAGCTACCTGATAAATGCAGGAGATCCGGAATTTTTATTTTACGCAGGCGCTCACTGGAAAAAATTTGATTATGAAAAAGGCATAACAGAGCTGCTAAAAACTGAAAGCTGCGAATATGTGTACAAGGCCGGAACCCTGTGGCAGGAATTTGACTACAAAAAGGGCTGGGCTCTTCTTGAAAAAAAAGTTGCAGGTTGCGAAAAATGGAGAGCCCTGGCTTTCCAGAATGAAAAGTGGAAATCAGCTCTTAGCCATATCTGGCAAGACCTGTGGGATAAAGTAATTTGACTCATTCCCGATTATTAGGAAACATAACAACTTTATACTTCACTAAGCACTAAAATAAAAAAGGTGCATTAAAAAATATAAAACAAGTTAATCAGCCCTCTTGAAAGAAATTTCATTCCGCCGGGGGTTTCTTTCACCAGGTTTTCTCTTTATTGGCCTGATTTTTTTATATCAGGTTTAACCCCTTTAATATCAGGTTTTTCAAATTTATCAACTGCGGTTTTTGCATCACTTTTTTTCTCATCAATGCTGCCTTTCATCTCTTCGAGTTTTGCCTTTGACTCCCCTTTTACAGCTTTAACATTTTCTTTATCCAAAACTTTCTGTTCAGCAACCTTCTCCTTTGTTGCTTTCTTCAAATCAGAAACCTCTTTACGTATCTCCTCTCTCTGTTTCTCAAATTTATCCCTTATATCCTTTCTAATATCCTGTATCTCATCACGTATTTTCTGAATATTTTCTTTATTCTGCCCTTTAAGCTCACGCAAATCAAATTCTTTGTTTTCATCCAGAACTGCTTCATTGCCTGCTTCAAGATTAATAAATTTTGAGTCATCTTCATTAGCTTTTTTTATAGCCACAGTGCCTTCTACACAGGCGATCCTGCTCACAGCTTCACTCTCTTCAACAAGAAATTCAGTACCCCTTATTCCTGCAACAGTAGTTTTTGTTGCAATCTGATACTTTTCTCCAGCTAATAATTTCCTGGATACCTTGGAAAACACCTTGCCCCTTTCCACATAGAATTCAGTAAATTCTTTACTGGTTTCTACTTCCTGAAAAAGTTCGCGTATAAAAACTGTACTGTTCTCAAGAATTCTTATTACATTTTGATTAAAATATATATCAACCGCTGATTTAGCACCAGTCT
>CAZYPA010000062.1:0-13170 GCA_964649175.1 uncultured Leptospirales bacterium | reverse complement strand
CAAGAAGAAAAATAAGACGTCCATTTGCAGAAAGAAAGGGCTTTCTATTGGAATTAATCTTCCAGTAGCGCTGGCCATCAATACCAAAAAGCTCAACATCCCTGCCTGTATTGCTATATTTTGCATAAAAATTGCCCAATCCACTAAATTCAAAAACACCATCATTTGCAGGAATGACTTTACGCACATAACCTCTTTCATCAACAATCCTGATGTAGTCCGCTGATGATAATAAAAATTCTGCATTAGAAGATTTTGCAGCACCATCTTTATACTCTTTTAATTCAGTCAGGCTGGAATGGAAAACCGGTACAAGCTCAGAGCCATTTTCTCCCTGCAAAAAAATAAGGCTCAACAAAGCCCCTGCTAATATACCGGCAAATATATACTTCATTTTTTTAATCCTGAATATAACTCTTTAACTTGTGGCTTCTTGATGGGTGCCTTAATCTTCTTATAGCTTTTTTCTCTATTTGTCTTATTCTTTCTTTGGAAAGATTAAACTTATCCCCAATCTGCTGAAGGGACATGGGCTCATACTCATTGAGTCCATACCGCATGGAGAGAATTTCTTTTTCCGAATCAGTTAAAGTATCTAGAACCTCATTAAGGGAATTCAAAAGGGATTCCTCTAAAATATGAAAATCAGGTGAATCCGCCTTATGGTCAACCACCATATCAAGAATAGTGGTATCATCTGTATCACCCAGTGTTGTATCAAGAGAAATAAAATCCTGGGTTATATTTCGAAGATGATTTATTTCCTCATTATCCATTTCAAGCTCTTCAGCAATTTCAGATGCTAAAGGTTCTCTGCCCAGTTGATGTTCAAGTTTTTTATGAACCCTTTCAATTTTTTGCAAATCAGCAGTCCGATTTAAAGGGAGGCGGATTAATGATGACTTTTGTGAAATAGCAAGAATTATTGACTGCCTTATCCACCACACAGCATAGGAAATAAAATGGAAGCCTCTGTCAGGATCAAATTTTTCAGCTGCTTTAATAAGCCCCAGATTACCTTCATTGATTAAATCAAGGAGAGAAACACCACTGGTTTGAAATTTTTTAGCTACTGAAACAACAAAACGAAGATTGCCTTTTATTAACTCATTTTTTGCCCTTTCATCGCCATCCCTGGCTTTACGGGCAAAGGTATCCTCCTGCTCCCTTGTAAGAAGAGGGATTTTATTTATCTGATCCAGATACCAGGATATTGATGAATCAGTAAAGTCTTTTCCAGACCCTTTAGAAGCAGGGATTTTAAACTCAATTTCTTCCTGGTTTTCCTCAAGGTCTTTATCTGAATTTACAGGGAATTCATCACCTGAAGTCAAATCCCCCCTATCCCCTTTTAAATCTGATTTTTTATTATTCATATAAACCGACAACTATTCCTGGAAGTTTTTTAAAAAAACTTATTATAAAATAAAAAATATAAATATTAAATGATTTTAAACTTATTATTTCACTAAAAAACAAATAAATCAGGCCTGATAAAAAATCAAGCCTGTTATAAAAATCAATATAATACTGTTTATTTCTGTTTGGGAATCTTTATTACCCAGCCCGGCTTGATAAGATTAGGGTTTTTAATCCTGTCACGGTTTGCATCATATATTTTTTTCCAAAGTCTGGGATTTTTATAATATTCACCAGAGATCCTCCACAGGCAATCCTGATACTTTTCCCAGGACTTTACAGTATAGTAAATATAATCGCCATCTTTTTGATCTTTATCACCGCTCTGAACCTTGCTGCCTGAGGCAACTCTTTTACTATCTTCAACAACCATATTGCCCAGCCTTATTGCTTCATTTGAATAAGTAAGGGACTCTTCATAACTGCCTTCACTTCTCAATCTTTTTGCAATATCAAGAGCTTCACGAGCTGCTGCATATTCCTCACCAGAAGCACCGCCTTTTACATCCTCAACTTCAGCTAAAACAAGCTCTGCCTCTTCAATACGCTCTTCAGTTACACCCTCCATTGTGAGCTTATAAGCCTTGTCAGCATTGATTCTTGCTATTGCTATAGAATCAAAACCGTTTTTAAGCTGATTATCTGCATATTCATTTTCAGCTTTCCTAAGATTTTCGAGAGCAAGTGCATACTCCTCTGATGCATAGGATTCATAATCATAACTCTCGATCTTTCTCAATATAGAGGTTACTTCACCTATCTGAAAACCAAGCTTATACCTGTTATCAATAGATTCCTCACGTGCTTTTACAGCAGCCTCATAGGAACTTTCTGCCAGATTATAAGCTTCCATATACTCCTTACCCTCATATTCGGCTCCAGCCTCCTTATAGAGCTCTTTTGCCTCCTCGAAAAATATGGGAGAAAGCTTCGCAGCATTTACTGCATCTGCTTCAGATATTGCTACACCAGCCCTGTCAATAGCATCCTGAGAATAAAAAGGAAGAGACTTATTATAAGCCTCTATAGCTTTATCATAGGAGACTTCAGCGCTTTTCACTGAATCCCCTGGCTTTTCATCTTTTAAAAGCTGCTCATGGGCGCTAAAAAGATTAATTTTTGCCTCTTTGAGCTCTTCAGGACTATACTTCTCTGCATTAACTGAAATAGCCTGCTCAATAGCAACCCGTGCATTTGTAAATTCCTTAACAGGAACTTTATCGTCACAGGCAACAATAAATAATAAAATTGAAATGATTATTACAGGAAAAAATCTTATGCCTCTCATTTTAAACCTCTATCTTTATCTTTGTGGTATTTAACAGGAACTTCCTCCCCATAGGAAGAAAAAGCTTCGTCTTCTGAATCATATATTTCAAAAAAAGAAGTAAGCTTGGTTAATTCAAAAACTTTTTTAACTGAAGCAAAAACATTGATAATTTTCAATCCACCCTGGTATTTCCTCAAATTTGACAGACTGGAAATAAGGGCACCAATACCGGAGGAATCAATATATGTAACTTCTTTAAGATTTATTATTACGTTATATTTTTTCTGTTCAATAAGTTTATTGATAATATCTTTTATTTCAGGTGCATTATACAGGTCTATTTCTCCTGAAATATCAAGAATAACTATTTCACCCTTTATCTGGGAACTGATATCCATAATAGTTCCTTCCTCCTGTTAAGCAAAACAACCGTTTCATACATAATAATCTCATAATAAATGCTTGTCAAGCTTTATTAAAAACGATTTTCAGTTAGATGAGTTTATTATAAAAGGATTTATAGGGCTCCCCTAAGCAATAGGATCATGAAAAAATCCGAAACCATTTTTTCTCAACTTCATCAAATGTTCCTTCATTTATAGAAGTCCGGATCTCCTCCATAAAGCTTTTCATAAAAGACAGATTATGATAGGAATTATAAATAAGAGAGGATATTTCCCCAGCTTTAAAAAGATGCCGTAAATATGCCCTTGAAAAGTTTTTACATACATAGCAGCAACAGTCCGGATCAAGAGGAGAAAAATCTTTTTCATGAACTGCTGACTTTATATTCACCCTTCCTTTTGATGTGTAAAGAGTGCCATTGCGGGCAATTCTTGTGGGCATTACACAATCAAACATATCTACACCATGCCTTATCCCGAAAAGTATTTCAAGGGGGCTACCAACACCCATCATATATCGAGGCTTGTTATTGGGCATATATTCTGTAAGGGCTGCAGTTACCTCCCTGTAAAGCTCCTTTGGCTCACCAACAGAAAGGCCTCCTATTGCATAACCAGGGAAATCCATATCTGCAAGCCGCTCAGCACACTCTTTTCTTAAATCATTGTAAACGCTGCCCTGCACTATTGCAAAGCAGGCCTGTTTATCTATATCAAAGGTGTTTTTATAATAATCCACAGACTGTGCAGCCCACTTAATAGTTCTTTCCATTGCAGCACGGGCTTTATCTTTCTCTATAGGATATTCAGTACACTGATCCAGAACCATCATAATATCTGAACCTATTACCCTCTGAATATCAAGCACCTTTTCCGGGGTAAAGAAATGTCTGGATCCATCAATATGGGAATTAAACTCAACACCCTCTTCCCCTATTTTGCAAAGATTGCTTAAAGAGAAAACCTGAAATCCCCCTGAATCAGTGAGGAATGATTTGTCAAAATTCATAAATTTATGAAGCCCGCCTGCTCTTTCAAGAACATCTATTCCAGGGCGCAGATAAAGATGATAGGTATTTGCAAGAATAATGTCAAAGCCTATGCTTTTTACATCATCCATTGTTAAAGCACGTATAGCGCCTCTTGTGGCAACAGGCATAAACAGAGGTGTTTTAAATTTACTATGGGCTGTTTCAAGCTCACAAAGCCTGGCAGATGAAAAAGGATCTTTTTTTAATATTGTAAATTTCATTGCACAAGAATTATTCTAGTGCCAGTTTATGTCAATCCGATTATAAAGGTTCCTGCTTCAAAGCAAATTCAGGATCTTCAAATGAGACATAAAATTTCCCTTTTACTTTTTTATTTTTTTGATCAATATTTAAATGCTTGAACTAATATCAACCTGGTTAGATTATCTTTCAATAGACTTTCATTATTTAGAGGGAACGAATGGATATTCAGGGCACACTTTACATCATTGCATCAGGTATAGGCAATCCTGAAGACATGACCCTCAGGTCATTAAGGATAATAAAAGACGAACTCGATATTATCTACTGCGAAGACACCAGGCAAACAATGAGGCTTTTAAGCCATCACAGCATTAAAAAACCACTCAGATCTTTACATACCCACTCTGGAGAAGCCAGGATAGAAGAGCTTATAAAAGAAATTCAATCTGGTAAAAACGCCGGATACATGACAGATTCAGGAACACCCGGCATGTCAGATCCGGGAAGCAGGGTTGTTTCAATGGCAAGAGATGCAGGAATAAATGTCATACCCTTACCAGGAGCTTCGGCACTTACTACGCTTGTATCAGTTTCAGGATTTCCGGATAAAAATATTATTTTTTCAGGATTTTTAAGTAAAAAGCCAGGCAAGAGAGTAAATGAACTCAACAGGCTTAGAGAATTTGAAGGAATAATTGTAATTTACGAGTCTCCGCACAGAATAAAAAAAACACTGCCAGACATTGCAAAAGTATTCCCTGACAGGGAAATATTTATTGGAAGGGAAATGACAAAAACCTTTGAAGAATATATTTATCTAAAGCCTGGTGGAATTGAAAATATGCTTTCAGGAATTACAGAAAAAGGGGAATTTGCCATTGCCATACTTAATAAACAGATAAAAGAAAGTCATTAAACTCTGAGTATTTTAATAAAGTATTGACATGAAAAGTATTTTTTCTGAAATAAAAGTATCAGCTATTTAGTTGTTAAAAAACTGGAGAGGGAAGTAATTGAAATCATCAAAATTAGATAAAATAATTAAAGAAGATCAGGAATATCTTTTTCAAAACTATGGGAACAGACTCCCTGTTTCATTTGTAAGAGGGGATGGTTCCTGCCTCTATGATCAGGATAATAAAAGATATATTGACCTCTTCTCCGGAATTGCAGTTTCATGCCTTGGCTACTCAAACCTTCAGCTTCAAAAAGCCCTTCATGGGCAGATTGATAAAATTCTTCACACATCAAACTGGTTTTATAACCAGGAACAGATTGAGGCAGCCAGACTTCTTTCCGAAAACGCATTTCCCGGGAAGTCATTATTTGTAAACAGCGGCACTGAGGCAAATGAAGCAGCAATAAAGCTTGCACGCAGATATGGACTAAGCATACACAAAAAAAAATATAAAATAATAACATTTACAGGCTCCTTCCATGGCAGAACATTTGGCGCAATGTCAGCAACTGCACAGGAAAAAATTCACGCAGGCTTTGGCCCAATTGTACCGGGATTTATATATGTTCCATTTAATGATAAAAAAGCCTTTAAAAAGGCAGCCAAAAATGAAGACCATATAGCAGCAGTTATGCTTGAACTGATTCAGGGTGAAGGCGGAATAAACATTGCAGAGCAGGACTTTGTTCGCGAAGTTTTTGATATATGCAACCAGAAAGGAATTCTCACAATTGTTGATGAAGTGCAAACAGGCATTGGCAGAACAGGTGAACTCTTTGTTTATCAACACTTTAATGTCACACCTGACATACTTACCCTGGCAAAGGGCTTGGGAGGAGGAGTACCTATTGGAGCGCTTCATGCTAAAAATTTTCTAGCCAGCCATTTCCCTCCAGGAACCCATGGCACCACTTTTGGGGGAAATCATCTTGCCTGTGCTGCTGCAGCTGCTGTAATTAAAGAGGTAAAAAACAAACAGGTATATGCAAATGTCAAAAGCGCCTCAGATTATATTTTTTCCAGACTTAAAAAATTAAGGCAAACCACGACCTATATTAAAAGTATAAGGGGACTGGGCCTTCACATAGGTGTGGAAATTCCTGAACCCGGGATTGATCTGGTAAAGGAAGCGCTGAATGAAAAACTGATTATTAACTGCACAGCAGTAAATATAATACGCATTATGCCCCCTCTCACAATAGATATGGATGTGCTTAAAGAGGGGATGGATATTTTTGAAAATATTATTCTAAAAAAAGGGGAGCAGTATGAAAATACCCGTTCTAAAAACATCTGATTTCCTTACTCTCATGGACATTTCTCCTGGAGAGATGATAAAACTTTTTGAATTTACTTCTTATCTGAAAAAAAATGCAAAAAAAGGGAAATTTAAAAAGTATCTTAAAAATAAAACCCTGGCAATGATCTTTGAAAAAAACTCCACCCGCACAAGGGTATCCTTTGAAACAGGGATGCACCAACTTGGCGGTCATGCGCTTTTTTTAAGCAGCAATGACATACAGCTTGGCAGAGGGGAAACAATTGCTGATACAGCAAGGGTTTTATCAAGATACAACAGTGGAATAATGATAAGAACCTTTGAGCATGAAAAAATAATGTCACTTGCACATCATGCTTCAATCCCTGTAATAAACGGGCTCAGTGATTCATTCCATCCCTGTCAGGCCCTGGCTGATTACTTCACCATATACGAACGGGAAAAAAATCTTTCCAAAGTTAAAATTACATATATAGGCGATGGCAACAATGTTGCAAACTCCCTGTTGCTGGGAGCTGCATTACTTGGCATTGATATAACTATAGCAAGCCCAAAAAAATACTCTCCTGAAATGAATATACTTGAAAGGGCATTTAAAATTTCTTCTGTCACAGATTCCAACATTATGGTTACTACTGATGTTAATGAAGCTGTAAAAGGTTCAGATTACATTTATACAGATGTATGGATTAGCATGGGCCAGGAAAAAGAATCAGCAAAAAAAAGAAAAGCCTTTTCCAAATATAAAGTAACAGAAGAACTCCTGGCAAGAACAGGGAAAGACACAAAAATTCTTCACTGCTTACCTGCTTATAGAGGAGAAGAAATTACAGAAGGAGTTTTGGACAGCTCTGCTTCAATTGTTTTTGATCAGGCTGAAAACAGGCTTCACTGTCAAAAAGCTGTAATGTGTGCCCTTATGGGAAGAAAATAATTTAAGCAGCACGACTGTTATAAAAAGGGCAAATGCGATAAATTTATACCCTGATAATAATAAAACAGATATTTTATTAATATTTAACAAGAGGTAAAAATGAAGATAAAAAAAGTTGTACTGGCATATTCCGGAGGGCTTGATACCTCCATAATATTAAAATGGCTCAAGGAAACCTATAAATGCGAAGTTATAGCCTATGCAGCAAATATAGGGCAGGAAGAGGAACTTGATGGCCTTGAAGAAAAAGCTAAAAAAACCGGAGCATCAAAATGCTATATTGAAGACCTCACAGAGGACTTTGTAAAAAACTATATTTTCAATGCTATAAAAGCAAATGCAATTTATGAGGACAGGTACTTTTTAGGTACAGCAATAGCCCGGCCTGTAATTGCAAAACGCCAGGTTGAAATAGCAAGGCTTGAAGGTGCTGATGCGGTCTGTCATGGTGCCACAGGCAAGGGGAATGACCAGGTAAGATTTGAAATGGCATTCATGGGACTTGCCCCTGATCTTAAAATCATAGCTCCATGGAGAAGTTGGGAACTTGACTCAAGGGACAAACTTTTTAGCTATGCTGAAAAGCACAAAATACCCCTGCCTATTACAAGAGACAAACCCTATAGCATGGATAGAAACATTCTACACATATCCTATGAAGGCGGAGTTTTGGAAGACCCCTACAGAGAGCCTGATGAGAACATGTTTATTTTAACTAAATCCCCTGAAAATGCGCCAGATAAAGCAACCTATATTGAGATAGAATTCAAAAAAGGGGAGCCTGTTGCAATAGACGGGAAAAAAATGAAGCCTGTTGCTTTGATGAAAAAGCTTAACAAGATTGCTGGTGAAAACGGCATTGGCAGGGTTGATATTGTTGAAAACAGGCTGGTTGGCATTAAGTCCCGCGGTGTTTATGAAACTCCTGCAGGTACAGTTTTAATAACAGCACACAGAGACATTGAATCAATAACCCTTGATCGTGACACACAACACTTAAAGGACAACCTGGCAAATGAATATGCAACGCTTATTTATAATGGCCTGTGGTTTTCAAGAAAACGTGAAGCCCTTGATGCGCTTATTAATAAAACCCAGGAAATGGTTAATGGCACAGTAAGACTAAAGCTTTACAAAGGCAACTGCACAATAGTTGGAAGAAAATCAAACGACTCACTTTATAACGCAGACATAGCAACATTTGACGCAAGCACCCTTTATAACCAGAAGGATGCAACGGGATTTTTAAATCTCTTTGGACTGCCCTATAAAGTTGAAGCCATGATGAGAAATAAAAAATAATTCTTCAGCATAACAGAGCCGGTGCGTTTTATATCCCGGCTCTTAGCTTGAACTGCAATACAATAATGAATACTCTAATAATAAAAATAAAAGACACCTTCATAGAAAGAAGCAAGAGTTATCCCCTTCAAAAAAAAATCTGGGAGGATTTAGCCTCTTTTTTCAAACCTGAGATTAAAAGCTATCGCCTTAACAGGCCTTCAACATTGATAGCTGGCGAAACAGGTGACCTTGGCCTTGCTGTGCTATGGATTGTACAAACAGCACTCATACGCCCTATAATCAATGACCTGGTACTTGCAGCACCTGAGGAAAGCAATTTTATATCCCTTGCCAGCAATATTGATAATCTTTCTCTATGTGCCCTTGCCCACTCTGAAGATCGGAGTAACCCGGTTATATTAACAGAAAAAGAAGAACACTTTCAGCTTAATGGAATTAAAAAATTTATAACAGCAGGGGTTAATGCAGATTATATTTTAATAACCTGCCGTGATAAGGATGAAGCAAAAATCAACCGTGTAGTAATGCTTAACCGCGAATTAATTAATCAGGGAGAGATGAAGGATCTTAATCTGCCTATAATGAAAAGCGTAAGCCATACATCATTTAACTTTAACAAAAAAACTATCCCTGTAGAAAATGTACCTCAAATAAATGACAGAAATTTAAGGCGCTCAGTTAAAAAATGGGGTATTATTGAAAGAGCCCTGATAATTGAAGCCTATATCCCCTTTCTCCGCTATTTCAACAAAGCTGCTGATGCAATGGGAATTAAAATCGTTGAGGATGAAATGCTTTTAAATCTCATTTCAGAGCAGTCCATCCTCACAGGGAAACAGATTGATGAAGCCTTTTACGAAGAAAAAATTATAACAAAAAACATTGAACTTGAAAAACTCTTTAAAATTATATTGCTATTCCGGGAAAACCAGGGTAAGATTTTATCCTCTATTGATGAAGCAGATAAAATTAAATTCAGGGACATATTTCTTTTTGACAATCTTAAATAACATCTTATTGAAATATATGTTTTTTAAATAAACTTCTTGAAAAAAAAACCCTGCAATAGATCCTTACTTAAAACTACTTTTTAATGGTGAAACTATGTTCAGCAGTATTGAAGATGCAATAAAAAAACTTGAAAGCCAAAAATATATAACTTCCAGAGAAATAGCTACTACAGTTTATCTGGCACTTAAACTTGACAAGCCTGTACTTGTTGAAGGCCCGGCAGGTGTGGGGAAAACCGAACTTGCAAAATGTATAGCTTCTGCACTCAATATTGAGCTTATAAGAATGCAGTGTTATGAAGGCCTTGATGAAGCCAAGGCCCTTTATGAGTGGGAATATGCCAAACAGCTTCTATATACCCAGATACTCAAGGATAAACTTCTGGAAATTACAGGCCAGGCAGAAACCCTTTCAGGAGCCATTGACAAGCTCACTGAAACAGAGGATGTGTTTTTTTCCGAGAAATTCCTCATTCCCAGACCAATACTAAAGGCAATAACAAAACCTGAAAAAACAGTACTTCTTATTGATGAAATAGACAAGTCAGACTCAGAGTTTGAAGCCTTTCTTCTTGAGGTGCTTTCCGATTTTCAGGTAACTATTCCTGAAATAGGAACATTTACAGCTGTGAAAAAACCTGTTGTAATTTTAACTTCAAACAGCGTCAGGGAAATGTCTGATGCTTTAAAAAGAAGATGCCTTCATCTATACATTGACTACCCCACTCTTGAACTTGAACAAAAAATTGTTTCATTAAAAGTTCCAGAAGCCGGGAAAAAATTATCCCAGCAGGTTGTTGAAACAGTACAGAAAATACGGAAACTCAACCTGAAAAAGGAACCAAGCATTAGTGAAACGCTGGACTGGGCAAAGGCACTTGTTCTTCTGGGATATGAAGATCTTAGTGAAGCAGCTGCAATAGAAACACTCAACTTTATCTTAAAATATCAAAAGGACATAGAGCTTACACTAGAGCATTCAAAAGAATTTTTCATAAACTGACACTATGAGTAAAATAAAACAAAGCGCAATTAACCAGAAGATATTTGGATTTATTGAAGTACTAAAGGATGCAGATGTTGCAATATCTGTTGATGAAGTGCTTTCCCTTTTCCAGTCTATAACTGAAATACCTTTGAATGAAAAAGATATATTCAAACAGACATTTAAAACAACCCTTATAAAGGACTACACAGACATTCCTGTTTTTGAAAGATGCTTTGAAGAATACTTTACCGGAAGGGAAAGTTTTTTCGAAGGAATTGACCTTCAGGAACTTGCAGGCGTTGATTCCCTTTTAACACCGGATAAAATCCGGGAGATAAGTGAAATCCTTGAAAACTTTATTAACAGCCTTGATGAATCCACGCTGACAGAAGAATCGGAAAACAATATTCTTAAAATGCTTTTTGACGAACTTGCCGAATCCGGCTCAGCAGGGGGAACAGGAATCAGTATATTCAAAAGTGCAGGCAAAACAGCTGCATCATATTATTCAAAGGCATCAGATGTCGAGATCCCGATTTCTGATGAAGAATCAGAGGAGCTCTTCAAACTTATAAGAAACATGCTTCGTCTTAAAATCTCAAAAAGAAATACAGGGAAGGAACTTAAAAATCGGGAGGAGTTCCTTCTTAACAGGTTTATATATCAGCTCACACCTGAGGAAATAAGGGAAATGAGAGAGCTGGTAAACCGTTTTGGGCAAAAGCTTAAAAACAGAATCTCCTTAAGAAAAAAAAGAGTTAAGCGGGGAGGTCTGGACGTAAAAAAGACCTTCAGGACAAACCTGCAATACGGCGGTGTCCCTTTTAAGCTTTTTTTTAAAAACAAAAAAATTGACCGTCCCCAGCTTGTGGTATTGTGTGATGTATCAAGATCTGTGAACCAGTATTCCAGATTTATGCTGCTTCTTGCATATACCTTGCAAAGCCTTTTTTCCAAGGTAAGATCCTTTGCCTTTATAAGCAATATGGTTGAAATTACAGACCTGTTCATGGAAATGGACCCGGAAAGAGCGATAAATTCCATGTTTGATGATTCGAATTTTACCTATGGATGGGGAAGTAATTACGGAAGAAGCTTTAACATGTTTATAGAAAACCATAGCGATTCCCTTACAAAAAAAACATCTGTACTGGTTCTTGGTGATGCAAGAAATAATGACAATGATCCTGGTCTGGAATCTTTCAAAAAAATATTTCAAAAAGCCAAAAATCTTTTCTGGCTAAACCCGGATAGAAAACATTTGTGGGACTGGAGCGATAGTATTGCCACTCTTTACAGTGATTACTGCACAGAAATGAAAGAAGTTAACAATTTTATTGACCTTACAGAATTTATTGACAAATTGTTTGTTGACATTTAACAGTAAAAAAATATAATTTTCTTTACTATTTTATTTTATTTGCACTATTATAATACAATTTTAACTTTAGAAATCCATTGACTTTGGAGGATTCCGTGGACATTGAATTTAAAGAGCTTGGGGAACACAAAATAATAGCTGTAAGCGGTGAAGTGGACCTTTATAATGTAAGCGAACTAAAAAAAGCTCTGTTCAGTATTACTGATGGGCAATATTCAAGTGTTATTGTTGACATGAAAGACGTTAATTATATGGATTCATCCGGTATAGGTGCACTTGTTGCAGGAATGAAAAAAATGAGAGCACATACCGGGAAATTCGCCCTTATGAATATTCATGATGATGTTTTAAATATATTAAAGCTGGCAACCCTGGATAAATTTTTCACAATTTATGACACAGAGGATGAACTCCTGTAAAGAGGGAATTTCCTAGTATATACAAAAAAAAGCTGATGTTAATCAGCTTTTTTTATACATTAATCTCTTCAACTTTCCCTTTTAAGAACAAGAATTGTCATATCATCATGTGGAGGAGCATCACCTCTAAACTGTTCAACATCATCTACTATTTTTTCCACAAAATCATTAGCATTAAGATGGTTATTATCCAGGATAAACCCGTGCAATCTATCAAGGCCATACTCATCCTTATTTAAATTTCTCATTTCAGTAATACCATCCGAATAAATAAATACCATATCTCCCGGATTAAACTTCACCTTTGCCTGCTTATAATCAACATCCTCCATAATTCCTATAGGCATACCATCAAGAGTAGTATTTGTACAGGCTTTAAGCGAAGCCCTGTAACAAAAAAGCGGGCCCTGTCCAGCGTTTGAAAAAGAAAGCTCTTCTGTTCTTCTATCATATATAACAAAAAAAAGCGTGGCAAACTTATCAATAGCAAAATCTGCACTTAAAGCATCATTGATAGCTTTAACAACGCTGGCACAATCAATATCATCACGGTCTATATAAGTTGTAA
>CAZYPA010000061.1:0-13457 GCA_964649175.1 uncultured Leptospirales bacterium | reverse complement strand
GGTACCCCCACCCTTTACCTTGGTAATTTTTTTTGATGTACCCTTGTCTCCCATCTTATTACTCCTTAATTTGTTAATTTCTCATTCAATCAGGATTCATTCTTAAAAGTCAACTACAAATCAGGTTATTAATCGTAAAGATTTACACTTAAACTTCCGACAATAAAAATAAATATTAATATGTAAGAAAGATGAATAAAAAAAAGCTTAAAATAATCCTGGCTATAATTGTAATTTTATTAACCTCTATTGCATTTGCCAAAAATAAAGCAACCTACCCGGAATATATAGCATATAATATTAAGGCTGAACAAATACCTTTTTCCTTTGATTCAATTAAGGTTACCTGGAAAATGAAACAGGAGTTTTCCGGTGATTTTGTAGTAGGAAGAAGCGAATTCCCACTTAACAGTATTAACGATATACTCAAATCAAAACTCGTTGGAATATTTAATTCAACACTTGAAGGAAGATTAATTGACAATAATCTGAAACAGGGAAAAAAATATTACTATGCGGTTATTTCAAAAAATAAACTTCTCAAAAGAGAAATAGATATTATCAAAGATGTTAATGTAACAGCATCCCCGGTATCTCTTTATACTGAACCTGGAATGATTAAATCGGGAAGAATTGAAAGAAACAGTCAGCAAAACATGGAATCTGATGTTGGAAAACAATCTGCAGCCCATACAGATATAGAAAAACCAGCAAAAACAGACACCACTCTTAACAAAATCCTGAAACTTTATTTCTATAAAGACCGTTATGAAATTGCATCAAAAGAGTTGACCAAATTCATTAAAAACACCGATAATAATTATCAAAGGGCACTTGCAAAACTATTCCTGGGAAAGACATATATAGAAACAAAAGAGTATGAAAAAGCAATTCTCACATTAAACAGTAAAGATGTAACAGAAACTTTTCCTGAAGAATCCAGATTCTGGTCTGAATTTGCCCTGTTGCGATTAAAATGAGTTTTGATATTTTTTAAATGACAATATAATTTTCACTATATTCTTAACATAGAACATAAGAGGAGTGCTAATAAATGAAAAACTGGATAATTATTGGAATAGTTTTTATCTTTTTTGGGGTAGCGCTTATTGCCTATTATGATTCTTTTATAAAACCGGAAAAAGAAGCCAGGGAACTTCTTGTGGAAGGGAAAATGTCTTTTGAAAGAGGCTCAAAAGAATCCCTTAATAAATCTATCGATACATTCACCAAAGTTGTGGCCAAATATCCTAAAACCGATTCTGCCCTTGACGCCTATTATCATATTGCACAAAGCTATGAAAAGCTTAATCTTAACCGTCTTGCATACCTGAAATATATTTACATTCTTAAATCAGGAGAGAAAATCCCCAAAGAAATGGAGGATGAAATAAAAGCCAGAATTGCCAAGCTAAAGATCATGAAACAATACGATGAAGAAGGCATTCATCAGCTCATGACAACCCTTAACTACAGCGACAACAAGGATTTCAGAAGCCGTGTTTATACAGAACTTGGCCATACATATCTTAAACGCAATGAAGTTAAAAGAGCAGGCAGAATGTTTGATCTTGCAATATCTGAAAATGGGAATAATGAAGAAGCAATTATCGGGAAAGCCCGCTTTTACAAAAGAATGGGACAGGACATGGAAGCATATAATCTTTATGACCACTTTCTGAAATACTATGCAAACTTTAGCAACTATACTGAAGATATAAGCAGTGCATATATGAAGCAGCTTTATGATAGCGGCATCAATAGCTACCGCAAAGGAAGTTACTTTCCAGCAATTGAATATTTCCAGAGGTATTTAAAAAATTTTCCCCATACTGAAAGAGCAGAAAATTCACTATACTGGATAGGGGAAAGCTATTTCTCACTTAAAAGGTATGATTCAGCTATATCCTATTTTCGAAAAACCCTATCAAACAACTATTACCATAAGGATGAAGATGCCATGATAAAAATAGGATATTCATTTTTCATGGCTAAAAATTATGACCTTGCTGCAAAGGAATTTCAAATATATATAGACCAGTACCCCAGTGGTCGTCATATAAAACGCGCAAAAGAGTGGAAGGAAATGAGCAGAAAAGAAATGCTCTACAGATACAGAAAGAATATTCAGGATGAAAGCTTAATAGAAAGTTCATCTATTGATGAAAGCAGCGGCTCTGAAAAAAACAGCCCTGTTTATAAAACAGAGAGTCCCAGAACAGTTCAAACCGGATTTGACAGGCTTGATTATATTGAAAATTATAAAGAAAGCGATGATAATTATGAAAATGTTGCTGAAATTTAATTCACTAATACCCATTCTTTAATAATTTTTTTACAACTATAATTTTCTCTTTACCTGCCCCTGCTTTTACAGGGGCATAGTTTTGACTAAAACCTGAATTAAATCCTGATCTTTTTATTATTTAATCGCCTTCAAATTCAACCAGATGAAACACACTGTATCCGCTATCTTCAAGTTTTTTTCTACCCCCCACTTCAGGCAGATCTATAATAAAAGCCATTTTCACGACTTCGCCGCCAAGTTTTTCAATAAGCTTTGCAGTAGCAAGAGCTGTTCCACCTGTTGCAAGGAGATCATCTATTAACAAAACCTTATCCCCTTTTCTAATTGAATCAATATGTACCTCCAGGCTATCCTTCCCATACTCAAGTTCATATTCATAATCAATTGATTCAAAGGGAAGCTTACCCGGTTTACGTACTGGTACAAAACCTTTTTTAAGATTATAGGCTATTACTCCCCCAAGGATAAATCCCCTTGCCTCAATACCTGCAACAAGGTCTATATCCATATCTTTACAATGAGCCGTAATTAAATCAACAACCTTCTTAAAGCCTTCAGGATCCTTAAGAAGAGTAGTAATATCACGAAACATGATACCCTTTTTAGGGAAATCAGGTATTGTCCTTATCTTATCCTTTAATGACATAAATTTTCTCCTTTTAAAATAATTAATTTTTATGCTTTGACCATTTGTACAAAAAAATCGCAAGAGCAACTGAAGCATTCAAAGACTCAACTGAATCAGTCACAGGTATGGACACTGAACTTTGCATAAGATTCTCAGGAAGTCCCTGCCCCTCTGTACCTGGAACAAGAAAAAAACTTTCCGGGAAAATAAATTCCTCAATATCTATACCCCCTTTATCCATAGACACAAGAGGAATATTTTTGACAGCAAAATCAGATAACTCATCAATAGAAGGACCTTTAACAAAAAGCATTTTAAATACAGCTCCGGATGATGCCCTGATTGATTTAGGATGAAAGGGATTAGCAGCACCTATAGCTAAAATAATGCGCTTAACACCAAATCCAGCTGCTGAACGTACAGCAGCCCCTACATTTGCAGGGTCCTGAAATGGAATAACAGGATTACACCCCTTCACTGCAGAGCCATCCCATTTTTTTATATCCGGCATATCAGTTATAAGAATCGGAGTTTTGTTTTTTAAAACATCTATTTCTTTAAAAAGAGAACTTTTAAAAATATAAAGGGCCCCCCTGTTATAAAACCTGGTAATCAATGAATCAAACTCTCTATCGTTTTCAACATAATCATCTGGCAAAACAAGCCTGCACTGTGTTATATCTCCATGTAAAAGAAAATCTGATATTATTTTTTTACCTGAAACAGTGATGGAATTTATTTTTTTTATCCCATCTCCTGTGATGAGTTTTTTAAGCTCTTTATAGGTTTTATTTTCAGGAGAAGAAACTACTATTCCCCTGGTTTCATTTTCATCTTTCATAATTTTATATATTTTTCTGAACATACCGGTCTTTTTTTCAAACACAAGAATCCTCCTGGCATTATCAGTACCAGGAAGAATATATTTTTTATCAAAAACAAGTTTGAAATTATCCTGATTCTTTCTGGAAAGCCTATCAATGTCCCCATCTGCATCAGGGCCTTTTAAAAGTATTACAATTCCCCCCTTAGGAAGAAAATGCTCAACTCTATCCAGGGTTTCAGGTGCATCTTCAAGCGCCCTTGTAATAACTCCATTCACATTAAAAAAAGATTTTTCAGTTACTTTATGTGAATAAAATTCAACTCCTGTAAAACCTAGGGCTTTTACTGCAAGCTTAAGAAAATCAACTCTTCTGTTTCTTTGTTCAGCAAAAATTATATTGATATGAGGAAACATTATTTTTATGGGAATCCCTGGGAAACCAGCACCAGTACCAATATCAATTATTGAATCCGGTATATCAACAAATTTCGTATAATATACAGAGTCAACAAAATGCTTAACAATAAAATTTTGTTCCCCCCTTATTCTGGTGAGATCATTATCGCTGTTGTTATCATTAATTAGTTTATAATAGAGTGAAAACTGGCCGGCCTGCTTTTCAGTAATATCAATACCGGATGATTTAAAAATATTTTTTATTTTATCCTTCATAGTCCAGAGCCGTTGTTTCAATTATCTCTTTATTAAATACATGAACCAGATAATATATCCCCATGTCCACCAAAATATTTAAAACAGCACATCTCTGCTATGAATTCATTGCTTCAGCAATTACCCTGCTAAGCTCAACCAGATGATAGGGCTTTTGGATAAATCGTTTATTAACATTTTTCATAAGCCCCATAACTATTTCATCTCTGCGAAAACCTGAAGAAAATATAATTTTAACCTTTCCATTAATCTCTTTTAATCTTTCAGATGTTTCAATTCCGCTAATTCCAGGCATTATAATATCAAGCAAAACAATATCTATTTCATTTTTTTTCTGCATGTAAATATCAATGGCTTTTAAACCATTTTCAGCCAAAAGGCATTTATAACCAAGAGATTCCAGCAATGAACCTGCAATTGTTCTAACAATATCTTCATCATCAACAACAAGAACACAGCCCTTTCCCCAAACAGGCCCATTGGTTTTGCTACTTCTTCCTATTTTATCATTTTCAACAACAGGAATAAATATGGTTACATTAGTACCTGACCCTGATTCACTGTAAACTTCAATAAAACCACGATGTTCCTTAACTGTTCCATAAACCACAGCCATCCCAAGTCCTGTACCTTTTCCTTCCGGCTTTGTTGTGAAAAAAGGTTCAAATATACGACTTCTCAACTCTATGTTCATTCCTATGCCAGTATCTTCCATGCTTAATTGAATATATTTCCCAGGGGTAATTACACCATTGCGGTTTAATGCAAATTTTTCATCAACGTCTATATTGCTTGTAGATACTGTCAAAGTCCCGCCATCAGACATTGCATCCCTTGCATTTAAACCAAGATTAAGAATTACATTCTGAATAAGAACAGGATCGCCCTTAATCATTTGAGACTTTGCATTTAATATTGATTGAATGTTTATTTTTCGGTCTATGCTTCTTTCAAGCAGCACAATTGATTCTTTAATAAGCTCGTGAAGATCTATAACTACCTCTATTTCTATTCCTCTTCGTGCAAAAGCAAGGAGCTTTTTTATAAGCTCTGCAGCGCGATCTGAACTTTTCAATATAAGTTCAATATGCTTTGTAAGGTCTGGATTATTTTTTGTTTTAAACCTGAGTAGTTCAGCACTCCCCATAATACCAGCAAGCATATTGTTAAAATCGTGGGCGATACCTCCTGTAAGCTGACCAATAACATCCATTTTTTGAGATTGCCTTAATGCATCCTGAAGCTTTTTCATTTCTGTTATATCAACCATTATAGACATAACAGCTTCTTCTCCTTTTATTTCCAGTAATGCTGCAGTATATAAAATATTTCTGAATTCCCCGGATTTTATAGCAATAACTGATTCAACATTATAAACTCTTCCATCATTCAAAAGGACATTAAAAACATCCTCACCCATGTGCTGCGGAGATAATTTCACACTGTGCCATGTTTTATCAGTTAAATCACTTTCAAAAAATCCTGTAAAGGATTCAAACTCCATATTAACTGAAATATACTCGCCACTTTGTAAAGAATTGATAGCAATGCTGTAAGGACTGTTGTGAAAAACAGATCTGAACTTAACCTCATTTTCTCTTAACAGATCAAGGACATCAACCTCCCTTTGTCTGGATCGGGCAGCCCTGATGGAAAGGCAAAAAGTAAAAAGGGAAACAGCAAAAAACAGAAAAAGTCCTAGAAAAACAAAAGTTCTGTTCCATTCGTCTATCTCTGCTTCTATATCATCAAGATATACACCTGTGCCAACAAGCCAGCCCCAGGGCTCAAAAATTTCAACATAAGAAATTTTATTTTTTACAACATCAAGGTTCTCTTTCCAGTTCCACTTATATTCAAAAAAACCACCCCCTGTTTTTTGAGCGATTTTATAAAGCTCCATATAAAGCTCTGACAGATTACGACCATCAGGTGCCTGTAAATTATCAGGGATTTTACCTTCAAGCTCAGGCCTGTATGGATGCATAATAATTACAGCATCAGGACCCTGAAACCAGTAATAATCTCTACCATCATCACCATATCTGTAAGAACGGAATCTGTTTATAGCTCTAGCCTGAGCAACCTGAAGGGAAATAACACCTGATTTAACCTCTATTTCGCGGGAATAGAGATCGCTAATTGCCAGCTTAACAAGGGTGTGGCACATATCGTGTTTATTTTGAATACATCTTTTTTCCAGAAGAGGAATAATCATATAAAAAATTATAAAAAACAAAAAAATCATAAGAAAAAGAGCAGGAAGAAAAATCTGAAAAAAATTACGAAATAAAAATCCGGTTTTAAATCCAGGCATCTTATGTGAAAAAAAGTTGCTTTTAAATTTTTTAAACATAAGCTATTTTTCTTCCTTAAGAAACTGTTTAACAATTAATTGTCTTCGTTACGCAATAATATCCCCTTTCTCTGAAGGTAATCATAGCGAACATTGTTTCCAGGCTGATATACCATTGCAATAATTGAATCCTGCCCCTCCTTAATTGAGGAGTATTCAGCAAAATCCAGAGTTCTAATTACAGCTTCAAAAACCCTTAAAGCTCCTGAGTGATCGCAGAGGGCTACCCTTTTCCCAAGATTCTTTTTTACAAGATCCACAAATGAATGAGCAATACGCCAGTCAGCCTCTATTAAAGATTCTCCTTCAGGGAAATGGTAAAATCTATTTTTAAAAAATGCCTTAACAGCCTTTTTCTTGTCATCATCATTTCCAGGCAGAGAATGGCTATAAACCCCAAGCATCTGCTTGTAAACATCATTTTTAAACAGGTGTGTCAAAGAACCATACTTCTGGGAATTAAGCCCATAAAGTGCCTCAAAGGTAATCCCAGGATAACCAGCCTCTTCAAGAAAACACCTTATAGTTTCTTCTGTATTTTCACTTTCACTTCCATAAACCTGTATAGGTTCAGCCTGGGGTAATTTCCAAAGCGGGTGCCCGGCTTTGTTAAGAAAATCCACTATTATTTTAAAATCTTTTCCAAGCTCCCTTGCTGTATCTATCCCCTTTGATTTAAGCTGATTCCCAATTGCTCCGCTTATGCGCTCATTGCCCTTCCAGGTATCCCATTTGCCTGAACCTACAAATTCAGGATTATCCCCGCCTGACTCATGTACAGACTTACCATGCCTTATTGTTATAACATGGGCCTGATTAAGGGGTACATAAGCATCAGGAAAAATAGGCACACCTTTACCATTGGGGAGCCAGACAATACCTTCCTGCATAATCTTTCCACTGCCATCATCAAGCATACGCCCTTTTTTTCTTATAACTCCACCTGGATTAATTTCCATATCCTCAATAGCCAGTACAAGCTTTGCCCTGTACCTGGAATTTTTGGTTCCAAATGCGGGTATATTTTTAGGAACAAGGGTTTCACTAAAGCGTGTAAGTGAAAACTTTTGACGAAGAAGGCGCTTAAAGCTGTCATTTTTAATAAGCCCATTCCATGCCAGATAAAAAAGATGCGGGCTTGCATAAGGTACATTTGTTTGAATAAAATCAAATTTATATTTTATATAATCCTGTGGAGTAAGGCCATTTTCCAATCCTAGAATAAAAAAATATATTTTTTTACCTAGAACCTTCAGATTGTTTATAAAATCTCTATTTACCATTTCAGGGTTAATATCAATTTTTTCTTTGTATATTTCCTGAAGAAACCTTATATCATCAATAATATTTTCTTCACGGTAGGAATTATGAAATTCCGCATGCTCCCTTTCAAGCCCTGTTGACTGCTCTACTGTAGAAAACTTTGTTGCATTTACTGTTTTTTCATTCAAACTCATAGTTTTTATCACTCTTATTTAATTTTTATGATTAATAAATATTCATATTTATTTGTTAAAGAAATTATAATTTTTAAATGAAGTCAAATTAATTTCATCATAATTTGCGGATATAATGACAGCCTGTTTATCCCATCTCCACTATACTTATCATTTTTTCAAGGGAAAGCTTTGCCTTTTCTTTAAGAGATGAATCCACAAAAATTTCATTTTCCATTTCCCCTTTGCCGGATATAAAACCAAACACAGATTCAATTGCCATTGCAGTATTAAGAAGGGTTACCCTGTTCATATTTGAACAGATAGATTCCCTGAGAGGAACTATTGTTTTATCCGGATTATCCCTGGCTATTCTGTTGACAAAATTGAGTTCAGTTCCTATTACCCAATGTGAACCGGAAACAGAATTAACAACAGCTTCGTATATATAACTGGTTGAACCGGAAATGTCTGAAAGGGCTACTACCTCCCGTGAACATTCAGGATGAACAATAATTTTAGCATCAGGATATTTTTCACGCATATCATGCACATCAGAAACTTCAAATGCAGCGTGTACAGGACAAAACCCATCCCAGAGAAAGATTCTTGCCTCTTTAATATTTTTCCCCTCTTCAAAAGTTAAGTCCTGATTTACCTTTATAAAATACTTATCGTCTATACCCAATTCACTCGCCACATTGCTGCCCAAATGATAATCAGGAAAAAAGAAAACCGGTTTATTCATATCAAGAAAATTCTTCACAATTTTTGATGCATTAGAGCTTGTGCATACAGAGCCGCCATATTCACCACAAAAGCTTTTAGCATCAACATAGGAATTCATATAAACTACAGGAACTGCAGGTGAAAAGGAATTTTCATTTATGAGGGTCAGAGCCTTTTTTGCATTTTCTCCTGTAATCATATCAGCCATGGGACAGCCTGCAGATTCCTCTGGCATAATTACATGCTGTCCTTCCTTTGCCAGGATAGCAGCACCCTCTGCCATAAAGCTGACACCGCAAAAAATTATAAACTCAGCATCACTTCTACTCACATCAAGAGCAAGATTGTAGGAATCACCTATGAAATCAGCTATGTCCACAATTTCGCTCTTCATGTAATGGTGCGCTGGTATAACCATACGCTTTCCAAGGCGTTCTTTTCCATCTAAAATATATTTTTTTAACGCTTCTTCTGAATCAGTTTTTAATTTTAATTTCATTATTACCGCCATTATGTAAAAATTGGATTAAATAATAAAAGATGACTGGTTCACTTATTGACTAACAGCCTTATCCCCTGGACCCTTTTAAAAAAATAAAAAATGTCTATCAAAGAGGAATTTTTTTAAGACTAAAGTCAAAGGCCTTAACAGTATGAGTCAGCTCTCCAAATGATATGTATGTAACTCCTGTGGAAGCTGCACCTGCAATTCTTTCAAAGGACATGTTTCCTGAAGCTTCTGTTTTTGCCCTTTTTGCAATATATTTAACAACTTCACTCATCTCATCATCTGTCATATTGTCCAGCATAATTATATCTGCACCACAATCCAGGGCTTCTTTGACTTCATCAAAATTACGCACCTCAACCTCAATTTTATATCTGCTGCCCCATTTTGCCCTGACCTTTTGTAGAGCTGCCAAAATACTGCCTGCTGCATCTACGTGGTTATCCTTAATCATTACCATATCATAAAGTCCCATACGATGATTGGTTCCTCCACCGCAACGCACAGCATATTTATGAAGTCCCCTGTAACCTGGCAGGGTTTTTCGTGTGTCCAGTATTTCCGCTTTACCATCTGCCTCCTTAACAAAAAGAAAGGTTTTTGTAGCAATCGCAGATAAATGGGAAAGAAAATTCAGTGCAGTGCGCTCTCCCTTTAAAATAGAAACAACAGGACCGGATACAGATGCTACAATATTGCCTTCATGGATTGCATCTCCATCAGAATAAAAATTCTTAACCTTTATTTTTTCATCAATCCTTGCCATGACCATTTTAAATATTTCAATCCCGCATATAATGCCTTCATCCTTTGAAACAAGCGAAAAAGAATTAATTTCATCCTTAAATATGGCTTCAGCAGTAACATCACCAGTACTGCCAAGATCTTCAAGAAGTGCCATTTCCAGAAGTTCTTTCAGATTTAAAATATCTTTCATAAGATCAAATTACCTGTAGTATTGATTATTTAAAAAAAATCACGAGCCAGGTTAAGCCTTAAACATGAGCTTATAAATTTCAAATTAAAATTTTATCAAGAGCCATTATATTCAAGTTATTTAAAAATTAATATCATAAAGAAAGGACTACTTTGGAAGCTTTAACTGCATAAAAATAAAAGCCATTCCGTCCTTCATCGTAGCAGGCACATGACGAACAAAACCAAACTTTACATACACAGGCTCTGCATAGGCAGAGGAGTTAACTGTAATCACCCTGTCCCTGGATTTAAAAAGAGGGCTTTGCAAGGCATGTTCAAAAAGCTTTCTTCCTATTCCTGTTCCATGAAAAGATTCTTTAACATAAAAAAGTGCAATATGGGAGTTATCCCTTAATTCAATTACACCAGCAGGAACATCGTCTTTTTCTGCTATAAAAAAAAGGTTGCCTGCTGACAGCCTTTCCCTTAAAGAAGCAGGGCTGATGAATTCGTAAAAATTTTTAATACCCTCAGCAGTATAATCAGCAGCCATAAATTTATCAAAGACCTCTTTTATAAGCAGATTAATACCTGATATGTCATTAAAATTCATCTCCCTTATAATCATTGTCCCTTTCCCCTTTATAATCAGTATTCTATAATTTTAAGGAATAAATACGGAAATTTCAAGAGTTAATTCTTTAACTTTTATTTAAAATTAAATACTCTTATATCTCCGTCACAAAAGCAGCGAGCTAACAAAAACAGAATTATTGCGCTAAAATACTCTTCTACCCCGCCGCGAAAGCGGCGGGGTAACAAAAACAGAATTATTGCGCTAAAATACTCTTCTACCCCGCCGCGAAAGCGGCGGGGTAACAAAAACAGAATTATTGCGCTAAAATACTCTTCTACCCCGCCGCGAAAGCGGCGGGGTAGAAAAATATCTCCAGTAATTATTGCTGAAAAATTTCAAGAAATAAAAGCAATAGGCCTTTTAAAAGAAATCCCATTTTTTAAACAGATAAAAATCTTTTTTTAGAAGATATAAAATATTTGACTAACAAAAACGATTAATATACTATATATTCTAATATATCTTTGTGCCAGCTTTTTATTACCTGATTATCAACTGGAGCACTATATGAAAAACATACTTTCAATAACAATCGTTTTCCTTACAATTTTAGCCTCTACTGCAGGATTTGCACGAGGCCTATCCCTGGGTGTTTTAGGCTCCTATGCTGTAGACAGTGGAGCTGTCGAAAAAAGTAGCTCTCTAACTGTTATTCAATATGTAAATCAAGAAGGAAAACCAGATTATAAGTCTAGTCAAGTTATAGGCACTGTCTTTTTTATACGGTACGATTTTAAAAACAACCTTTTCCTCAGATCCGGATTTGAGCATAATATACTGGCAGATGGAGGGGAATTGAACTATAATTACGTCGACGGAGGTCCAAACTATAAGACTGTAAAAGATCATTATAAGAAAGATTATCAAGCCTTTACTGTTCCCCTTTATTTAGGTATAACCCTTTCACCGGATAGAGGAAAAACAAATATTTATGCAGGGACTGGAGCTGCATTCTCTATAATCGATATAAATCTAAATGCAGAAATATACGAACTTGAAGGAGTGGGACCTCCCCCTAAGAATGAATTCTATGGACATTTAAAACAAAATCATTTTCATATAAGCCATACCAGCATTATTGGACTTGAAAGAAATATTTTTAGTAATTTTTTCCTGGTAATTGAATTTGCCTTTTATGCACATGATACAGTTAAAACAGACAATGCAGATCTGGAAATCAGCTATTGGGAAGGCATTCCCGGGAATGGGGCTATTAGACAAGAAAAGTACACCGAGCATTACGGGCTCCCCAGGATACAATTAAGGGCAGGCCTTAAATACAATTTTTAAAAAAACTCTGTCTCAGGCATCATAAAAAAACCCCGGAATTCCGGGGTTTTTTGAAATTATATTTAATCAAAGGCGTTTTTTATATCCCAGGCTTCCCAAACCTTACCTACAAGGTTAGGACCAGGTTTAAGAGTGGGCTTGCCCGGTCTCCATCCTGCTGGTGTCACCTCTGCTCCTTTGCTATTTCTTACAAGCTGAAATGCCTGTAGCTGTCTTAATGTTTCTGCTACGTTTCTTCCTACCGGAGGAGTCAGCACTTCAAAGCCCTGAACAATTCCATCAGGATCAATAATAAATCTTCCCCTTGTTTCTACGCCTGCATCTTCATCATAAATACCATAGGCAGTACCTACTTTTCCGCCACCATCTGAAAGCATTGGGAAAGGAACTCCACCTTTTACCATTTTTGAAAGTTCATTCTCATTCCACATTTTATGAACAAAAACACTGTCAACACTCATTGATAATACTTCAACTCCCAGTTTCTGGAACTCAGGAAATTTTTCAGCAACTGCTGAAACTTCTGTTGCTCAAACGAATGTAAAATCCCCTGGATAGAAGCATAATACTACCCACTTGCCAAGAAATTCTGAAAGCTGAATATTAACAAATTCTCCTTTGTGATAGGCTGGAGCTGTAAAATCTGGAGCCTTTTTTCCTACTTTAATCATACTTACCTCCTTTGTTTTTTGCGGTGAGTTTTCCTGTAAAATGGGAGTCGTATCTTCTTTAACAGGACCGGTCCCTGTTGGCCTGGCACAGCCGGGCTTCATTGGTTCAGGCATAACTTACCTCCTTTATTAAATTTTAAATAATTACCATACTACTGGTAAATTAGCATTAAATCGCTATTAAGAATGGTTACTAATATTAGTCAAGTATAACTTTTTTATAAATAAAAAATTTATTCATTATCATTCCTGTAAACAGGAAAATCCAATAGAATCAATTTCATAAAGTTTTGCCCCTCTTTCCCAGAGGCACTTTCCGGTTGCACTCTGGATGCGCTTTATTATGCAAGCATACCGCCATCAACAACAAGGCTTGTTCCTGTAACATAGGATGATGCTTCAGAAACAAGATAAAGCACTGCACCTGCCATTTCATCAGGCTCTGCCACTCTTCCCATTGGTATTGCAGGCAATATAA
>CAZYPA010000060.1:0-13478 GCA_964649175.1 uncultured Leptospirales bacterium | reverse complement strand
TTCAGATTAAACGGGATTTAAAATCACTTGATCTTGGTTTTACTGAAATTGAACTATTTGATAAACTTTCACCCCTTTACGACCTGCATATTTATGTTGAAAAAATAAAAGAGGGCAACCTGCTTGCAAGCAAATCCGGATTTGGCTTTAAAATCGATTACAAGTTCTCATCCTTATTCATTCCTAAAGTATCCTGGTATAAAAAAGATTTTCTAGGGAAAGGGGATAACTTTAATATTTCACTAGCCTCTGCTCTGGATTTTGGATTTAAAAATGTTTACAAAGACCCAAAGAAGGGTGCACCTAATATTCCGCCAAAAAGAACCTATTCAGAAATAAAGAGCGAATACCTCTTTACGCCTATTAACTCTAAAATATTTACACCACTTGTAAAGGCGCGGGTTTTTCATAATGCAGCATCACGTCCTGATCTGGGCCTTGAAAAATTCCAGTATGTACTTACCAGAGCAGTTTTTGCTCCAGGCTTTACATTTTTAAACAACCTCAATATTCATGGAGGTTTTGGCATGGAAAATATATTCTTTTTTGACAGCTCTGTTGACAGCACATCATCTGACCATATTGATATAAAAAACAAAACTGAATCCTTCCCCTTTACAGAACTTCAGATAAAGCATGAACCTATACCTATTAGAATAGGAAACAGAATTGATAAAAACATGGTTTTCTATTACAGGGAGCTCTTCCATAAATACAGCTCCAGCGAAATTGAATTCAATATTGACTATGACTTTGAATTTAAAAATCTGAGTATTCTTTCTATAAAATCAATGACTAATCTTTTTTTCAGAACCCATCCTTTTCATCATCAGAATGACATAAACAGCAGCTATTTCAAAGGCTTTACAGGTAAAGACTACTATAGCGGAAAGCAAACAGCCCTGTCCATGGAATATAGATTTTCTATAGATGAGGATTTTATATACACAGGCTTTTTTTGTGATCTTGTTTTTTTTAAAGCTTCGGGATTTGAAATCTCAGGAAAAAAAACAGGTATAATTGCAGGGCCAACTATAAGAATGCTTTTTTATGACCAGTTTGAACTTATTGCATATTTGGGCAGGGACATTCTTTTACCGGATAAAACTTCACAGAATAATATTGGTATACATTTCAGAAAAAAATGGTGAAACCTCAATTAACAGAGATTATCCTGCTGGTCAAAAAACATCTTTCGCTATTTCTTAAAAAGCAGTGTGCAAGTATATAGTTTTTTTTACCATAATTTATAAACTCACGAGGCAGGATCTCTCTTTTTGTTATGCGTCCATCATAATCAACGTATTCAATTAAAACCTTTTCCCCAATGGATATTGATTTGCATCCCACAACTCCCCTGCTCCTCTCTATCCTGATTGCAGGCCCTACCATTTCTCCATGAAGCCTGATAAGATCCCCTAGTGTTGATGATTTTGTCAATCCTCTTCCTTTAATTACTTCAAGAAAAACTTTCATACATGCTATGGAATCATCAAGTGCCCTGTGACTGACAAGTTTAAGCTCCAGATGTGATGATAATGTGGAAAGCTTATGATTAGGCAGATCTTTAAAATATTTTTGAGCCAGTCGCACAGTATCAATAGCTGCAAAAGACGGGGTTCTGTTAAATGCATTCAAATAGGCCATACTAAGAAATGACAGGTCAAAGCGCGGATTTTGTATAACCAGAACAGTACTGCTCATAAACTCTTCAAGCCTGTGAAGAATATTTTCTATAAAAGGCTTGCCTGCAACCATTTCACTGGTTATGCCATGAATGTTTATAGTTGCTGGAGGTATTTCCACACATGGATCAACAAGAGTGGAAAATGTTTTAGTAGCTCCATCTATAGAAAACCTTGAAGCGCCTATTTCTATAATTTTATGAATAGCAGGATTTACCCCTGTTGTTTCCAGATCAATAGAACAAAAGGTTACATCTCCCAGTTTTTTATTTAAGTCCATTTATTTAAAACTACCTTTTATCCTTACTTCTGTTTCAAGGTTTACTCCTGTTTTTTTATAAACAGTGAATTGAACATGTTTTATTAAATCGTATATATCCTGGGATAGGGCATTGCCTGTGTTGATAATAAAATTGGTATGCTTTTCTGAAACCATGGCTCCGCCTATTTTATACCCTTTAAGGCCACAATCATCAATAAGCTTCCAGGATGAATGACCTTGAGGATTTTTAAAAACAGACCCTGCTGAAGGATACTCCATTGGATGCTTTATCCACCTCTCATCAACTATTGTTTTAATACTAGCCTTAAGTTCCTCACTATTATGAGCATGGGGAAGCTTGAAGTAACCTCCAAGAATTATTCCTTCATCAGGTATATTCATTTTTCTGTAACCTGAATCCTCTTTTTCCAAATCTATTTCACTGATTTTACCTGAAGAATCGACAACTTTTATCCTGTAAAGAATATCACTGAAGCAACCCATAAAAGTTCCGGCATTCATGAATATTCCCCCTCCAATTGCTCCAGGAATACCTGCCATAAATTCAACTCCGCCAAAACCTGCCTTAACTACTGCTTCAATAAAATTATCCTTTAAAACAAAGGCACTTGAATATATAAACTCTTCATTGATTTCCGGGTAAAAAGCCCTATCAGAGATTTTAATTACAAGTTCAGGAATACCATCATCACTTACAAGAAGATTTGTCCCGCCTCCAATGACAAAAACTTTAAGTCCTGCGGCCAAAGCAATGACAAATGTCTGAACAACTCCATTTTCATCAAAGGGTTCAACAAGAATAGCAGCAGGGCCGCCAGTTTTAAACGAGGTATATTTTGCCAAAGGGGTATTTTGAGATAGAGTCCCGTATTGTTTTAATTCACTGATTATTTTGTCCATATTATGCATCATAAAATATTATTCCAGGGCCATTTATTTAAAAACAGCACAAAGTCCATTTCCTCATTTTTTTCAACAGAAGAAGTATGTATATAATTTCCCTGACAGATATGATGTCAATTAAATAAGGCTGAAAAATTCTTTTTATATATGCAACCAAAACACAGAAAAAGAGCCCCCTGGATATTCAGGGGGCTTATTAAAGAGGAAGCAAAAATGTTAACTCAAGACAAAAGGCGGTATTTTAAAAACAAAACCGCTGAGTTCATTTAATTTTAATAAACACTATTTATTAGGAATGTCAAATGTTTTTTCGAAAAAACTCATTTTTTCTTATAATCATTGAAATAAACAGGTAAAATCCAATGATATATTAAGATTGTTTAAGTAAAAAACAAATCATACTTCTTTAAATGTATACTTTAAAACATAATTACAAAGAAAACGATTAAACCTGGCTTTGACAAGTTCATCACTTTGCCTAAAAGAAGACTTTTTAATAATCAGCACCAAATTACAAAAAATCCAAATTTTTCGGCAAACACAAGTTATTGTTGATCCAGAACATATTATATTTTACTTATACCCTATTAAAACCGATATATAAACATGAAAAAATATATTTCAAATTCTCTTTTATAATAAAAACATGAAAAAAAGAACAATAAATAACATTATCCCTGATTTAACTGAGTTTACTGATGATGAAGGTAAAAAATGGATACAAACATCCACTGATGACCTTTTTTCAACAAAGGAACTCAATGAAATAATAAGCACTATTGAAAAAGAACGGGAAAAAGATGAGGTTATTATTGCCAGATTTGATTTCCAGAAGGTAGACAGAGAATTTTATGATACTGCAACTGAACTTCAAAAGAGGCTTAAAACCCAGACAGAACTTCTAAAAAAATACGTGTCCCAATCCTCCGAAATTATTAACAGAAAAAACAAAAAACTTCGGGAACTCATTGATTATATAAAAAAAATACATCTTTTTTTATCCTATCTCAATGCTAATCCTGATGAAATTGACAATATAAAGCTGGACCCCTCTGTTTTTGAAGAAAAGCAATCCGAGAAAAAAATCAACTCTGTGTATGAAGAAGCTGAAGAAATAGTTTTACCCCCTGATTATTCAGGTTAAAACAAAATATCCACCAATTAAGCTCCTTAAATATTATTTTATTGCATGGTTCCGGTTCTTTTGTAAACTTGTCCTGAAATGCTATGAAAAAAGGAGAATAAAATTGACTCTTAAAATATACAACACACTCACACGAAACCTTGAAGAATTTGCTCCTGGCGGAGTTATAAAAGAAAACATCAAGGACTACCCCCCTGCAACAATATACTCATGCGGGCCTACGGTTTACGGTTTTGCCCACATAGGAAATTTCAGAGCATTTGTTTTTAATGACCTGCTGCGCCGTTATTTAAAATTCAGGGGCTTTACTGTTAATCATGCCATGAACATCACTGATGTTGATGACAAAACAATAAATAAATCCATAGAAGAAGGTATTTCCCTGAAGGAGTACACTGAAAAATATACTGACATTTTTTACCAGGATTGTAAAACCCTTAATATTGAAACTGTTGAGCATAACCCCAAAGCAACTGAATCAATTGATGAAATGATAAGCATCCTGGAAAAAATTAATAAAAAAGAAATGCTCTACAACAGGGATGGCTCCCTTTATTTTGATATTTCAAAATTCAGCAATTATGGCAAACTATCCCGCCTGGACAAAAGAGAAATAAGATCAGGTGCAAGATATGATGCTGATGAATATGAAAAAAACGATGTGAGAGACTTTGCACTCTGGAAAGCCCCTAAAGAGGGAGAGCCCTACTGGGATACACCCTTTGGCAAAGGGAGGCCAGGATGGCACATCGAATGCTCAGCAATGATACGCAAAATATTCGGTTCTACAATAGATATTCACACAGGTGGAGTTGACCTTATATTTCCTCACCACGAAAATGAAATTGCCCAGAGTGAGGCTGCTTATGACGAGCCATTTGTAAGGCACTGGATTCATGTGGAGCACCTCCTTGTTAATGGCAGCAAAATGTCTAAGTCTCAGGGAAACTTTTACACACTAAGGGATCTTCTTGAAATGGGAAATTCCCCAAGGTCAATCCGTCATCTGCTCCTTACTGCTCATTACAGAAAGCAGCTCAACTTTACACTTGAAGGGATTAAGCAGTCAGATCAGGCTCTGGCAAGGATTGACAACCTTCTTTTAAGGCTTAAGCACATAAAAGGAGGAAATGACAACCCTGAACTTGACTCTATACTGGAAAAGATGAACAGAGAATTTATTGAATCTGTGGATAATGACCTTAACATTTCCGGAGGGCTGGGTGTATTTTTTGAATTTGTACACCTTATCAACACCCTTGTATCTGAAGAAAAAATTTCCGGGGGAGATGCTGCAAAAATTATTAAAGCAATTGAAAACATAGATCAGGTTTTTGGCTTTATCTTTATGGAAGAATCATCTTCTAATGTGGATGAGGAAAGGATAAACAGCCTTATTGAAGAACGGCTTAATGCTAAAAAAGAAAAAAACTTCCAAAGGGCTGATGAAATAAGATTAATGCTGGAAGATGAAGGAATTATCCTGGAAGATACTAAAGATGGCACAAGATGGAAAGAAAAAAGATAATAACAGGCCGCAATCCGGTCTTTGAATATCTTAAATCCTGGGACAGCTCAAACAAGGGAGAGGTCCATGTATCATCATCTGCACATGGAAAGATCATAGGTGATATTATTAATCTGGCAAAGAGCAAAAAGATAAAGGTTTTACAGGAGGATAAAGATTTTTTTAAAAAAATAAGCTCATCCTCCTCCCATCAGGGTGTTGCTCTATATGTTCATATAAAAAACGAAAAATCAGATCCTGATTTAATTTTAAAAAAAATCTTTTCTGAAAAAGGTGTAATTCTTCTCCTTGACCAGATTACAGATCCCCACAACCTGGGCTCAATAATAAGATCAGCTGAGGCCCTTGGATGTGGTGCTGTAGTTCTTCCTAAAAACAATTCAGCTGACATTAATGAAACAGTGATTAAAGCATCTGCAGGTGCTACTGCATACATGGAAATAATAAATATTTCAAATGTTGCGCAATTTCTGGATCAGCTAAAAAAAGACGGTTTCTGGATTGTAGGAACAAGTGATCAGGGCACTGTAAGCATAAATAAATTGTCAGACATAAAACCTGCATGCCTTATAATAGGAAGTGAAGGTAAAGGAATGAGAAGGCTTACAGAGGAAAAATGCGATTATATTGTTTCCATTCCTTTAAAAGGCAAAATTTCTTCATTAAATGCATCTGTTGCAGCAGGAATTGCCCTTTATGAAATTCTTAAAGACCCCACCCTCTAACTCCACTCATCCAAAGGAGAAGGAGAATTATAAATATAAATTTTTTGACAAGCATAAAGTTTATATTTTATGCTTGTTTTAGTTGCTGTTGCTATTGTTACTAAAATTTTTATGTAAAACTTCCCCTTCCCCATTGTGGGGAAGGGGTCAGAGCAGTAATTTACGATAAAAATTACTTGCCAACATATAAGGAAAAATTATTTGCTATAGCATATACTCAAAAAATAATAAATTAACAGGTGAAGAATGGATTTATCTCATATCAGAAATTTTTCAATCATAGCACACATTGACCATGGGAAATCCACCCTTGCAGACAGGCTTATTGAACGATGCAGCCTTGTAAGCCAGCGTGATAAGAAAAACCAGATGCTGGATACTATGGATATTGAAAGAGAAAGGGGCATTACAATAAAATCAACTGCAATTACCCTCAGCTATACTGCTAATAATGGAGAAGAGTACATATTCAACCTTATTGACACTCCAGGACACGTGGATTTCACCTATGAAGTTTCCAGAGCTCTTAGCTCCTGCGACGGAGTTATCCTCATTATTGACGCATCACAGGGTGTTGAAGCCCAGACCATAGCCAACCTTTATCTTGCAATGGACAATGATCTGGAAATACTCCCTGTTATAAATAAAATCGACATGCCCAGCGCAGATATAGATGCAACAAAGAAACAGATTGAAAACACACTGGGTCTTGATCCTGAAACAGCAGTTTTAACCTCTGCAAAACAGGGAATTGGCATTGATGAACTGGTGGAAAGAATTGTTGAATTTATCCCTCCTCCAAAAGGCGAAAAAAACAAGCCTTTAAAAGCCCTTATTTTTGACTCATTCTATGACCAGTACCTGGGAGCTGTTATAAAGGTACGGGTTTTCAATGGCTCTGTTAAAAAAGATGATGAAATTCAGCTATACTCAACCGGAAAAGTTTTTACTGTAATTGAAGTTGGTATTTTTCAAATGACCATGGAGGATGTTAAAGAACTTGGCCCTGGAGAGGTTGGATACATTGTTGCAGGAATTAAAAGCGTTGGTGACACTAAAATAGGCGATACTGTTACACTTGCCAATAATCCTGCAGAGGAACCCCTTAAGGGGTTTAAAGATGTCAAGTCCATGGTTTTTTCAGGACTTTATCCCATGTACAGTGATGAATATCAGGCTTTACGGGACGCTCTGCATAAGCTCCAGCTCAATGATGCCTCACTCCTTTTTGAACAGGATAATTCATACGCTTTGGGATTTGGATTCAGATGCGGATATCTTGGGCTGCTTCACATGGAAATTGTACAGGAAAGACTTGAGAGAGAATTTGGCTTATCCCTTATTACTACAGCACCAAGTGTTCAGTACCAGATATACCTTCAAAACGGAAAGATGCTCACTATAGATAATCCTGTAAACTTCCCTGAGCCTGGAACAATTGACAAAATTGAGGAACCCTATGTGCTTGCATCAATAGTTGCTCCAAATGACTATGTGGGAAACATAATGCAGCTTGTTACTGAAAGCAGGGGTATCCACAAAAACATGGAATATATTACCCCAACAAGAGTGCAGCTCTCATATGAACTTCCTTTATCTGAAATAGTTTTTAATTTTTACGATAAGCTTAAATCCATATCCAGGGGTTATGCCTCATTCGATTATGACCCGATAGATTTTCGTGAATCCGAAATGGTCAAGGTGGACATTCTGGTCAATAGCGAACCTGTGGACGCACTTTCTTTTATTGTGCACAAAGACAAGGCACGAATAAGAGGGAAGGATATAATTGAAAAGCTTAAGGATATAATCCCAAAACACCAGTTTAAAATTCCCATTCAGGCAGCTATTGGAGCAACAATCATAGGCAGGGAAAATATTTCCGCCTTGCGCAAGGATGTTACTGCAAAATGCTATGGCGGAGATATTTCAAGAAAAAGAAAGCTTCTGGAAAAGCAAAAGGATGGGAAGAAAAGAATGAAAATGATTGGATCTGTTGAATTGCCACAGGAGGCATTTATGACAATCCTGAAAATTGATTAGAAACAAAAACCGGATTTATATAGATGATAAAAATAGTAAACCTGAGTAAATCCTTTGGCGTGCGTGAACTTTTTAATGATGTCAGCTTTAATGTAAACCAGGGTGAAAGAATAGGCCTTGCAGGCAGAAACGGCCATGGCAAAACTACCCTTCTGAAAATAATAATAAAAGAAGAGTTCCCTGACTCCGGTGAAGTAATTATTCCCAGAAACTATACAATAGGACATGTGACACAGCATCTTGCCTTTACCATGGACACAGTAATTGATGAGGGATGCCTGGGCCTGCCAGAACATAACAAAGACGACAGATGGAAAGTGGAAAAAATTCTTTCAGGTCTTGGCTTTTCTGAAGATGACATGAATAAAAATCCTGCCCTGATTTCAGGAGGATATCAGGTAAGGCTTAACCTGGCTAAAACCCTGGCATCTGAACCGGACATGCTGCTTCTTGATGAACCTACAAACTACCTTGATATTATATCCATAAGATGGCTTGCTTCATTTTTAAGACAATGGAAAGGCGAGATTATACTAATCACTCATGACAGATCCTTTATGGACTCTGTAATTACACATACTGTGGGCATTCATAGAAAAAAAATAAGAAAAATTCAGGGAACCACTAACAAGCTTTATGAACAGATCCTCAAGGAAGAGGAGATATATGAAAAAACAAGAATTAACGATGAAAAGAAAAGAAAAGAGGTAGAGCTTTTTATCACAAGGTTCAGGGCAAAGGCAAGGCTTGCAGGCATGGTACAATCAAGGATAAAATCTCTGGAAAAGCAGAGAAATCTTGACAGGCTTGAAAATATTCAAAATCTTGATTTTTCCTTTAACTATAAAGACTTTAATGCAAAAACAATAATGACTGTTAAAGATCTTTCCTTTGAATATAACAAAGAAACCCCAATAGTAAAAGATTTCAACCTTTCCATAGGGAGTGAGGATAGAATATGCATAATTGGTAAAAACGGCAAAGGGAAAACCACTCTTCTTAAGCTTTTATCAGAAAATCTCAAACCCCAGAGCGGCAGCATTTCCATGCATGCTAATGCTGAAACCGGATATTTTGCACAAACAAATATCATTGATCTTAACCCTAACTTTACTATTGAAGAGGAGCTTATTACAGCAGGATGTGAAAAGCAGATGGCACGAAATATTGCAGGTGCTATGATGTTTGAGGGTGATGAAGCACTTAAAAAAATAAATGTTCTCTCCGGAGGAGAAAAAAGCCGTGTTCTCCTGGGAAAAATTCTCGCCACACCTTCCAATCTGCTTTTTCTTGATGAACCTACAAATCACCTGGATATGGAATCATCAGAAGCCCTGCTTGATGCAATAGATGCATTTCCGGGTGCAATTTTAATGGTTACTCACAATGAAACTTTTCTTCACTCCATTGCAAACAGGTTTATTGTTTTTCAGCAAAGCGGTGTTAGCATTTACGAAGGTTCATACAGCAGCTTTCTTGAAAAAATAGGATGGGATGAAGAAACCAGCGAAGATAAAAAATCAGATGACAAAAGCAGAAAAGAGACAACAGCTATTAACAAAAAGGATTCACGAAAAATAAGATCTGAAATACTTCAAAGAAAAAACAGGGAATTAAAGCCTATTGAAGAACGCCTCTTCTCTGTTGAAGAAAAAATAGATAAAAAAGAAAAAACACTCATAGCAAAAAACAATGAAATGATAGAGGCAGCTGCCTCAGGTGACAGCAAAAAAATAAGCCTTCTTTCAATTGAGATTCATTCCCTTAAAAAAGTAATAGATGAGCTCTTTCTTGAATTTGAAGAACTCACATCTTCAGTGGAAGATCTACAGCATAGCTTTGACAATGAGCTTAAAAATCTGGCTGTTTAAAGCATCTTTTCACATATATGAAAAAGAGGGGTTTCTTTGAGCTCCTGAGGAATTGCAGATTTTGTCATATATAAATAAGGGAGCATCTCAATCTGGATACTAAAGGGAACAGTATCATTTTTTAAAAACAGACTGCACTTATCAGCAAGATCACTCAAAGATCTGTAGTAGGCGTTTTCATCAAAAATAAAATCCCCATTGCTGTTATAAAACTCCATGTCCCTTGAAATAATAAAATTAATATCATCACAGGAAAAATAAACCTGTATGCTGTTTCCAAAGCCAGTTGCATCAATAATTTCAATTATGCTGATTCTGTTTTCATCAACAGCAATGTTTCTTTTAATAAAATCCTTTTCCCTTTCTGCAATCTCCATATTCATTCCTGCAACAAGAATTTTAACGCCTTCCATTCTCTTCTGTTTAAACTGAAAAATATTATCAGCAGCATAGGGCTCTTCAGGATAAATGCGCGATTCAGCAATCCCCTGACCTGAACCATAAAAGCCAAATCTCTTAAGATTCATTGAAGAATAGTAACCGATTTTTTCAAGCAATCCAAAAAGGGTTTCCTTTAAAAAAGTTGAGGAATATGAAACATGGGAATGGGTAACACCCTGGAAATGAATTACAGATCGAAATTTTTCTTTAAATAAATATGGAAGAAAAAAAAGCTCAATTTCAGATAAAGGAGTAAACTCCCCTGTGCTTATATAAAAGGTTGAATGCCCAGGTTGTTCAGGTTTAAAAGCAATATCACCCTCTATTTCAGTTAGGATGCCAAAACCTGATTCAATAACAATTTTTTTTAAATCCGAGTATATAGGAATTACCCAGTCCAACCCAGCTATATTATCAAAAGCATCCTTTAAAAGAACTGACTCATTTTTCATTAAAGAAATAGAAAGAGCCTGTCTTATCAAGGGCCAGTCTATATTTTTAAAGTCAAACTCTTTCAATTCCCAAATGCCTCACATTAACATATCAGATCATTTCAGATAAGGCCTTAATACATCCGGTATGGTTATGTTCCCATCACTGGTTTGATAGTTTTCCATAATAGCAGCCATTGTTCTTCCAGCTGCAAGCCCTGATCCGTTAAGGGTGTGGAGATATGCAGGTCTTTCACCCTTCTCCTTTCTGTAGCGGATAAGTGCACGCCTTGCCTGATAATCGAGAAAGTTTGAACAGGATGATATTTCCATATAACGGTTAAGCCCGGGCATCCACACTTCAATATCATAGGTTTTTGTTGAAGATGCGGATGTATCACCGCTGCAGAGCAGAACAACGCGATAATGAAGGTTTAGCCTTTTCAATACCTCTTCTGCATTAAGGGTAAGTTTTTCCAGCTCATCAAAAGATTTTTCCGGTTCAACAAATTTTACAAGTTCAACCTTTTGAAACTGGTGAACCCTTACCAGTCCGCGTGTATCCCTTCCGGCTGCACCAGCTTCACGTCTGAAACAGGAGGACTGCATTGTAACATATATAGGCAAATCCTCCCCTTCTATTATTTCATCCCTATATAAATTTGTTAGCGTTACCTCAGCTGTAGGAATAAGGGATAAGCCATCGCGCTCCATTCTGTAATATTCATCTTTAAACTTGGGATACTGGCCAGTGCCTGTCATGCTCTCATCATTCACTATAAAGGGGCCAAATGTTTCTGTATAGCCATGCTCCTTTGTATGAAGGTCGAGCATGAAATTTATTATTGCCCTTTCAAGGGAAGCAGCAAGCCCTTTGTAAACATAAAACCTGGCTCCTGCAAGCTTTACTCCTCTTTCAAAATCAAGTATTCCCAGATCAGTGCCAATATCATAATGGGGTTTAGGCTCAAAATCAAATTCAGGCTTTTTCCCCCATTCCCTTATAATTATATTATCAGTGTCATCCTTCCCTTCCGGAACAGATGGATCGAGTATATTGGGTATTGACAGATGCATATCATTGAATTTTAAATTAAGCTCATCAAGGCTGTTTGAGAAAGATTTAAGCTCTGCTGAAATGGACTGAACTTCTCTCATTGCATCATCTGCATCCTTCCCCTGGGATTTCAGCTGTCCCACTGTTTTTGAAAGCTTATTCCGCCTCTCTCTTAACTCATCTGAGCGGGCCACAAGCTCCCTTCTTTGCTCATCAACAGCTTTTAATTCATCAATATTCACAGCATCGCTCATATGCCTTTTTTCCAGCAATGCTCTTATGGATTCTATATCATCCCTTATCAGCTTTGGATCGATCATGGAGTCAAACCTCTTATCTTAATTTTCGTTCTTAATTTAGTACAGGCAGACTCAATATTTTGTCAAGAGGTAAAAAACCGGTTAGATTTAAAAACATCGCACATAAAAAACAAATTTTTAAAAATTCTTTGCATATTGTATTGCAATAATTATACACAAGGTTTTTAATGAGCAACTTTAAAGGCAATATTGAAGATGAAAATAGGTATATTCCAACATATAAAAAATTTCCTGCGAATATTTATAACGCTGTTTGTTGTTTTTTCAATTTTTACAATCTACGCTTCTGAACCGGAACAGTTCAGCCAGTCAAAAGAGAAAATTATTGCAGAGAAAAAAAGTGACGGAATATTCAATCCCGGATTGAATAAATATTTTCCTGAGAATTATCAGGCAAAAAATGAAAATTTTAGTTTCATTGAACAGGTTAAAAGCCCTTTATTCTACAACAACCCCCCTCTTTTTATAAGGGTACTCTTTGGATTTTCCTCCTGGAGCAGAAGTACCTTTACGTAATTTTAATTTTACCTCAATACCATATCCCTGCAGGCTAAAAAAAGCCTGAGTTTTTTCACGCTCCATTTGCAGGGAAGCTGTATAAAAATCCATGCAGCAAATAAATATTTTTATCAATAAAAAACTGAGGTATAAAATGAAAGTTATTGGAATATTATTATATTGTCTTGCTTTTTTTGCCTATGGAGTTCTTTTCAGCAAATCATATTTAAAATTCAACATAAGCTATGAAGTATGGCTGGGCATTACAGTTGCTTCAACAATACTACTCGTTGCTGAGCTGATATACGAGAATTTCTTTTATAAAAAATAAATTACCCTGTGGCAAACGTAGGGAACAGGCGAAAAACGTAAGGAACAGGCAAAAAAAGTAGGGAACAGGCATGCCTGTTCCCTACTTTTCACCATAACAGATATAAAAAAATCTTGCAAACTATTCCCTAACATTTTCTATATTGATTATGAATTATGAATACCTTGACTCTCTAAGAAAAAATCACCCTGCCTGGCGACTTCTTTCTGCTGATTCAG
>CAZYPA010000059.1:0-13554 GCA_964649175.1 uncultured Leptospirales bacterium | reverse complement strand
GAGAAACAATTGAAAATCTTAATCCTGTTGAAACAGCTGTTTTCTTAAACCGCCCATCCAAGGCTATAACTTTAATCGTTATGGATCTTTTTGAAAAGGGATACATTGACATAATAAACAGAAACCCCCTTCAATTGCAGGTGCTAAAAAAAGAGGATGATTCACTTAACACCTATGAAACTATTTTCATGTCCTCCATTGCTTCAGACGGGACTCTGGCAAAAAACAAAATTCCCATTATTATAAAGGATGTAACATCATGCCTGCAATCCAAGGTCTGGCGGGGAGACCTTAATAAAACAGCGAAGCTATACAGCCAAAAGGTTGACCATCACTGGGAGGACTTCACAGGTGCTGAAACTCCAAAAAGAAAGGAATACTATAGAAGTAATCATCGCTGGATAATTTTAAATGATAACTTTGAAAGAGGATCAGATACGTATATGCGGGACATCATAAAAAGCGATGGCTCCTCTTCTGAAAAATCTGTTGAATTTTTTGAAAAAATTTCCAGCAGCACCTCCTCCATAGCAGACAGCATAAAAGATTTTTCTGAAGGTGTAGTTGAAAGTGTGGAAAATATCTCTACAAAGATCGTGGATAATATTGAAAACCTTTTTAAATCATCTGACATAAAGGCTCTTGAAACAGCAGCTGCTGCTGGTGTGGAAAATATTTCATCTTTCAGCTATGATGCATGCCATTCAGCGTGTCACTCTGCCTGCCACTCTGCCTGTGTGCATTCAGCCTGTCACTCTGCCTGTCATTCTGCCTGCGTGCATTCAGCGTGTCACTCAGCATGCCACTCTGCCTGCGTTTCAAGCTTTTAGGTAAATATATGTATAAAGATATTTTTACTAAAATTGACAATTTTGTTTCCTCAACCCTTGATGTTATATCCCTGCGCAGGGAAGACTCACTACTTATTGTAAGACCCAATAAAATTCAGCATGTTAATGCAACCGGATTTGATATGCTTTATATGCTTTACAGCGAAAGAAAAAGTGCAGAAACAACAGTTGATAAAATTTCATCAAAATACAGCGCAGATAAATCTATAGTATTGAAAGATCTTTCTGAAATAATAAACACAATAAGCGCTATTATGCACGAAAATTACGAATCAGCTACAAAGATCCAGACCATACCCTATGAGCCAAAGAACATTGCTCTGCCCATTCTTTCAGAGATAGCCTTAACATACAAATGTCAAAACAGATGTGATTTCTGCTATGCTTCAAGCCCATACAGGGGTGATGAAAAACCGGAAATGACAACTGAGGAAGTTAAAATAATTATTGATAAAATCTATGATGAAGCTCAGGTTCCTACAATCTCATTTACAGGTGGAGAACCCACCTTGCGCAAAGACCTGCCTGATTTAATAGCCCATGCCTCACAGAGGGGGATGCGGACAAACCTTATAACAAACGGAATTATATGCTCTGACCCCGATTTTGTAAAAACACTGGCAGATGCAGGCCTTAAATCCGCCCAGGTAAGCCTGGAATCCCATGACAGGGATATACACAACAAAATTACAGGCAACAGCAATGCCTTTCAAAATACGGTACAGGCTGTTCACAACCTTAAAAATGCCGGCATACATACACATACAAACACAACAATATGCAGAGGGAACAGAGAACACCTTATTCCTCTTGTTGAATTTGTAAAAAAAGAATTCAATGCCACATACCTTTCAATGAATATGATCATTGCAACAGGGATAGCCAGGGACAATGAAAACATCAATATTGGATATACCACAATTGAAAAAATTATTAAACCTGTGCTTAAATTCTGTGCTCAAAATGAAATTAAATTTGTATGGTACTCTCCAACACCCTACTGTATTTTCAATCCTGTTGATCATGGCCTTGGTTCAAAATCATGCGCCTGTGTTTCAGGGCTTCTTTCAGTAAACCCCTCAGGAGAAATTCTCCCCTGTTCAAGCTATGATAAAGGTATTGGCAGCCTTTTAAAGCACAGCTTTAAACATATATGGAACTCGGATCAGGCTTTATATTACAGAGAAAAAAGATATGTGCCCCCTGTATGTAAAAAGTGCGACCTTGAAAAATTATGCTCAGGAGGCTGCCCGCTTTACTGGGAAAATGCAGGCTCATTTAAAGAAATAGAGGATGTAAGAAATAAACCATTAATATTTAATAATTTAATATGGCTTCTTGAAAAAACAATAAGAACAAGAAGCAAGGGAATTAAAGGGATCAGGGGGACAAAATGAGCTCATTAAAAAACATGATAGCTTTTATTAATGACACTGACGAAACTTTGGAAAACATAAACAATAAACTTGAAAAAATTCAATCCCTCTTTAATAAAAACTATAACAATGTAATAAAGGTGCGCACAGGTGAAATAACATTTCTCCAGGAGGAATTTTTTAAAAACAAAAATAACTTTCCTCCTGAAGTGGATAATCTCTTTAAAGCTGCTATTAAATCCCAGACTAAAGTTTTTGCTAAAAATCTGGCAGAACTAAATTCTAAAAAAAAGGAAATGGAAAAAAATCTTGAGGAGATAAACTCATCCAGAATAGCATTCATAGAGAAACTCAAAAAATCAAACATCACCCTTGATGAAAAAGAAGAGTCTTTGAAAGAAAAGATAAATCTCCTTGAAAATGAAATAAATGCATATAATAGAAAAATTGATGAAATGAATACAGGTTTTGGCTTTATAACCAATTTCTTTAACATGAAACAAACTGATAAATTAAAAAAAGAACTTTTAGAAAAAAGGGATCAATACATAGCTCACATAGAAAGTATAAGAAACAAATGGATTCAATCTGAAAAAAAAATTGGAGAAGAGGATGCGCAAATACAGGAAAAATGGAACTATTTGCAGGCAGAGTATTCCATTCTTGTAGAAAAAATATTAAACCTTGAAGAAAACCAGGAAGACCTTATCATAAAAAGTGCATTCACAGAAGCCATAGGAAGCCTGAGTGGATATGAAGAATATTTAGCCCTTAATGAAAAAAAAGAAAAGCCTGAAAAATGCCCTTTATGTAAATCGCAAAACCTGAAAAATATTTTCTTCTGCGATTTCTGTGGAGCGCCCTTTTCAGAGAACAGACCGGACATTGAAGGAAGCCTTGTAGAGACTGGAGAGCTAAACAATATTTTTATTTCTTTACAGGAGGGGCTTAAACAGTCTGTATCTTTAATAGCACTAATAAGAGGGCTTAAACAGGGTTTAAATAAATTTCTTCAATCCGTACAAACTGTTAAGGCAAATGAAGATAAATATTCCCAACTCCCCACACTAAAAATAAATGTACCTGAATATTCAAAGGACTTTGCTGAAAAACTGAAGAACATAGATAAAAGCATTGAAATTAAACTTCAAAATGTTCATCCTCTCAAATTTGCAGAAGAGATTGAAAAAAATACATCCTTTATTCTCAATGAACCTGACATAAAAAAATTCTTCATGGTAATGGGGAATGAGCTTAACAAAAGTACAAAGGAGCAGTGGAAATGACATTAAAAATATTTTATGGAGCTTTTGTCCTGATTACAGGAATTTTACATTTCTTTATGGGCTTAATTTTTGTAATTGCTTCATCTGATAATAATACACGTTTTTTTATAGGAATTATTCTACTTGGAGCAGGGGCTCTAATACTTTTTGCAGGATACAAAATTTTCAAAAAAGCCATGATTATCCGGCCAGGGGCAATTGAGGCAACAATTTTAAAAGCAGCAGCGAAAAAAAATGGCCGAATATCTGAACAGGCAATAGTTGCAGAAACAGGAATAAAGGATTTAACCCTTTTTGAACTTAACAAAATGGTATCAACACTAAGGGCTTCACGTGAAACATCATCACAAGGGACCTTTTACATTTTTCCTGAATTTCAGTTTGATCTTAAATTCAAGGCCTGTCCATACTGCGGCAATGACTATCCTGTAAGGGTGGATGTTGAACAATGCCCATCCTGTGGTGGCGATTTAAAAATTACAACAACATCTGTTTCAGGTGAGGACAGATTCTCAATGGATCTTTAATTAAAGCCGACAATTTGTTATCTCTGTTTCAATTATGGCAGTAGCTCCCACTGCTTCGAGTTGATCCATAACCTGAACAACCTGGGATTTTTTAACCATTACCTTTACAGCACACCAATCCTCAAGGTCAAGCCTGGAAACAGTAGGTGAATCAAATCCGGGCGTTACCTTTTCTGCATCTTTAAGGAATTTTTCTTTAATATTATATTCCAGCATACTGTACTGATTAGCTACAAGCACGCCTTCTATTCTTCTTTTTATTTTAATGACTCTTTCATCTTCAGCAACTGATTTGTGTGCCACAAAAGTTGTTTCATAAACGCCTATTTCACTGAACACCTTTAAGTTGTTATCCCTAAGGCTGTCACCGGTTTCAACTATATCAACTATTGCATGAGCCAGATTAAGGGCTATCATTATCTCAACTGAACCATTCATCTCTATGCAATTTACATTTACATTATTTTTTTTAAAATAATCTGCTGTAAGCACAGGAAAGGAGGTGGCAATATTTTTCCCTTCAAGATCTTTAATGCTTTCCGGATTCCAGCTCTCTTTAACAGCAACACATAGCTTGCACTGCCCGTAACCAAGTGGAAGAACCTTTTCCACCTGAGCAGCTCTTTCAAGTATAAGATCACTACCTGTAATTCCCAGGTGAACAACACCAGAATCAACAAGTACTGGAATATCATCTGCCCTTATAAAAATAAAAACTATATCGTAATTTGTACAGGTTGCATAGAGGTTGCGACCCTGTGTTCTGAATTTAAACCCGGCCTTTTTAAGAAGCTCAATTGTAGGATCCTTGAGCCTCCCTTTGGAAGGTATTGCAAATTTTATTCTTTCTGTTTCAGTAAGATTCATTCAGTAATTCTCCCTGCCTTTTCTTCAAGGCCCCCTATACCAAAGCGCCTTTGAAGCTCAGCTTTTATATTATCAAGAGCAACCCCTCTATGCACTGCAAGCACAAAGGTATGAAATAAAAGATCACATATTTCATAGACCAGATGCTCTGTTCCCTCTTCATGGGCTGCTTCACAAACCTCTTCCGCCTCTTCAAGCACCTTGCTGTTTATCTTTTCCGTGCCCTTAATCATTAAAGAAGACACATAGGATTTTTCAGAAGGGTTCATTTTTCTGTCATTTATAACTTCAAAGAGTCTGTCAAAAATATCCTGATTCATTTTATTCCTGCTTTAATAACTCTGCTCTATTTTTATTAAACTTATTTTTTAGTCAAGGAAAATGAAAAGAAATTACTGCTCACAGGTCTTGTCCCATCTGGACCTTATTCTGTCAGGATCTATTTCCGATATTGAATTAAAAATATAATCCGGCTGGTAGGGAAACCTGGTCAAAGTCTTTCTTGAAGTAACTCCTGTTAAAACCAGACAGGTGGTCATGCCAGACTCCATACCCCCTATAATATCAGTGTCCATTCGATCCCCTATCATAAATGAATTTCTGGTATGAACCATAAGTTTTTTCCTTGCCCAGTACATCATTGAAGGATTGGGCTTACCTAAAAAATAAGGTTTAACACCTGTCACCTTTTCAATTGGTGCAACAAGGGCTCCACAGGCAGGGACAGGGCCTCTTGGTGTTGGTCCTGTTATATCAGGATTAGTAGCTATAAATCTTGCACCTTCCTGAATAAGCCAGGTTGCTTCAATAATTGTGGCATAGTCATACTCCTCTGTTTCTCCTACAATTACATAATCCGGTTTTTCATTGGTTAAAGTTACTCCCACTGCCTCAAGCTCATATTTAAGTCCCCTGCCGCCTATAACATAGGCACTACAATTCTTTTTCTGATAATCAAGAAAGCTCGCTGTAGCCATTGCAGATGTGTAGAAGTATTCCTCACCAACATCTATACCAAGTTTATAAAGCTTCTCTTTTAGCTCTACAGGTGTGCTATATGAATTATTTGTAATAAAAAGAAATTTATGCTCACCCTTAATAAGCCTTTCTACAAATTCATTAGCCCCTGGTATTAAAGTAAAGCCCTTATTGATTACCCCATCCATATCAATAAAAAATGCTTTTTGAATAGTAAGCTCATCTATAATATTAATATTTTCTTCATTTTTAGACATTATTCATCCATCCTGTTTTTTGCAGATTTAACTGCATTTATAACATCCTCAGAAGAATAAATATCTCTGAGGCACAAAGGTTGCACAAATCTTTCTCCTGCAGGAAATGCAGCAAGAAAGGGGATTGCCCTATTCCCAAGTGCGTGCATAAGCTTTTCCCCTTCTGTTCCAGAGAGGGTTATATCCGCTATTAAAAAATTCACTTTTTCATCTGCCAAAACTTTTTTAACACTGTTGCTTTGAATAGTCATTTTTTCTACAAGCCTGCAATTAGGGCACCAGTCAGCAGTAAAAACCACAACAGAAACCTCACCCTTGTCCCTGTTCTCAATAAGTAAATCATGAGAATATATTTTATGATAAACTTCCTGAGCAACTTTTGGCAAATAAAAATATTTAAAAGATATAAAATATCCTGATACAGATATTAGCATAAATATAAAAAAAGCTAAAATCTTCTCTTTTCTGCTTTTATCAAAAGAACCGAGCCTGCCAAAAAGCCACAAGCCCATAGCAACAAAAACAAAAAAGAGGATAGATCCTGATCTGTGATATTCATCAAGAATACCAAGGAGATATACAACTGTTAGAATAAGGAGAAAGCCCATAGAAGTTTCAAAATAAAGCATCCAGTTTCCAGGCCTGGGCACAATCTTCACCAGTCCGGGTTTAAAAGACATGACAATATAAGGCAAAGCCATTCCAATCCCAATTGAAGTAAAAACAATAAAAATTATCAAAGGCGGCTGATTAAATGTCCAGGCCAAAGTTCCACCAAGGAAGGGCCCGCTGCATGGAGTAGCAAGAAGAGTTGCAACCATACCCTTTATAAATGCGTCAGAATATATCCCCCGTTTTTTAACTGCAATGTTTCCGGCAACAGCTGGCACTGTTATTGAAAAAACACCAAAAATTGAAAGAGCCAGAGCAAAAATAAATGCAGCCATAAAAACTATAAATCCCTGATTCTGGAAAAGAGATCCCCAGCTATACCCGCCATAAGCAGCAAGTGCAGCAAGTAAAAGAAAGCTTAGAATTATTCCTGCAGAAAAAAGCAGCCCCTGAAATGCTATGACTCTCCTGTTCTGCCCGGCGTTTTGAACAAAAGCCATAATTTTAAGGCTCACTACAGGAAGTACACATGGCATGAAGTTAAGGATAAATCCTGCAATAAGACCAAAGATTATCACCTCAATCAAACCTGACATTGTTGTTCCTGTAAATTGAGGCTGAAAATCATACAATTCCGGAAATTCACTCTCTCTGCTGCTCCTTACAGGCATCATTTTAACAAAAACTCTTTCCATAAGTACTGAGTCACTTAATGAAATATATTCCTCCAAAGCAGCAAAACCAGATCCTGCATATTTATCAGATTCATAAACAAGAGGAATTTTTAATTCCTTTTTGACAGGGAGACATATTGAATCATCACATATAAGCATTGAAACTTCGAGGAGAAGTGAATTTATTTTTTTACTTTTTTTAATATTAAAAGCTACAGGTATGCGCACTCCTTTTTTATAAATAAAAACATGATCCTTGTCTCCTGAAGCATTATATTTTTCACCAGAGGGATATCTGGGATTTATTACAACCTCCTGGCCACCCTTTGCCATTACTTCAATAGCCTTTCCTGTTCCAGGCCCCTTCGGATTGGCATAGGTATAAAACTGTTCAGGAAGATCCAGCTCTAAAACAGCATAGCCCTTTTCTTCTTCAATATTCACAAACCCGGAAACATTAAAAATTTTCACCAGATCTTCAGGATGGGGTTCATTAGCTGAAATCTGATTTACAGAATTTATCAGTAAAACAATAGATAATGCTATAATTTTAAAAATTTTAAATTTATAAAAACATTTCATTTATTAAAATCGTCCTCTAAAAATTTAGTAAAATCTACAATAATCGATGCTGTTATTCCCCAAATCACCTCTTCTGTGGTTCTATATACATAAACTTTCAGTTTAAAATCACCCCAGGGTTCAAGATATCTGTCAGGCAATTCAAGTTCTTTAACAGGAAGATATACCTTTTCATCGCCTGTAACTTTATCGAATTCAGAGGAATGGAACCTGGTAAGAATATAATATATTTCAGGATTGTTCTCCTGAAAAAAAGTTACAGGTATTGTAAAAATTCTTTCAACTTCATCTTTATTAAAATCAATAGAATTAACATCTTTTTTTAATACACCCACAAATACATCGATTACTGCACCCATTGGAGCAACCATTGTATCCATGATTCCCACAACTTCCACATCCTTCTCTTCTATACCAAGCTCTTCGCAGGTTTCTCTTATTGCTGTATTTTTTTTATCCCTATCAAGTCTGCTGTCAAATATTCCTCCAGGGAAAGAAACCTCCCCGCCCTGCCTTATATTCTTATTCCTTTTTTGGAACACAAGATGATATTCATTATCTACCTCAGCAAGAAGAAGCATAACAACAGAGTTGGGATATTCATCCCTGCCATGAATCCCTGGAATAGAGGGAAGCCTGGCAAAAACTTTTTCCAGATCATCCTTTGTCATTCAAGCCTCCATTAAATCACAAAAAACCTTATAAAACAAACCATTATAAAACTATTGACCATAATCGTAAAATAATATAAATTATTAATTGATATTTATTGTAATAAAAAACGGATTACAATTAAATTAATACATTCTGTGTCATTTCTATGAATGCGAAAATTTCATAGAATCAGTTTTATGAAATTTAGCCAATTCTTTTTTTCTACAACTAAAATGACAGCAGATTAATCAATCCGTGAAATACTAACAAAATACACTGAAGGAGGAAATACTATGGAATTCAATGAAATAGTAGAAAAAAACAGAAGCTACAGACGTTTTAATGAAAAACAGGCCATTACAAAAGATGAACTCAAAGATCTTGTAAACATGGCCAGGCTTATTCCTTCAGCACAGAATCTGCAGCCCTTAAAATACATAATAGCTGAAGAACCTGCAAAATGTGCAATTATTTTTCAATCCCTTTTCTGGGCAGGATATTTAACAGACTGGGCAGGTCCGGAGCCCGGGCAAAGACCCTCAGCTTACATAATAATAGTCTCTGACAGGGAAATATCCAATTCTGTTAAATGGGACCATGCAATTGCAGCCCAGACCATCCTTCTTGGAGCCACATCAAAAGGCTTTAACGGATGTATCATAGGTTCAGCCAATAAAGACCGGTTAAGCAGGGATATAAAAATTCCTGATACATACGAAATTGAACTTGTCATTGCACTGGGATACCCGGTTGAAAAAATAATTCTTGAAGACATAGAACCAGGGAGCAGCATAAAATACTATAGGGACTCGCAGGGGAACCACCATGTACCCAAACGAAAACTTGCTGACATTATAATCAATATTTAAAACCTATGAATGATGAAGTATTTATGAAAAAAGCCCTGGCCCTTGCAGCAACAGCTGGAGAAGAGGATGAAATTCCAATTGGTGCTGTAATTGTTAAAAACAACAATATCATTGGCCAGGGCTATAACAAAAACAGGTCAAAGAATGATCCCACAATGCACGCAGAAATTATTGCAATAAAGGAAGCAGCCCTGTTTCTTAAAAATGAAAGGCTCACAAATTGCGAACTCTATGTTACAAAGGAACCCTGTGCAATGTGCGCAGGTGCGATTGTCCACTCCAGAATCAAAAGGGTTATTTTTGGCACTGATGACACAAAGTATGGAGCCTGTGGTACTGTTTTTAATATTTGCGGAAACAAATTGATGAACCATGTTCCTGAAATAACAAAAGGTGTATTTAAGGAACAGTGTGCAGCATTATTAAAAAATTTCTTTCTAAAAAAAAGGGAGAAATAAAAAATATTATTTTTTAATGTTTTTTACTAAATGTAATATCCAGCACTTCTACAATATCATTTACAGGATAAAAAGTCAGACCTTTTTTAATATAATCAGGAATATCATCAAGATCCTTAATATTTCCCTTAGGTATTAAAATGCGTTTTATCTCAGCCCGCTTGGCAGCAATAACCTTCTCTTTTATCCCGCCCACAGGAAAAACCCTTCCTGACAAAGTAAGCTCACCAGTCATTGCCAGATCAGATGGCACCAATTTACCTTTTACCATTGAGTAAATTGACACAGCCATTGTAATCCCTGCAGAAGGACCATCTTTCGGAGTAGCACCAGCAGGCACATGCACATGAACCAGATGGTTGTCAAAAATATCCCTTGAATCAGCGTCATCCTGTAAAAGATGATTTATATAAGTATAAGCTATATTAGCTGATTCTGTCATTACCTCACCAAGCTGCCCTGTAAGCTTAAGCGCTGATCCGCCCTTATGCTTAACAGCAATAGATTCAATGGACATGGTTACTCCTCCCACTGATGTCCATGCAAGTCCATTTACAATTCCCGGCTTAGTGATTATCAGTTTTTCATCATCAGTAAAAATTTCTGTACCCAGATATTCCCTGATCTGTTCTTCTGTTAAAGATTTTTCAGGAATCTTTCCATCCTTTGCAAGAATTGTAACTGTTTTTCTACATATCTTTTCTACATTTCTTTCAAGGGTTCTTACTCCCGCTTCCCTGGCCCAGCCGTTTATTATTGTCATAAAACCTTTTTTATCAATTTTAACATCAGCCTTTTTAAGACCGTGCATTTTAAGCTGTTTAGGCAGAAGGTATCTTCTTGCTATCTCATATTTTTCCAGAGGAATATATCCTGAAAGCCTTATAACCTCCATCCTGTCAGCAAGAACCTGAGGTATTGTGTCCATGGTGTTTGCAGTTGTAATAAAAAGAACATCTGAAAGATCAAAGGGAACATCAATATAGTAGTCACGAAATTCTACATTTTGCTCAGGATCCAGAACCTCAAGAAGTGCTGAGGCTGGATCTCCCTGGAAGCTGCGACCCATTTTATCAATCTCATCAAGCATAAACACGGGATTTTTATGTTTAATTATTTTAAGCCCCTGAATTATTTTCCCTGGCATTGCCCCAATATAGGTTTTTCTATGACCCTTTATTTCAGCCTCATCTTTCATCCCGCCAAGGGAAATACGAAAAAACTTCCTGTTAAGTGCACTTGCTATTGATTTCCCAAGAGAGGTTTTCCCCACACCAGGAGGGCCCACCAGGCATATTATTGAACCTTTGGCATCGGGCTTTATTTTTCTAAGTGCAATAAATTCTATGATTCTTTTCTTAACATCTTCAAGGCCATAGTGATCCCGATTGAGAATTTTTTCAGCCAGTTCAAGATCAATAGAATCCTTTGTAGAGGAATTCCATGGAAGGGAAAGAATAGTATCCAGATAGTTTTTTGTTACTGAATATTCAGATGAAGCAGTTTCCATGTAAAGGAAGCGATCAATCTCATCCACCATTTTTTCCTTTACCTCACCTTTAAGCTCCAGCTCCTCAAGGCGCTTTTTCATCTCCCTTACTTCAATGCTCCGCTCATCCTCATCAATACCCAGCTCATGCTTAATAGCCTTAAGCTGCTCCCTTAAGAAAAAGTCCCTCTGCTGTTTGTCTATTTTATCGCTTATCTGGTGATGAATTTTTTTCTGGACATCCGCAACCTCCAACTCCTTATAGAGCAGATGGAGTACCATACCCAGTCTGTTTTTCACATCAAGTTCTTCAAGAATATCCTGATATTCTTTTTTATCTATATTTAAAATTGAGGTTACAAAATCAGCGATCTTACCAGGCTCTTCAACATTCAGCATTGTAAGCTTCATCTCTTCAGTAAAAAGAGGATTGTTGTCAGAAAGGAGTTTAAGCTTGGCCAGAATTTCCCTTGTTAAGGCTTTAATCTCCATCCTGTTTTTTCTATCAATATTATCTTCAAGGTATTCGATCTTTGCTAAAAGAAATTTCTTCTTATCAATCTGCTCTGTGATTTTAAAACGTTTAATACTGTTAATTAAAACATTTACACCGCCATCAGGGAGATTAATTCTTTTGAGAATCCTTGCAACAGTGCCAAACTCATATATATCATTAAAATCGATTTCATTTCTTTCATCATCCTTTATCAAAACAAGCCCAATTGCACGTGATTCATTAAGGGCATTATCAATTACCCGGGTAAATCTCCCCTGAGAAATAATTAAAGGGGTAACTATGCCCGGGAAAATGGGCCTGTATCGAATAGGAATAATATATAGCTGTTCAGGCAAGACCTGATCAAGAGCTGCAAAATCCCCCTCCAGTATCTCAGCATCAAGAGAAAAATCACCACTATCATTCAATATATCATCTATATCCATTAACAATTCTCCAAAACAATTAATTCAGGTATTCATTCATTAATAAAGCATAATATCTATCCAATATAACATTTTTTTCCAACCCTGATATTTAATCCACCAATCTTTTAAAAAAAACAAAAAAATCATCATTATTACAAAATAATTCAAAAATAATCCCTCAAAATTCGTTGAATAATTAATAACCCCTTAAAGGAGATATTCATGTCAAAATACAGCTCGCCTGTTTTCCTGATTATATTTTTATTCTGCCCATTTTACTTAAAAGCAGGACTAATAATAAATGAAATATCCACAAGTAGCTCCCCCAACTGGGTTGAGCTTAAACTTACAGGCAACACCCCATCCATGGACATTTCCCAACTCATGGTTTCCATGTATTATGGGTCAAGTGAAAAAATTGCAGACTCACCTGTAACCCTGAAAAACTTCGATGATCCTGCAACCCCCTTTGATGACCGCTTTGCTGTAATACATTTTACTTCAAAGGATTTACCTGATGAAACAGATGAAGCTGGCGATATAAATAGCAATGGCATACGCGACCTCTACTGCAATAATTACGGGCTTTGGAACACTGACTGTGTTGTTGCAATAGATAGGAATAAAGATCCGAAAAATAAAGATATAATCGATTTTGTTGCATTATCAAACAGGGATGGATCAATTAATTCTTCTATTGAAAAATCCATATTAGAAGCTATTAAGCAGAATGAATGGACAGACTACAACAGCGAAAACCTTCAGAATTGTGCTGTTGATATAGGATCATCAGGCCTTAACGGCTACTCAACCGTATCACGCAGATCAGAAGATGACACAAATTCCTTGCACGATTTTGCTGTAACCCCATTTGCAACTCCGGGCAGGGATAATGTCATTGATCCGGAAAAAGGAAAAAAGAAAATCCTAAAAAGCGAAGCTAAAAAAATTACTCATATATATAGAAACAATCCTTCCCAGATCAAAATACCTTTTTTCCTTTTTGAACAGAGTAGTATCAAAGTAAGAATTTTCTCTGCAACAGGGGTTCCATTATATTCATCTGCACTCATAAAAGACATAAATCCTGGCGAGTTTGTTTTCTCTCTAAATGACCGTGATCTAAAGGGGAAAACCCTTACAGGGATTT
>CAZYPA010000058.1:0-13799 GCA_964649175.1 uncultured Leptospirales bacterium | reverse complement strand
ATCAAGATAGGAGTAATATAATAGGAGAGTCTCAGCATTTAAATGCAGGTGCTATGTACGATATTTTAAAAATTTTTTTATTTTATTCATCCCTTTTGGAACCTGTTTAAAAAAGCAATTATTCTCTGCTTAAAAGCTAATATAAAACAAGTAGCAACAAGCTTTATAAAATTTAAACTTTTTGCTTAACTCAAATTATTTAATAAAATAACCAGGGATAAAAAACAGCTATTCTTTTACCACATCCTGCTCATATACGGATATGGATTTATGGGGATACCGCCCAGCCTTATTTCATAATGGTTATGATGCCCGGTTGCATTCCCTGTCATTCCCACATATCCTATTGCCTGTCCCTTTTGCACAACCTGCCCTTTGCTTACTATTGTAGCCCTTTGATGAGCATATATTGTTTCAAAACCGAACTTATGCTGAATCCTCACTGCTTTGCCATATCCGCCCATCCATCCTGAAGAAATAACAACTCCAGGTGCAGTAGCTCTTATTAAAGTACCAGAGGAGGCTGCAATATCTATACCGGTATGAAAATCCCTTCCATGCCCAAAAGGGGATCTTCTCCAGCCAAAAAGGGATGAAATATGCCCCGGATTAGGAACAATAGAGGGAGTATCATTAACAACTTTACTTCTCACATCAACAAAATTCTTGATAGTTCGTATTGTGTCTGTACTGCTAAGCAGATCCTTTTGCACATCTTTTATTGCAAAAATTTCATCAGGCATCATTCTTTTAACTTTAATGAGTTCATCCATAGATTCTTTGTCATAATCCCTGTATGTCCATATATCGCCTGTATCACTTGTTCCTGCAGCAAGCTGATAAAGCTCCTCAATTTCAGGCTTCAGGTCATTCATAAGACTGGAAATCTCATTGGTAATTTTCTCATATCTTATGAGATCAGCACGAATATCATTGTAGGAAAGTAGAAGCTTTTGCTCCTCACTTTTGATCTGCCTGTTTTTTATTACTGCATAGGATGAAGTACCAATTACTACAACAAACAAAGCCACAAAGAAAAAAATGATAAACTTTGAAATCTGGAAATTAAAGATTTTCTTCTCATTATGAGGTATGAACATAACAGTCATTTTTTCATGACCCTTTTCAACAAACTTTTTCCACACCTTTTCCTTCTTTTTTCTAAAAACAAAATAGTTTTCATAAAACTTTCTGGAATACTTGCTATGCATATTTTTTATTTTAAATTTCATTTTTCCGTTTCTTTTCTCTTTATAATTATTTAATCGACAACTTTATTAACATTTATCAAAATATATCTATTTTATCAACCTTTTTTTATTTCAAAACCCAGATTTAATGGTAAAGGCAGGGCATGCCCTGTCTTTACGTTTGGAAACAAACCCTGCATCAATCCTTTTTTATGCTGTTTCAATTGTTCTATTTTCTATTCGCTAAAAAATTTGTCTTCCTGCCAATTGGCAGGGTTATTTATAATGTAATTACTGATCTTTTCAAGTGATTTATCATCACGAATGATGTGGTCATAAAAACGGGTTTGCCATGCAAAATTAAAACCCAACCGATGGGCATGTTTGGTAACAGCAGATTTGTATGAACCAACAATGGACGATATGGAATTTTTTCCAATATTTTGAAACCGTTGTTGCCCAATGGTTTTTTTGTTTGATGGTAGAGGCAGGGCATGCCCTGTCTCTACCATTACATTATCATTATCATTATCATTGGGAATAATGATAACACCGTGTATATGATTGGGCATTACCACAAATTCGTCCAATTTAATATTTATGAAATGATTTTTTATTTCGTACCACAATATATCGGCAATAATGCCTATGGGCGATAATTGCATTTGTCCACTTTTTATTTCGCCAAAATAATGCACACGGTTTTGGGTGCAAATGGTAATAAAATAGGCACCTGCCCAACGGTAATCCCAATTTTGCAATCGGGTAGATGATATGCGGTATTTATTTTGAAATTTTTCCATTGTTTTTATTGAGGCAGGGCATGCCCTGCCTTTAGGTTTGGAAACAGTCCCTGCATTAATCCTTTTTTATGTTGTTTCAATTGTTCTATTTTTTCAGTTTATGACTGTATTATTTCACAACCCAGTTTTCTGCTAAACTTTTTCTAAAGGGGTCAGAGCCTGTTTTTTAACTTAACAAGCTTAATCAAAAACTATGTCAAGTGCCTCTTTTATGGACTTCACTCCATGAATTGTGCCTTCAAAACCCAGGGTCTTTACCTTCTCATAATCACCAGCAGAAACCAGAAGGCTTTTAAACCTGGAATACCTGAATTCCTGCACTCTTTTTTCTATCTGATATACAGGGCGCAGCTCACCTGAAAGGGAAATTTCTGCTATAAACCCTGCGCCCTCATCAACAGGTTTTTCTTTTAAACTCGATGCTATGGCAACAGCAACAGCCAGATCAGCTGCTGTTTCATTTATATTAAAGCCACCTGAAACATTGATAAATATATCAAAATTGTTCAGCTTTAATCCTGCGTGTTTTTCAAGTACTGCGCTTATAATAATAAGCCTGTTTAAATCAAAACCATCTGCCATTCTTCTTGGATTGGAAAAACTGGAAAACGTTACAAGACACTGAACCTCAAAAAGAATTGTTCTGCTCCCTTCAACAGCTGCGGAAACTGCATTCCCGGGAGATGAAGACCTGAATGGATTGAGAAAGATCCTGTTCTTATCCTTAACCTCTTCAAGCCCCAAAGGGGTCATGCTAAAAAGTCCCAGCTCATTCACAGAGCCATATCTGTTTTTAAAAGCCCTTAGAACCCTGAAATCCCTTGAATAATCACCCTCAAAATAAAGAACTGTATCCACAATATGCTCAAGAAGCTTGGGCCCTGCAATTGAACCATCCTTTGTTATATGCCCGATAATAATTACAGGTATGCCCGATTTTTTAGCAAAATCTGCAAGCCTGGAAGCAGATTCCCTTATCTGACTCACTGACCCTGCTATGCCTGAAATTTCATTAAAATAAACCGTCTGTATTGAATCTATTATAAGAGAGCCTGGTTTAAGCTTTTCAGCCAGATGAATAATATCAGTAACTTCATTGTTTACGGAAATCTCGGTGTTACTGCCTTTAAGCTTGAGCCTGTCCCCCCTCTGCTTAATCTGTGCCGGAGACTCCTCACCGGTAATATAAAGGGCATCAAGCCTTTCTGCTATTTGAAGAGACAGAGTCGATTTCCCTATACCCGGTTCTCCACCCAAAAGAATTACTGACCCTGGAACCACACCGCCACCGCAGACAAGATCAAACTCACCTATGCCTGTTTTTTTTCTGATAAGCCCCTCATCTGCAACAGAGCTCAAAGATACAGATTTTGGTGCTGCCCTTTTTTTTGTGCTGCTGCTATGCATCTCCTCAACAATAGTGTTCCACTCATCGCAGGAAAGGCACCTGCCATGCCATTTGGCATAATCTGCCCCGCAAACTGTGCATACAAAATTACTTTTATTTTTTGTCATATAATTATTTTTGCCTGAAAAAAAGCTTTGAAGGATCCTGCTTTAAACTATTAAAAAGCTCCTTGGCAGACACAGATGCATCTTTAAGATTATAGTAAATTTCCTCATCTGTCATTAAGAGGCCCAGGCTTCCCCTTCCCTGTTCAAGCCTCTGTATTATTTTATTGAGATTGCTTGAAATTTCAGAGATATTCCTGATTGAAATATTTATCTCCTCCTTGTTCTTTTCAGACAGATTAGACATATTGGTTGTAAATTTATTAAGCTCATCCATAAAAATTTTCATCTGCTGTGAAAAAAGAATTATTGTAGAGCGAGCAGCAAGCACTGAAGTACGAACATCCCCTCTATTTTCACTGGTTATATTATTCAGATTTTCCACAAAATGCTTTGAGTTTAAAAAAATCTCTGCAAGCATTTCGCCACCACTCTCATCACGCATAAAGCTTTGGAATACAAGCATCATTTGATCAAAGCTTGGTGGATCAACACCATAAAGCTTATCTCCATCTTCATAAAAATCTTCTGCATTCATGGATGGTGGAATAAAAACATTTATATATTTGCTCCCTATAAGCCCCTTCGTAAAAATTGCAAACTTGGTTTCTTTTATAAGACGAAACCTGTTATCTATCCATACAATAACTTCTGTTTTTTCATCAGACTGTTTAATCTCAGTTACTCTGCCAATCTCAATACCACCTGCAATGCTGACCGGAGCACCCACCTGCAGATCATTTAAAAAACCATAATATATGCCCAGATTATAGCCCTTTGCCTGCACATTTATTTTAGCCAGGAGTGCAATTATTAAAATAAAAGCGGTAAAACTGAACATAATCAAAAGACCCACTTTTGCTTCACTGTTAAGCTGCATAGAACCTCCCGGTAAAAAATTATGGATTAATCTTTTAAAATCATATATATTCAATAAAATACTGTTTAGATCTGTTTAATCATCAATTAAACTCGATTACATCATTTTAAGCTAATAAGCAATTAAATCAACCATTAAAATGGGTTTGTAATAAAACAAAATAATTTTCCTAAATCCTGAGATAACTAATTTAAAATGAGGTTGTTTAATAATAATTGACAAAGATCATATGCTATTTTAATTATAGTTTTGAAAAATTAAACTAAAGGAGGTTCTTGTGAGCAAACAACACAGAGCAATTGAAAAACGTAAAAGGGCAAAAAGAAGACTTAAAAGAAAAAAAATAGAACTTAAAAAAAAATTAGCCAATAAATAATGCTGGATAAAAATTCCATCAAATTTTTAAAGATTCTTCCAATTTAATCTTAAAATAATTATTCTATATGGTAAAAATCTACCACTTGTCAGAAAAAAAAGTTTTATACCCCCTTGCTGCGTACTGGGCATTTATAAACTGGTATCTGCCAAGGAATCTTCCCTTTACTATTCTTCTCAACGACTATAAACGAAGAGCAGAGGGAGAGAGTTTCCCTTACACTTATCTGGCATTCATTGATGATATACCAGCAGGCATGGCTACTTTAAAAAAAGCAGATCTTCTATCAAGAAAAGATCTTTATCCCTGGCTTTCAGCCCTTTATGTAGCCCCTGAATTCAGGAATAGGGGAATTGCAAATGCCTTAATTAACCACATTATCAACAAATCACAAATAGAAGGGTATGAAAAACTTCATCTTTTTATTGACAATAGGTATCTGGAAAAACTTGAAAGATACTACATTAAAAGGGGATGGAAATACCTTGACTCATCCCCTGGGCCTGAAAATGAAATTTCAAAAATATACAGCTACAACCTCTGAGCCTTATTAAAAAAATCAGTCATGGTGATGATGGTGGTCTTTGCCATGATCGTGATCATGATGCCCATGTGCTTCATCCTTCTTATGCTGAATAGCATGGATTATATGATCAACTATCCTTTTTATATTGATTCCCTTTGTTGCTGAAGCCTCTATAATTTCCGCTTTATTGTTAAGAGCTCTGACCTGCTTTGTAAACTTATCCTTATTAAAGTTTGTTAACTCAATCATGTCTGTTTTATTCAGCACAATAATATCAGCCTTGCTAAACATAACAGGATACTTGTGAGGCTTATCATCTCCCTCAGTAACTGAGACAACCATCATTACATCATCTTCACCCAGGTAAAAATCAGCAGGGCAGACCAGGTTTCCCACGTTTTCAATAATAACACAGTCAATTTCATGAAGATCAAAATCCAAAAATGCCCTTTCAAGCATTGCTGATTCAAGATGACATATACTGTGAGTATTTATCTGATGGATTTTAACATCAAACTTTCCAAGCCTGTCAGCATCTGCAGTACCCTGCATATCGCCTTCTATAATAGCAACCCTGTACTTTTTTGTAAGCTCAGGAAGCACTGCTTCAAGAAGACTGGTTTTACCAGCACCTGGAGCACTCATTATATTAAGCAGATAAACCCCATGGTCATCCATATTCTTTTTAATATTCCCTGCCAGCATTTCATTGTGCTCAAGCAAATCCTTTTCAAGTTCAACATAGTGCATAATATTACTCCCTTGATTCAATTTCTATAGATTCAACATACATTCTGTCACCTGCAGTAATTTTCACTGATCCTGAACCACAAGCAGAACATTTAAAAACAAAATCTTTCATAACACTTTCAACATTACACTCATCACATACAAAAACAGTTTTAATAGACCTTATTTTTATTTCAGCATTTTCAAAAGAAGAATCCTTTTTTACCACTTCCATTGCAAATTCAAGAGAATCAATGGATACAGCACTAAATTCCCCAACAGCAATATTAACAGCTTTAACCTCTGCACAATTATATTGAGCAACAGCTTCCTCAACAATATCCTTCACACTCATAGCAAGACTCAACTCATGCATTGTAAACACCGTAAACAGCCTGACCAGTAGAAATCCCTGCATCATTGGCTGGAATTGATTTATTAAAAAAAACATTAAGCCCGTAAAAAACAAGTCTTTTCTCAAGAATTTCAAGCATAATTCTGTTCTGAAACACACCCCCGCTTAGCATCACGTTTTTGATATTTCTTTCTTTGCATATTAACAGAGCCATTTCAGCAGCAACAAGGCAAAGGGAGTTATGAAAAATTGCTGCAAGAGTATCAATGTCTTTGCCCGATTTTTTCATGGAATAAAGCTCCCTCATAAAAGGTATAGGATCTGCAATATAAACTCCATCTTTCTTTTCAAGAGGAATATTTATTGTATCTTTAATATTTGTTTTTCGCGCTCTCTGCTCAAGATATATGGCACCCTCTGCTTCAAAAGTTACATTTCTGTCAAAACCAAGGAGCGCTGAAGCTGCGTCAAAGAGCCGGCCCACACTTGAGGTGAGTGGAGAAAATTCTTTTTTACCAGATATTTTATATATATTTTCCAGGGCAGATGAATCCATGAAACTGCATATTTCAATAAAATCATTCAGGTCAAAAAATCCTGCTAAAATTCTCCATGGCTCTGATATTGCCTTTTCTCCTCCTGGAAGGGGGAAATTTTTGATATGGCCGCACCTTGTGAAAGAATGAAGATCACCTGCAAAAATTTCACCACCCCATATAGTTCCATCATCCCCATAACCTGTACCATCAAAAATAATACCCAGAGCCTCACCCTCAAGCCTGTTTTCAAAATAGCATGATAAAAAATGCGCATAATGGTGCTGCACCTGAATAAGCCTGGCTCCGGTTTTTTTTGCAAAATCTTCAGCAAAGGTGGTTGATTCATAATCAGGGTGTTTATCGCATATAACAATATCAGGATTAAGGGAATAGTACTCAATCATCTCATCAGCTGTTTTAACGAAATGATTGAATGTTTCAGGGCTGCTCAAATCACCAACATGGTTCCCTGTGATCAAATTAGAACCTGATACAATGGTGATATTATTTTTCAGCTCAGCACCAAAAGCCATGATTTCAAGATTTTGAGGATTATCAATTTTTATCGGGAATGGAATTCTACCACGTCCCATTCGCACAGTCATTTCCATATCCCTATGAAAAAATGATATGCTGTCATCTGCCCGTTTTAATATTTCCCTGTTATGGATGATAAAAGAATCCACAACATCTGAAAGATCTTTAATCGCTTCTGAATCATCGATTATTAAAGGATCCCCTGAAACATTGGCACTTGTCATAACAAGGGGAATATCCGCTTTTTCAAGTATAAGCTCATGAAGGGGAGTGTATGGAACCATCACTCCTAAAAAAGCATTAAAGGGAGCTACAGCAGATGAAATATCCCTGCCCTCCTTTGCTTCACAAATAACAATTGGAGAAATTCTGCTTTTTAAAAGCGCCTCCTCTGATAAAGACATATTTACATATTCCTTTGCTTTTTCCACAGAAGAAAACATCACAGCAAAAGGTTTTGAGGGCCTGTTTTTTCTTTTACGAAGCTTTACTACAGCTTCATCATTAACTGCAGAGCAGATAATATTATATCCGCCAAGCCCCTTTGCTGCAACAATGGAATTATTTCTAATCGCTTCAATAGCCTCATCAAGCCCCTTTACTGAAGGGCCGCATATAGGACATGAAAACCCCTCTATATGAAATCTGCGATTTAAAGGATCATTGTATTCTTCCATGCAATCTGCACAAAAAGGGAAATGCTTCATGGATGTATTGGCCCTGTCATAGGGCATGTTTTCCATATAGGTGTACCTGGGCCCGCATACACCGCATGTGATAAATGGATACTTATGTCTGCGGTTTTTGGGATCATTAAATTCCTTTCTGCAATCTTCGCACATTGCAATATCAGGGGGAATGCTTAAACGGGTTGGGCCATAGTCCCTGCTTTCAACAATTACAAAAGATTTTTCTTTTCCTGCAGGAGTCATATCCTCATAAACAAAGCTGTTTACTACAGCATTAACAGGGATAAGATTATAAAATTTATTTATAAATATATCAACAGATGACTCTGTTCCTTCAATCTCTATTTCAAGGGAATCCCTGGTATTTAAAACAGTTCCTGTAAGGTTTAAAAGATCTGCCTTGCGGGCAATAGCAGGACGAAATCCCAGGCCCTGAACAATACCCTGCACTATAATTTTTTTTCTTTTTATGATCATAATTCACATGTTCAACATTGCTATTTTTAAGTCAATTATCTATAAAAAGCGCTATTAATATTTTTCACACATTCCGGCTCTTTGGAGAAAGTTATATTATTATCCATACACATCAACCCCCGGCGGAATAAAATTTTTCCTTTAGTAAATCCTTGGCCACCGCCCCCTTATAGAGGGCTGATTAACTTATTTTATACTTTATTAATTCATTTTTTTTATACTCAATAACTGAACGATAAAAGTATTGACATATCCCTTAAAGACTCATATTTACAGCTAAAGGAGATTGAGAAATTGGGAAGTAATAAATATATAAATGATAAAGTAATTGAAGAAATCATCAGAGACTGTTTCTGGGGAGATTACAGCTATACAGTGGAAGATATAAAAAAAGAATTGGTTTCTGATAATGAAAGATTCAAGCTTTTTTTATTTTCAAAAATCCTTGCTAATTCCAAATATCCATCCAAATTTATAAGAGAATTATTTAGCATAGATGAAGTTAGGCAATTTCTCTCAAAAATCCCGGAGAGGCAGGTTGAGCGGGAATCTCGCCGCAGGCAGCTTGTAAAGGCTAATGTTCTTGGAGAAGCTATTGAAATTAAAGGACTTAAATGGCAAAACAGGTAGATTTCAATAAACTATATCAGGTACAAAATGAAATCCTTGATATAATTTTTTCTAAAGAAAGTATTTTTTATCTTACTGGTGGAACATGCATTAACAGGTTTTATGCTGAAAAAAGATATTCTGATGACCTTGATTTTTTTACTAATGATAACAACCTTTTTAGAGAATACATTCGAATTCTTTTTAACAATTTTGATGAAAAAAAAATCGATTTTAAGATTATAATAGATTCAAAAGATTTTGTGCGTATAGAAATAAAAGATATGCTCAAAGTTGATTTTGTAAATGACCGTGTTTTTTATTATGGGCTAACTACTAAGTCAGAAAAAGGATATGTACTTGATAATATAATAAATATGTCAGCTAATAAGTTGAGTGCTATAATTGGAAGGGATGAGCCGAAAGATATTTTTGATCTTTTTTTACTTGCTACTCTATCAGAATTTAATTGGAAAACTATTTTTGAAATAACACAAAAAAAAGGGCCTTTTGAATGTGATATTCTGGAATACAGACTTAAAACCTTCCCACTTTTTTTTCTGGATAAACTTGTACTTAAAGATAAAAATTATTTATCTATTATTAAATCAAATTATCATCTTATGGTCGAAGATATTATTCAGGGGAAGAATAATAGCCTGTTTTACAAATTTTAAAAGAATAGTATATATTTAAGACAGCTCTCTACATCTCCGCATGAAGAATTAATGGTTTTTATTAAAAACTTGCAATAATAGTACAGCACCTGTAATAATCTATGTTTAATAAATAAATTATGAAAAACAAAAAAATCGCAATATTAGGCATAGGAAACAGGCTCAGGGGAGATGATGCTGCCGGAAGCATTATTGCTGAAAACCTTGCATCCAGGGGCATGACTTCATTTGACAGCTCCACTGTTCCGGAAAACTTCACAGGAGCCCTGCGCAAAGCAGCGCCAAATACACTCATAATTGTAGATGCCTGCAGCATGGGGATAAAACCCGGTGAGTTCAGAAAAATCCCTATTCATAAATTTGAAAGCAATGATTCCTTTAACTCACACTCTCCGGAAATAGTTGAGCTAATCAACTATCTCCATGAATTTATTCCGGAGATATTATTCATAGGTATTGAACCATATTCTATGGAATTAAATGACAGGTTAAGCCAGGAAGTAAAAAGCGGGATAAAAATACTTGAAGAAATAATTTTTTCAAAAAACCTTGATTCCATTAAAACAGCAGAATAAATAATTCAGGAGTCCCCTTCTGGAGAATTTGCAGGCTCCTTTATCTCATTAATTTTTCTCTCCTCTATTCCTATTACCTGAGAATCACCGTATTTATCATAATTAGCATTCATAAAAGTCTTTTCCATGCTTATAACATGCACAGGGCAGATATTAACGCACTCCTGGCAGGAGGTACATCTGCCCAGAAAAAAAACAACACGCTTGGTTTTTTTCTCCTTTGCAATTACAGGATAAGCCTCAATTGCCTTTGCAGGACAAATTCTCACACACATCATGCAGCCTATACAATTTTCATAATCATAGGCAAGCGTACCCCTGAAATGATCAGGAGTTGGTATTGGAGCAGTAATATCACCCTTTGCAAGAAAATCAACTATTGAATCAGGAACATATTTTGCAGGAAATACATTTGTGACCTTTTTTGTAAAAAGCTGTTCAATTATTTTTGATAAGGTTGAAACCATAAATATCTCCCTGCTACATTACTAAAATTGATGGATCAAGATAAATTAAAAGAAAACCACTTAAACTGACTATACTCAAAATATAAATAAAAACCTGTGAAACCTGGGAAATTTTAAATCGAGCCATGGAAACCCTTATTAAGGATATGGAAACTGTATAAACAATAAAAACCTTAAACAGGAAAAATATAATATCAACAACAAGAGTAATATCAACTCCAAGTGGCACAACCCTGTAACCTGTAAGAGCAGTAAAGGAATGAGGGAAAAAAAGTACAACAGCAAGAGACACAACAGCTATTGCCTTTACAGATTCACCAAGTTGAAAAAAAGCTAAATGCTTTCCCGAATACTCAGAAAGAAGACCTTCTGCAATTTCAGATTCAGCCTCTGATTGATCAAAGGGAATCTTTGCAACTTCTGCAGGTATAATAATCATGAATGTAAATACAAGGAGCATACCCCCCATAATACCCAGAGGTCCCATTCCGCTCCAGAAAGGATGGGATGCAACTGTGCCAATAGCAAAGGGTTCATATCCAGGTGCAAGAAAATTCATCTTCCAGGCAATAGTTACAATGGCAATTGCAATAGGAAGTTCAGTTGCAATAAGTATAACCATCTCCCTTTGAGCACCTATTGTAGAAAGTGGAGACCCTGCTGAAAATCCCCCTATAATAAGGGCTATTGCAGGTATTAACAAAAGATATATAATAAGAATAAGATCACCTGACTTTAAAAAAAATGAATTATCCATACCTGAAAGAAGAAGAAAATATGGAACCCATACATACACAAGGAGCAGCACAGATGATGCCAGGCATAAAAGGGGAGCCCCTTCATAAACCCACTTAACAGCATTTTCCGGAATGATGGTCTGCTTAATCATAAGCTTTTTCAAATCCCAAAAAGGCTGTCTTATGGGAGGTCCTATCCTGGCCTGAAAATAGGCACCAATTTTTCTATCAACACCCTTTGCTATTAAACCTGTGTATGAACCTGTTATTACTGTAGCGATTACAAGTAATATTAGTATTGCAATCTCAAACATAATTACCTCTGCACGCCCTTATTGCCTTGAATTCTTTTCATCTTTTCAATACTCATTCTTCTTAACTCACTATAATCCACCAGGCTTCTTTTACCTTTTTTCACTATGCTCATCCTGTCTGCGCATGCAACACATGGGTCAATTGAAGCCATAACAATGGGTATATCAGCAATTTCAGTATTCTTGAACATTGGAATCCATGTGATGGCATTTGCATAGGTAGGAGCCTTGATCTTGCTGCACACAGGGCCTTCTCTTTTATCCAAAATATGATAATGAGCAACCTCACCCCTTGGTGCCTCATATCTTCCTATGCCCTCACAGGTAAGTTTTTTCAAAGAATTTATCATTTTATTCGCATTAGACTCAACAGAGATATCCCCTTCAGGCATATTCTCAATACAGAAATTTATAATATCTATCGACTGCTTCATTTCAAGAACACGCACAGTAAATCTGTCATATACATCTCCAATAGGCGCACGGCCCATATCAGCAGGTGTAACAGGCTTAAACCATTCTATATCAGGATAGGCACCTATGGAATAATCTGCCCTCACGTCCTTTGCAAGCCCTGATGCCCTTGCAGTTGGTCCAACAGCACATAGATCAGCAGCTTCATCATAGGTAAGAATCCCCACACCTTCACATCTCAGGCGCAGGCTCATATCATCAAGGAGTATTTCAGATGCCCTGTCATAAAGCTCGCTGTAATATTCAACGGTTTTCTGCAAAGCCGGCATCTGTTCCTCTCTAATGTCGCGCCTTACACCGCCTATGGTGAGCATCCCATAGTTGACCCTGTTGCCTGTAATCAACTCAAGGCAGTCCATTGCCTTTTCCCTTATCTTCCAGGTATAGTGAAAAAAAGTATCAAAGCCAATTTCCCTTGCAGCAACACCAGCCCAAAGCAGATGGGAATGGAGCCTTTCAAGCTCACCTATTATTGTTCGTATATATTTTGCCCTGGGTGGCACTTCAATTTCAGCAGCGTTTTCAACAGCAAGGCAGTATGCCATGGGGTGTGAAAAGGAGCAGATCCCGCATACTCTTTCCACAAGATATATTATCTGAATAAAACTTCTTGAAAGAGCAATCTTTTCTATGCCTCTGTGAGTATAACCCATATCTATGTCAGCTTTAATTACCTGCTCGCCATCAACCTCAAACTCGAACCTTACAGGCTCCTTAAAAGCAGGGTGTGTAGGCCCTATCTGAAGTTTATAAGTGGTTCCCTTACTCATCTTTCCCCCCTCCCTGATCCACAGGTTCAACCTTATTTCTCAATGGGAAGTATCCTTTTTCCATATTATCAGGTGTAAAGAAGTGCCTTTTATCCGGTATATCCTCAACAACTATACCCAGCATCTCCTGAGCCTCCCTCTCCATTATAAGAATTCCAGGAACAATATCAGTTAATGATCTTACCCTTAAATTGTCAGCAGGTAAATTCACACTTATAATTACAGGAATTTCCTTAAATCCCCCTTCTCCGGGAAAGAGGGTAAATATATATAGCATTTCCAGACCCCATCCATGCTCCTTTGTTGCCATTGGACAGGAAAGATGAAGAATTGACATTTCCCGCATAATCAGCACTGTCTTATGAAGGGCATCAGTATTCACCTTGAAGTAAATACTCCGTTGAGCCTGCCTGTTAAGGCAACCATCATACCTCTCCCTTACCTCAGAGCTGATAAGATCCTTACCCAGCTTGTCTGTTATAATTTTTATTACTTCATCATGATGCAGCGCCATTGCTTTTCTCCAGCATCTCAAGTTTTTCCCATGCCCTGGCTACACCATA
>CAZYPA010000057.1:11049-13850 GCA_964649175.1 uncultured Leptospirales bacterium | reverse complement strand
TCTCCTGCAGGACCCCAGAAATTATCAGCCTTGCCAAGCCTTACTATTTTATTTTCAGGAATGCCTATCCTTTTGTTCCACAGCTGATATGCCTCATCATCATCCTGATAAATACTTGGCCATATATTTTCTTTTGGAAATCCTATAATGTCAGTGGAGTATTCCCAGGCAAAATCAATTGCCTCCTCCTTAAAATAATCTCCAAAGGAGAAGTTGCCCAGCATTTCAAAAAAGGTAAGATGCCTCTTTGTTCTTCCCACCTGCTCAAGATCGCTTGTACGGAGACACTTCTGTATTGATGCTGCCCTGGTATATTCCAGATCAACTGTACCTGCAAACATTGCCTTAAACTGCACCATCCCTGCTGTAGTAAAAAGAAGAGAAGGATCATCCTTTGGGAAAAGGGAGCTTGATGGAACAATCATGTGTCCCTTGCTTTTAAAATAATCTATAAATGAAATTCGTAAATCTTTTACTTTTTGCATGCAAATTCCTTTTAATATAAATTTAATTCAAGTGCTGAATAATATAAATATTCCTTTTAAAAAAATCTCAGTTTTCATATATTTTTAACAGTTTTTTATACCCTGTTGTAAGATCCTTAAGACTCATTACAGGGGATACCTTTGGGAGAGATTCAATAAAAACAGAACCATAACTTTTAGTTACAATTCTTGAATCAAGTATTGCAACAACTCCCTTATCATCTCCCCTTCTTATAAGCCTGCCTACACCCTGTTTAAGCTTAAGTGCTGCCTCTGGTATCTGTAAATCAATAAAGGGATTTTTACCCATACTTTTAAGCCTTTCAAATTTTGCCTCCATTACAGGTGAATCAGGTACAGCAAAGGGAAGGCGGGTGATAATAACTCCACGCAAAAGATCCCCTGGCAGATCTATACCCTGCCAGAAAGAATGCGTACCCATTAACACTGAATTGTTATCCTCAATATAGTATTTTAAAGCCCTTGAGGCGATCATCTCATCCTGTGAATAAATAGTATGAGATATTTTATCCTGAATAATATCCTTCACATCCTTAAGCATCCTGTATGATGTAAAAAGGATGAGGCAGTTGCCATTGAGAATATTTATTATTTCTATAATATTTTTGCTTATTGCCAAAGGATAGCTTTTATCCTCAGGAGAAGGGATATCTTTGGCAAGATAAAGTGTTACCTGCTTTTTAAAATCAAAGGGAGATTCAAGTACAACACCTTTACCATTTATAAAACCAGTTGTTGAAATAAAAAATGAAAAATCCCTTTTAACAGAAAGTGTTGCTGAAACAAATATGGATGACTCATAGAATGAAAATACATCCATCTGCATTATGCTGCATATTTCAACAGGCTGCCCCATTAAACTGGCATTTCCCAGCAAATCATTATTTTTGCGCTCAATCCAATAAACATAGTTTTCTCTTGCAAGCTTAATGAACGAATAAAAGGCTTCAGCATAAGCTAAAATCCGACCCTTAGCTGAATCAAACTCCATTCTGTTATTATCTTCTTCAATATCAGATTCAGCATCATCCAGTACAAGCAAAAAATTTTTTAAAGCTATTGTCAGGGGATCACCAAAGTCAAGAGGGCTGGTAAGGCGTATTACATTCTGCGATGAAGAAAACTGTTCCCTAATCTTTTCAAAAAAAACCTGCGCTTCTTTAGCAAGCGCATCAAGGGTCTTTATTGCTTCATCACGAATTTCTTCTTTTTTAAAATTATTTATAACACCCCTTTTCCCCTTGGCGTAAAACCGCTGAAGCAAAAGAACAAGTGATTCATAATCAATGGAAAAACCAAGCTGTTTTGCTGCAATAGCTTCAATGGCGTGAGCTTCATCAAAAACAGCTGCATCAGTAACTGGAAGGTATGCCTTACCTGAAGCAATATTGGAAAAGAAGAGATAATGATTCATAACAAGAAGATCTGCCTGTGCCCACTCCTTTCTTGCTGCCTGGAATGCACATGTGGAAAAAAACTGGCACCTCTGCTGTATGCACACTTCAGGATCCCTATTGATTTCATTCCAGATAGAAAAGGGAATATCCGCATCAAAAACAGTAAAAATTCTTTTCTCTTTAAAAAGGATACTCACCCTGTTTATATGCTGCAGATCTGCTTTGCTAAAAGTGCCCTTTTTTACTGTTGCTTCAAATCGTCTTTTACATGGGTAATTGGAGCTGCCAAGGCAAAGGGAATATTTAAAATCCCTGGAAAAATGTTCCCTGAAAATTTCTTTTACAATTGGGATATCCTTTTCAAGAAGCTGCTGCTGAAGCGCCTTTGTTTCTGTTGACAGTGAAATTTTTTTCCCAAGATCAATAGCATATTTTAACGCAGGAATAAGGTACGCCATGGATTTACCTGTTCCTGTGCCTGCTTCAACAATTGCATTTTCAGGAGCAGAGAGCCTCTGAAAAATAAAATCCGCCATTAGAAGCTGGCTTTCCCTGTACTCATATCCAGGAAGATTTTTATCAAGATACCCATCAGGGCAAAATATTTCTTTCATAATTTTCTACATAAGTTTAAGGATCAAAATGAAATTATTTTTCCTTTATCCTAAGAGACAACCCCCTAAATAAACAAAGGGCTTCTTAAGCCTCGTGGCAGCCCTTTGCACTAGAGCTCATCCATGAACCTCGCCCAAAGTGGGACTTGAGCCCCCTAAATCCCCCATCGGGAGACTTTTGAATATCTGTACACATTTATACTTTACTAAACGTTAAAATAAAAAAGGTACATTAAAAAGTAAAAGATATAATTCTATGCTTATTAATCCAGTAATTTTTTTTA
>CAZYPA010000057.1:0-10949 GCA_964649175.1 uncultured Leptospirales bacterium | reverse complement strand
ACATTAAAAAGTAAAAGATATAATTCTATGCTTATTAATCCAGTAATTTTTTTTAGCCTCTTTTCAAATTTCAAAAACCTGAAACACTACTGATATATTACAAAAAATCCGTATTGAGCAAAAAAGTTTGGATTTAACCCTATTATTTTTGATTTTTGATTTTGTCCTAAATTAAAGTGCCGCTCCCTGAGAATTTTAAAATCAAACTCCTTTGCCATGCTCTTCATATCCTTAATTGTAAGAAGATGAATATTAGGAGAGTCATACCACTGATATGGCAACAGATCATTTACAGGCATTGTACCTCTGCACAAAAGATGAAGCCTGGTTTGAATATATCCAAAATTAGGGAAGCTGATTATTACCTTTTTCCCTATCCGTAAAACCTCCTTGATAACATAATCCGGCCTTTTTGTATTCTGTATTGTCTGATTTAAAATAACATAATCAAAGGAGTTTTTCCTGTAATCTGTAAGCCCTTCATCAATATCTGCCTGGTAGCAGTAAAGGCCTTTTTCCATGCAAAGGCTTACCCCCTCCTCTGAAATTTCTACGCCATATCCCTTTACTTTTTTGCTCTCCTGAAGCATCTCCAAAAGAACACCGTCCCCGCATCCAAGGTCCAGAACCTTTGATTTTTCAGGAATTTCCTCAATCACAAGATCATAGCCAATCATCTATACTTCCTCATTTTTCCCCAGCCGTGCAAATTCACTTTTAAGAAAATTTGATATATTTTTTTCAAGAATTTCTGCAGGGAGTAAAAAAGCATCGTGTCCATTATCTGTTACAATATCTATATAATTAACATTTTTTCCACTAACCCGCAGAGCTTTTACTATTTCCTTGGAACTATCGCTAGGATAAAGCCAGTCCGTTGTAAAACTTATTACAAGATAATTTGCTTTAGCATTATCAAAGGCATTTGCCAAAACCCCGCCAGAATCCTCCTGCAAATCAAAATAATCTATTGCCCTTGTAATATAGACATATGAATTAGCGTCAAATCGCTCTACAAATTTTATCCCCTGATGATGAAGATATGACTCCACAGTGAATTCAGAATTAATGTTCCTGCTTGCCTTTGATACCTCCTGAAAATTCCTGCCGAATTTTTCGTGCATATGCTTTTCACTTAAATAGGTTATATGTCCTATCATCCTTGCAAGGGAAAGCCCCTCTGCTGGCACCTCCCTGCCATAATTGCCGCCATTCCATTTAGGATCATTAAAAATTGCCTGGCGTGCAACTTCATTAAAGGCAATACCCTGAGCTGAAAGATAAGCAGAGGTTGCAATTGCAATACAGGAGTTAACCATATGGGGATATGAAACTGACCATTGAAGCGCCTGCATCCCCCCCATCGAGCCCCCTGCTACAGCAAGAAGTTTTTTTATTCCCAGATAATTCACAAGATGAAACTGGGCATTTACCATATCCTTTATTGTTACCATTGGGAAATCCAGGGCATAAGTCCGGCCTGTAAATGGATTGATTGACGCCGGCCCTGTTGAACCGCTACACCCGCCTATTACATTAGAACATATTACAAAGTATTTATCAGTATCAAAGGGCTTGCCAGGTCCAATATATGTATCCCACCAGCCAGGATATTTATCATCAGGATGGTGCCTTCCAGCAGCATGGGCACTTCCGGAAAGTGCGTGTTCTATTAATATGGCATTATTTTTTTCACTGTTAAGCGTACCATAGGTTTCATAGGCAAGAGTTATAGGACCAAGCCTTTCTCCACTCTCAAGGATCATTTCTTCAGGGGGTTCTGCAAAGGTAAAAAATTCTGTTTTTACAATACCTGTTGTTTTTATTTCACTAAAAGTTGTCATTAAAACCGCCTTTTTTTGAAACAGCGGTTTAATATAAAACTGCTGTCTCATCTTCCGGAATTACTCCGTTGGAATTAGCACCTTTTCCTTAATGGAATGGTTGCCGTGGTTTCAAAGGGCCATTCCCTCCACCACTCTTGATAAGACTGTTATTTATAATAGTAAACTGATGTATAAATTCCAGGGGGCTTCTGTCAAGAAAAAACAATGTTAAAAAAGTATTTTAAGTGATTCCTTAATAATTTCTTCCACACCCAAATCAATCTTTTCTTTTACAATATTGTTCACACATTTTTTTGCCTTTAACTCATCAAATCCCAAAGCAACAAGTGCATCAACAGCATCCCTTGAAGGTGAAAAAACCTCTTCAACCTGATCCGATATTTCCTCAAGGAGTTCTATTTTTCTCCTAAGTTCAAATATCAGTTTTTCAGCCTTACTCTTTCCTATTCCAGGAACCTTTAGCAAAAGTCCGCTGTTTTCTGTTTTAACAGCCTCTGTAATTCTTTCAGCAGTTATGCTTGAAATAATAGATATGGCTATTGACGGACCTATTCCGCTTACACCTAATAGAATACGAAAGAGTGATTTTTCTTTTTGTGTGGAAAAACCAAAAAGTTTAAAATTATCCTCTTTGTGTATGGTATGCACATAAAGAGATGTTTCTGCAAGATGCTGAATTCTATCAAATGTTGACACAGGTATGGTAAGGCCATAACCTACGCCATTGACATCAAGAATAATTGATGTTGGTTTTATTTCATCTATTTTACCTGTAAGTTTTGCTATCATACCAGCGCTTACAGATATTTAAGAATATACTGTTCAATAAAAAGTTTTTCAATTAGCCTTAATCGTGAAGTATCCACCCTGAGTATGCTGCCTGAAGGAATATGGACTCTGCCCTCAATTCCACGCTCTTTATCTGCGATCATTTTATTTGAAGCTTCAGCCCATTTGCTGCTTCCAACTGCAAATACTTCATTGCTAAGATCCATGGAATTTCTTGTCATAACTATATCTTTTTTATATATAAATACTTCCTTCTTCTTTCTTCCAAAGCTTTTTCTGTAAGCCCTTACTCCATCCCTATAAATAATAAAGAAATTTCTAGCAGTTAAAGATCCAATGATCCATACAACAAACAATGGAAAGATTAATCCCATTGACGTATATATAATTATTATAAAAAGCAATGAAGGATCTAATAATCCTACTACTGAAAAATGAATTATATGAAACAATCCATAATAAATAGCAAGAACAAATAAAAACTGAACAGGATGATGAGTTGTTTTCCAGGAAAGGCCTATTGAATTAGGGCGTTCTGTCAACAGTATTGATGTATTGCCGGAAAGAGAAAGTTCAATAGGAACAAATTCTTTATCCTTTGGAAAAACAGGAGGAATTTCTGTATCATTTATTTTTAATTCGATCTTAAGCATTTTTTGAAGCTTCTCACCGAATAATACAGCCCGTTTCCTGTCAGGGAATCGTGCCAGCATTATAAATGAGCCAGGCCTGTTTTTTAAAAGTACATCATATTCAATTTTATTTTTCTTATTAACTATCATCTGAATAAGAATACCTGAAAAATAATCAGCAGGAATTTTAAATGGAGATATATCCCAACTGTTTGACTCAAATATACTCAGCTCCCCTGTTTTATTATTAACTACCATTTTATAATAACGCGAATTACTAACATAAAAAAGTCCAAGGGAAATAAAGATAATTCCTAATCCAATAAGCAGATGATCAATATATGATATTGACCCGGGATTATATAATCCTGCTATAACAAGAACTATTCCTAGTAACTCTGATAAAAGAAAGGACTGAATAGGCGTTTTAATGCTCAGGCTCTCGCCGGAAATGTTTAATCTGGATTTCATATTATTTTCACTATCTCTTTATTTACGATCTCTTATATATTAATGTAAATATATATAATTGTGTACATTTTTCAACAATTTTTTATTTAATCAAGAACAATTAAAAAACCCGCCTTATTTTGCGGGAATTTTAATTGATTCTGAATTATTTTTATCTGAAATTACATATATTGAGGTTCCTTGTAGGAATACATATCATGAACATGCCCTTCTCTTTGAGCCATTGAAGATCTAAGCTCAAACCTCAAATCACCGCTTCTAAGGCTGCTATGCAGTTTTTTAATATCTCTTACGCCAATATCCTGCAAGGAATGTTTAAGCCCCTGAATCAGATAGGGGATATAATCATGCAAAGACCCCTTATCAAGAACAGCCCCTGAAACACCCTGAGCAACAATTACCTTGGCATCTTCAGCGAAGTATCTTTTTGAACCACCTGCTTCCATTGCTTCCATTGAGGCCATACCTCTATATTTTTTAAGCCTTATACCATTTTCATAAAAATATTCACCAGGAGCTTCATTTGTTCCGGCAAACATGGAGCCCATCATTACTGTTGAAGCCCCAAGAGAAAGAGCCTTTGAAATATGCCCGATATTGGATATACCACCATCAGCAATAACAGGAATATCAAATTTATATGAAGCCCTTGCTGTTCTAAAAACCGCTGTTGATTGTGATCTGCCTACTGCCATGGTTGTTTGTGTAGTACATATAGAACCAGGCCCCATACCTATTCTTAAGGCATCTGCACCTGCTTTTATCAGATTAAGGCACTGCTCTTCAGTAACTACATTACCGCCTATTACATCAATATGGGGATAATTCTTCTTTATAAATTTAATCATTTCAACCTGATAAATTGAATTCCCCTGAGCAGAATCAATTACTACCAAATCCACACCTGCATCAGCTAAAGCTTCAAGGCGTGGCTTTGACTCATCCTTTGTTGAGATTGCTGCACCAACCCTAAGCTGTTTGCTGCTATCCTTTGAAGAAAGGGGATACTCATAATTTTTTAAAAGGTCGCTTCTGCTCATCAATGCAACAAGATGCCCCTGGCTATTCACAATAGGAAGCTTCCCTTTTTTTGAAGATTTAAGAATCTTGTTGGCTTCAATAAGAGTAATACCTTCCTTTGCAGTAAGGAGCTCTTTTGTCATCACCTCACCAAGTTTACGATTACGATTCTTTTCAAAATCTATATCCCTGTTAGTAACAATACCTAAGAGTTTTGAATTCAGCTTTCCACTCTCTGTTATTGGTATACCGGAAAAATTATATCGGGCCTTTATCATATCTATTTCATAAATACGATTTTCTGGAGAAAGAACCATTGGATTATTAATAAACCCATTTTCATAACGCTTTACTTTTTTTATTTCATCAGCCTGCTGCTCAATTGTATTATTGTAATGGACAATTCCTATTCCTCCCCAGAGCGCAAGGCCTATTGCCATTTCTGCTTCAGTAACAGTATCCATTGGACTTGAAATAAATGGAGTTTTAATTTTTATGTTTCTTGTAAGGTTTGTCTCCAGGCTTACATCTTCTGGTGCAAAATCGATAAATCCCGGTAGTAAAATAAAGTCATTATAGGCATAGCCTGTGGAGCCTGTAAAAATATCCTCTGCTGAAAATCCATCTTTATCCTTTATATTCATTATTAACTCCTTAGCTCACTTTTTATATTCTTTTAATAAGCACTAAAATCAGTTAAGCCCCCGGCGGAATAAACTTATTCCATAAAAAATTCTTTACCCGCCGCCCCCAAAAGGGGCTGATCAACTCATTTTGTACTTTCTTAATATACTACTTTAATATTAAAAAATAATAAAATATACCATTCCTTTAACATATAGATATTTGATTTAAAAATCAAAATATGTTCGACATAAATTTTAGAAATGATATTTGTCAACTAAAGATAGATGATTTCCCTGCAATAATTTTTAAGATACAATATACAACATAAAGTGCAATATAAAAAAACTTAAACAGGTGTAATAATGGCTAAATGTAAAAGATGCGGAAAATGCTGCCAGGATGTAATGCTTGCAGAACCGCCTGAACTCCTGGAAAAGGCATATTTTTACTGGAAAAAATCAAAACAGATCGATCCAAACTTTTCAGAAATATATCTTATTTATCCAATGCTCACTTTTCTCTATGAAAAGGAAGGCGATGATTTACCCTATCACTATAAGTGCAAACACTATACAATTGATGAATCAGGGCTTCCAGCATGTTCAATCCATGAAATACGCCCAAAAATGTGCAGCAAATTCCCCTATTATGAAGATGTGAAATATCTTGCAAAGGATAAAGACCTGAGCCCCTATAAGGGGTGCGGCTACAATGACCCTGACTGATTCATTTTTTAATTTCACAGGGCAAATACTCTCCATGAATATTTGACATGGAGTTGAATATATTGGACAAGCCGTTTTTATCCCATTTTTTTATTTCTGCTATAAGCGATTTTACCTTTGTCCGTTTTGACTCATCTGACCAGGGACACGTTTTTCTCTGTTCAGGGAAATTTCTTATTCCTGCATACTCTGATATTTTATCTTCTCCTAAAAGCAACAGGGGGCGGATAAGGCTTATTTCTCCACTAAAAAGTTCTAACGCCGGAGGCATGGAACTTATTGATCCTGAAAATATCATGTTCATAAGCAATGTTTCAACAGCATCATCCATGTGATGGCCAAGTGCAACTTTATTACAATTTTCCTCAGCTGCTAAATCAAAAAGCTTTTTTCTTCTTTGAGATGAACATAAAAAACACGGAGGCTTATCCTGTGAAAAAATCAGGTCTGTTTCAACTTCAACTACCTTAAAGGGAACAGCCAGATCCCTACAAAAGGATTCCAGAAAAACAGTATCGCTCTCATAGCCAATTCCCTTAATATGCACATAGGCTGCAATAATATGATAGTAAACCGGAATACGCCTCCTTCTGCAAGCCAGAGTTTCCAGAAGAACCAGAGAATCCTTCCCACCGGAAAGTCCCACTAAAATCCGGTCATTCTCCTGAACAAGCTTATACCTGTTTATGCACTTGCCCACTTCCCGCTCAATAGCAGAAATATATTTTTCAGCTTTATACATTACTCAGCAAAATCAAAGCTATTGATATACATCCTTGTACCAGCCCAAAATCCAGGCAATGCAAAACGCTCTTCTCCTCTAACCTCTCCTATGGCCTTTACAAATGCCCTGGCTGCAGAATCCTTCTTTTTAATGTTGCTGTAAAAATACTCTACAAAAAAAGCATTGTTAACATCCTGCAAAGCAGATGTATTGAGTATAACATTTCCTGCACCAGAATCATGACAAAATGCAGCCAGATTATTAAAGCCATAATCTGCAAACAAGACAGAGGTGTATATTAAATCTGCCCCTGAAACAAGTGCAGCAAATCCTTTTCTATCAATTGTAAATCCCCGGGATTTTCTGTTATACGCTACATCCCCTGTTATGTGTGCTATACCGTGATTTATCCTGGAGCTGCTGCCTGTGCCAATTCCTGAATGTCTTATACCTGCCATTTCAAGCCCTGCTATTACAGAATCTGATAAACCTGCAGTATGAACCAAAGGCTTCATTTCTTTTTCTTTAAAATCTGTAAGTATTGGAGAGACCATGTAAAATATCCCTGCTTTTTCAGAAAGCATTGTTTCTTTTCCTGCAATACAAAAAGGTGTCTGTTCAAGAAATGAGTCAGTGGAGATTAAAATATTTTTATTGTTCTCAACAAACCTCAATGCTGGTAAAAGAATATTATATAGCTCCAAAGAAGCCCTGGCAGCATCTCCCCGCTTCATAAGTGCAGGATTAAATTTTTCATTAAAACCAAGAATCTCTTTATAACCATTTTCTATTATCAGAGCTCTTCTTGCTTTTCTATCAAAGAGCCATATAAAAAGATCATTTCTATTTTTTGCAATATTAAGATAAACCGAGTCCGCTGGCAATGCCTGCTGCATAGCCTCAATATCGATTGCTCCTCTGCCCCTTAAATAATTTTTACCTGTCTTAAATGAAATATAAGAAAGCTTTTTTATTTCATTAAAATAATGGGCATCTGTATGCTGACCAGTGCGCATTTTATAATTTATATATTCATCAAAAATCTGTTCAGTTACCTCATTGTAACCGGGATTTTCAAGAATAGATATATTGCTTTTCAGCATTTCTATTGAGGAAAAGAAAAGAGCCTCAAATTTATTCGCATCAGCTACAGTAGCTGATTTAAGAGTACTTAACCTGTTAAGTTCAAGCATGGACAGCTGCAAATTAAGGAGATATTTTTGAGACAGAGCAAGACCCTCTTTGCTGGAAAGCCTGTCCCCCTTCTCCTGTGCCAGCTTGTACTGACTTGAACGCAATTCCAGATTCATTAAAAGCAGCTGAAGGTCAATGCTGTTTTCACTCCCCTCTTTTATAAGGCTGCCAGCCTCAATGGCAGATGCATAGGCATTATCCATATCCCCTGTAATCATGCAGCTTAAAGCCTTTCTATAAAGGGTTTGTCCTGTAATATAGGACAAACCCGATTCTCTGGAAATCTTCAATATCATATCCTGAACAGGAATGGCAGAGGAGTGCTTGTCGTATCTCAAATATAGCTCTTCCAGGAGAGAAAGAATATAAAGGGAATCCCCTATATCAGCCTGAGACACAATTCCCAATGGATCAATGTTTACAAGAAGAGGAAACAGCTCATCATCAACCCCGTACATTTCATGATTCACAAGTGTATAAATCAGAGGGAATGGTGAAAACCTGTCATATCCATCAGCAGAAAGAGACATCCTAAGAACAGAATCTTTCAAAAGATTAAGGCTGATATTTTCATTCTTGAGAGCAAGTATATTGTTAAATCTTTGATTGTGAACAAAATCCATACCTGGCTGAAATGGAATAAACAATGAAAGCTTTTCATTAAGAGACATTACACTCTTTGGTGAAATATCATTTGCAATGCTATCTGCTAACCAGGACCCTGCTGCTGCAAAATACCTTGTTAAGAGAATTGTGTATCTTTCATCCGGTAAAAGTGTAGTATAGGGCTTTTTAATAGAATTAAAAATTTCCATAGACTTATCAGGACCGGATTCAGCAAAAGCAAAAATTGATAAAATAAAGGCATAATCTCCTGTGTTTTTTAACAGCGCTTCACTGGAATCAAATGTTTTTAAAGCATTTTTAAAATCTCCTGTGTAAAGAAGATGGTAAATCTTCCTCACCATAAATCCGGCCTTTTCCAAATCAGACAGAGGAACCGCTGATTCAAGAGCTAAAGCTGCCTCTTTAAAGTTCCCCTTTAAAAGCTCCAAAAACCATAGCTCTGAAAAATATTCAAAGCTCCATTTTTTATCTGTTAAACTGTTCCACCTGGAAAGTTTCATGCGTGCTATGTCAAACCTGGACTCTGCAATTGCCTCTTTAAAACCTGTCCATTCTTTTTCAGCATTACCTGGCTCAAAACCCTTTGCAAAGGAATTGATATCCCCTGCTATTATAAAGTTTTCTCCTCCACTGTCCAGGGGAGTGCCTGAATAGAATGAATCAACTGCTAATGCCAGATATGCCGGATCATCAGTCAAAGCAAATACAACAGTGGAAATACCTGCATAAACACCTGCTTCCAGGAGAGCTGCTGTATAATTATAATCCGGCTTATCATTACACACAACAAGACAGGATGGAGCTATTCCCTCAGATGCAAAAATCATTTCAGGTGTCAAAGAATCCCTTTCCCCCTGCTTTTCAATTACTATGGAATAGTCCCTTATATTCCTTGTTGAATCTTTCAGGTGAACATGAAGTTCTCTGGTTTTAATTTTATCCTCTATTCCATTTATTGAGGATATTAAAGATGGAGCTTTGCTCTTATCCATATCAATAAATCTATGCGCACGATCTAATCCGGTAATAAGTCGTAGTGAAAAATTAAATTTTGTTTTCTCCTCTAAAATTGAAAGAAGAGTATCATTAACAATAACAAATACCTCTGTGTCAGAATCTTTTTTAATTAAAGAACCAATTTCCTCTGCCATAGACAAATTCCCTGAATGAATTTCTCCTTTGGAAATTTTCCAGTAAAAAATATCTTTCCCTCTATTATGAAATTTATAAACATCTCTGGAAAGATTGGGAATGCCTGTTTGTCCTATGGAAACATAGGAGCCAAAAAGGTTATTCTTCGCAGCCATGGCCTTGCTGGTTTTTTTCAAATTCTCCTTAATCAAATTTGCTTCTTTTTCAAGAGATTTAATTTTACCAGCATTCTCCTCTATATCAGACTCAAGAAGGGAAGAGATAGAACGGTTAACTTTATCGAGCTTTTTCAAACCACCATTGTATAAATAATAAAGAGAGGTAAGCTCACCATTGCTAAACCTGGGGGAAAGAGAATTTATTACCATGAGGCGAAGAAGCTGAAGCTTCCTTTCTGAAATCATGAATCCCTTTGTGCTGTCACCATTGTTTATAAGAAAATTTATATAATCATCATAGATCGCTTTAACTCTGTTATAATGAACTGCAAAAAGCAGCGGTATTTCCTCAATGCCCTTTACAGCTGATTCAAAATTTCTGTTTGCCAGAATTTTATAATCACCCTTTTCAACCTCCATGCCTGAAGCTGCAAGGAAACGTCCCATCCTGTATGAAGCATCTATTTGAAGCCAGGTGTAGCGGTTCTCATCTGCCAAATCCTTTGCATCAATAAGGGACACATAGGCTTTTTCTGTTTCCCCTATCTTTTCATAGCAGGATGCCATATTAAAAAGCAGCTTTGTCATAAGGGGTTTCTGTCCACGACTTTCGGCTACTTCATAGTTTCTTTCAAATATTAAAAGAGCATCCCTGAAAAGATTATATATTTCACTATTATTCTCAAGAACCTTGTGAGCTGAATTAAAACCTGATTCATAATTTTGAACAATAGAGGAAAAGAGAAGCTCCCCTCTGTAAAACCTGAGAATCCCTGAAGCTATTTCAAGGGCAAAATATTTTTCAGATGTCTCTGCCCTGATTCTGCGCTCAAGCCTTTTAACATCTTCAGGATCAACCTTTAACTTTTTGGCTTTTGCAGTACTGTTAAGGGCTTCCATCTCCTCTTTAAAACGCAAATCATAATAACTGCTGCTATATTTATCAATAGAATCGGACAATGTTTCAGTGTCTTTAAGCCAGT
>CAZYPA010000056.1:10564-14277 GCA_964649175.1 uncultured Leptospirales bacterium | reverse complement strand
GGACGCTTTTCAGCAGCATCAGCAAGGGATGCCCTTGATACTCTTATAAGCAGCAGACAGCAGGAGCTTTCAATGCTTGTTTACTTCAATGCTTCATTGCTGGAATTTGAAGTTGCTAAAAATGAACTTTTTGAAACCTATGAAATTGATGTGGATTCCTATATTCCTAAAAACTAAAAATCTGAATCCTATATAAAAAATCTGATAATTTATTTTACCAAAGAAAGCTTCCTTAAACAGGGAAGCTTTTTCTTTTATAAACTTTGATACAGTATCAATGAAACCATAAAACATTAAATATTACACAAAGCCTCGCCTTTCCATATAAAGCTCCAGCTTTCTCACTGCATAGGAACATGCAAATGTTAAAATAAAATACATTGCAGTAATAGTAATCCATATTTCAAAAATGCGGTAGGTTGAAGCCATAAGCTCCATTCCAGTGAATGTTAAATCCTGCACAGATATAACTGAAACAATTGCAGAATCCTTTATTACAGAAATAAGCTGCCCGGCCATTGGAGGAAGTATGCGCTTAAAAGCCTGAGGAAAGATGATGTATCTCATCCTCTGAAACTTTGAAAGCCCAAGAGCATCAGAAGCCTCCCACTGCCCCTTTTCTATTGACTCAATGCCGCCACGAACAATCTCTGTCATATAGGCGCCTTCATATATTGCAAGGGTTAAAATTGCAGATACAAAAACCGGAAACTGTTCCGGCGGACAAAAAAACAGACGAAGAAAAAATTCCCAATTACCTGAAACACCAGCTATATAAAAATCCAGATTAAAAAAACTGATAATCTGACTGCTGAAAAAAAAGTAAAAAATAAAAATAAAAACCAGAGAAGGAATATTCCTCACAAGGCTTACATAGGATGTGGCCAGCATTTTCAAAAAATACTGATGAGATGTTTTCATCAAACCCATGACCAGTCCCAAAAGAGAAGCAAGCAGAGCAGACCATACGCTTAGCTTTAAAGTTGTAACCAGACCCTGCAAAAGAAGTCCCTGCACATACCTTTCTGAATCCACATCATAGCGAACAACATAGTCAAGTATGGCTGACCACTTCCAGTCATAGTGCAAATCCACTGATACTCTGTAGATCATCCATGCTGCAACCCCAAAAAGAAGAGGAAGCAGCAGCAGATCCAGCCAGGTAAACCTGATCCTTTTTTTCAAATTACTCTATCCGGCTTTCCCAGTCTCTTGTCCTGAACCAGTAATTTTTTCTATCAGCAAGGAACCCGTCAGCATGCTTCTTTTGAATCCACTTATTAAAATATTCCCTTGCAGGCTCTTCATTTTTTCTCATAACAAAACCTATCGGCTCTTTGGTAAAAGTATCTTTAAGGGGAAGAAAAAATTTGTCCTTATACTTTATACTTTGAAATTCAGGGAGCGGGGCAGATGCAACCACAGCATGTACCCGTTCAGTTAAAAGTTCCTGTATTGCCTGGGACTCATCGTCGAAAAGCCTTATATCTGCTTTAGGAAAATACTCCTTTACAGCCTCAGCAGCAGTAGTGCCCAGCCTTGCAGCAATAAGAATTCCCTCTTTATTAAAATCTTCAATGCTGGAAAAACCTGATGCTTTTTTTCTGCTTGCCACAATAGACATACCGGAAAAATCATAGGGATCGCTAAAATCAACCTTTTGCATCCGCTCTTCAGTAATACCCATGCCGCCTATAATAACATCAAACTTCCCTGTAAGCAGAGAAGGAATTATACCTGACCATTTAGTAGGAATAAATTCAACCTTCACACCCATATCCTTAGCAAGCTCTGAAGCAACATCAATTTCAAATCCTATTAAATTGCCTGTTTTATCGTTCATTGCCCAGGGAACAAAAGTGGACATGCCAACTCTTAAAAAACCCCTTTGCTGAATATCATCAAGAAGCATGCCGGATGAATCCTTTTTATTACATGCAGCAAAAATCATAAAAGATGATAAAATCATAATAAAAATCAGTAAAAATTTTTTCATACTATTCTCCATTTTTCTTATTTCTTTTTTATTTCACGACTCAACTCACAGAGTATCGTTTCCCCAGCCATGCTGAAAACATTGAAAGCGAACCTGTCATTATAATATATATAAAAGCAACAGTAAACCATACCTCAAATGTTAAAAATGTTTCAGAAACTATTTTTTGTCCCTCCATTGTTAAATCAAAAATAGAAACTGTACTTACCAAAGCCGTATCCTTGATCAAGGAAACACCCTGCCCGGTAAGTGGAGGGAGTACTCTGCGAAAAGCCTGAGGCAATATGACATATCTATATGACTGAACCCAGGTTAAACCAAGGCTGGATGCAGCCTCCCACTGGCCTTTTTTAATTGATAAAACACCAGCCCTGAAAATTTCAGAAGCATAGGCACCCTCAAAAAGCGACAAAGCAATTACAGCTGAAAAAAAGGCATTGATACCAAGAATAGGAGCAACAACAAAATACATAAAAAATATCTGAATTAACAGAGGGGTATTCCTTATTGTTTCAATATACCAGTAGGAAACAAACCTGGAAGTAAACGAACTGGAAAGACGAAACAGGGCAGTAACAACAGCAATTATAAAGGCAAAAATCATGCTTAAAATAGAAATTTTAATTGTTACCCAAAGCCCTTTTAAAAGAGGCCCGGGTATAACAGATCCATTATATTCACTTATAATATATCCTGGTATTCTGTTCCAGTGCCATTCATAGCTTAAATTCCCCGCACTCAGGGCAACTGCAAAAACAAGCACCCCTGTAAAAGCAAGAAATTTAATATGTTCCCTTACAGGGGTGTCTGTTCCCATTTTAAGCATTCCTTTTAATCAATCAAAATCCTATATTGATTAAACCTTTTTAAAGCTTTTCAATAACATCAAGGAAGGTATTCAATGGGTGTGCACCCACAAGTTCAAACCTGTCATTAAAAACAATTTTTGGCACACTGGTAACATTATATTTTTGAGCCATAGGCACAAAGTTATTTGTGTCCACCATATCAGCCTTAATCCTGGGATTTTCCAGAGCAAGCCTGTGTCCGGCTGTTACAGCACCAGGGCAATGGGGGCATCCCAGGCTTACAAAAACCTGTATATGCACATCCTTGTTCACAGCCTTAATTCGCTTTAAGATATCAGCAGGAAGAGCTTCCTTATGGCCTGATAGCTCAAGGAGTGTGCCTAAAAAAGAATTAATTTCATATCCTCCGGGAAGCCCATAAAATTTAATCCCATGATCCTTCCCATCCTTATCAAGGAGAACAATCGCGGGAATTTTATCAACCCCATAAAGCTGAGCCTTTTCCTTATCCGAAATCAGGTCATAAACCTTTACTGAAAGCTTATCATTTAGAGATGCTATCTCCTCAACAAAACTCCTTGTATCATGGCACAGGGGACACTCAAACTCCTGTGTAAAATAAACTATTTTTACTTCATTCTTCATATTTTTAAGAATATTTTTTAATTGTTCCTGAACCTTTGCTTCAAATAGAGCCATGTAAATCCTCCTCTTTAATCCTTTTTCATAATATATTCACATGCAGAAAGTGCGGCTTTTGAACCTTCACCTCCGGCAATAATAATCTGTTTAAAAGGAACAGATGTAACATCACCAGCAGCAAAGATACCTTCCACATTTGTTCTACAAAAGCTGTCTGTATTTATTTCATTAAACCTGTTCATATCCACAACCCCTTTAGCAAAATC
>CAZYPA010000056.1:0-10464 GCA_964649175.1 uncultured Leptospirales bacterium | reverse complement strand
TGTCTGTATTTATTTCATTAAACCTGTTCATATCCACAACCCCTTTAGCAAAATCGCTGTTAGGGTCAAGCCCTATTGAAATAAATATTCCATCAGTAACAATGCTGATTTTCTCTTTTGTTTGTATATTTTCAATAGCAATACCTGTTACTTTTTCATCCCCATTTATTTCCAGAACATGGCTGTTAAAAATATATTCCACATTGGTAAACCTGGAAAGCTTTTCGATTAATATTTTATCAGCAGTCAGATTTTCAAGATTCTGTATAACAATAACCTTTGATGCAATTGCAGCCAGGTCTAATGCAGCCTCAATACCGGAGTTTCCTCCACCCACAACTGCAGCGATTTTCCCTGCAAAAAGGGGTGCATCACAAACAGCACAATAGGCCACACCTCTGCCAACAAATCTCTCCTCTCCTGGAACATTAAGCTTCCTCCAGGTTTTACCTGAAGCAATGATAACGGTTTTTCCCTGAACCACCCTGCCATTGTCAAGTACGATCTTTTTTATATCATCATCTGTCAAAGAAACAACACTTCGCCCCTCTTCATAGGCAATTGAAAACTGCTGTACCTGCTCTTTGAATTTTTCCACAAGTTCAACACCGTTTATATATTTATAACCAAGGTAGTTTTCCACAGCAGCTGTATCAGCAACCTGTCCACCTATGTCCTTTATAATAATCGCAGTGCTCACCCCCTTTCGCATACAGTAAACAGCAGCAGTTAAACCAGCCGGACCGCCTCCTATTATAACTACATCATATATCTTTCCCTCATCAATGGGTAAAAAATTTTTCTCAGATAAAAAAGATACTGTATTCAAATTAAATTCCATATTATACTCCTTAATTAAGCCCTCAAATACCCTAAAAGGTAATATCTAAAATTAGTTCAAGTAATAAACAGATATCTGCTTTAAAATTATAAATATACAAAAATAAAATACTATTTTCAAATCAAACATTGAAAAAAACAAAACTCTCTTCACCCTGAAGATTCAGTTAAATATTTTAGCTTGACCACAATTAAAACAAATTATTATTATAAAAATACAGTGCAGATAAAATCAACTTCTATAAACAGGTCAGGATATGATTGAAGGCCCACTCATTCAAACAGTAATTTTAAGCATAGTACTGGGATCAGCAGGCATAGTCCTTTCTGATAAATTTGAAATGCCCGGAATACTTTTTTACTTTGCAATGGGTATAATATTTGGGCCTAGTGTACTGGGACTGCTTCACCCGGCTTCACTTGGAGAAGGCCTGAGTATTATGATAACAATATTTGTAACCATAATACTCTTTGAAGGGGGTCTTTCCCTTAACATAAAACAGATAACATCCTTAAAATCCGTGCTTTTTAAAGATATTTCACTCTCTATAATAATACTGGTTCCAATTGGCTTTGTTTCTGCAAGGTATATAGCTGATCTGCCCTGGGAAATTTCAATTATTTTTGGCTCACTAATAATTGTAACAGGGCCCACTGTTATAAAGCCTGTAATACGGCACATAGCACTGAGCAGCAAAGTTAAAAATTTTTTAAATGGTGAATCTGTTCTTATTGATGCTGTGGGAGCTATTCTGGTCATTGTAATACTCAAGTTTATTCTTTCAAGCCATGCAATAAGCCTTTCAATAGCAGGATTTGCTGCTTCAATAATGGCAGGTACATTGTTCGGGCTTGTGTTTGGTTTTACGGCTAAATACCTTTTAAGCCGTACATCGATTATTCCTTCATCAGCAAACAGTTTTTTTATACTGGGCTCTTTACTGCTTGCCTTTATCTGTTCAGAGCTGTTTTTGTCAGATTCAGGGCTTCTTACTGTTGTTGTTATGGGACTTGTGCTAAGCACAATGGAGTACAGGTCAAAAGAAAAAATACTTAACTTTAAAGATCAGGTTACACGTATTATAACATCTATCCTCTTTGTTATTCTTTCAGCTAATTTTGAAATTAAATACATTAACCAATACCTGGTTGAAGGAATTATAATAGTTTTAATTATAATACTGGCCAGATTTCCAATAATTTTTTTAAGCACAGCAAAAGAAGACTTCTCTACAAAAGAAAAACTGTTCATATCATGGCTTGGACCAAGAGGGATAATTGCTTTATCAGTTGCTTCAATAGCAGCGCTTCAACTTGAAGCTGCAGGTATAGAAAAAGCCTATACTATAGAGATACTGATATTCATGCTTATATCAATAACTGTTCTTACACAGGGGCTTTCTGCAAAATGGGTTGCTCACAAATTAAACATTCTAATAAAAGGAGACAGGAGCCTTGTTATTCTGGGGGTAAATGAAATTTCCCTAATGGTTGCAGAAAAATGGCGCAACAACAGCACAGATATTCTATTTGTTGACTCAAACAGCAGAAACTGCCGCATAGCCAGACAAAAAGGATTTCTCTGCATTGAAGGAAATGCCCTTGACTCTCTCACATACACAGGAGTTGAGATAGAAAACTTCACATCAGCACTTGCCACCACTGATAACAATGAAGTAAATATTATTTTCTGCCGCTTTTTAAAGGAAACCTATGGAGTAGGAAACCTCTATACTGTTCTTAATGAAAAAGCAAATGAGGAGCTTGCCGAAATTATAAAAGAGGAAAACATAAAACTGGCCTTTGGAACAAGAAGCAAAGAGGAAGAGAACCTCTCCTGGGATGGTTTCCTGTCAAAACTCAAAGATGTATTTTCAACTGAAAAACAAAGGCTTAAATGGCTTAAGATCACATGCAGCGAATACGCAAAAAGCACCACAGAAAAATATTCCCTGCCTAAAGGTGTAACCATTTTTATAGTAATAAGGAACAGCACTGAGCGCTATATATATCACACTTCCTTTGAACTACGCCTCAATGATGAAATATTCGCCATGGGCTCAGAAGAGGGGATGAAAAAAATGCAGGATCTTTTGTGCAGTACAAAAAATATGGGAAAGGAACAGCCAGTGATTGACAGCTTATAAAAACAGATCTTTCCTGAAATTAAAAACAGTGATAAATTTAAGTGTAACCATTTTAAAAACCAGACATCAGATAAAAAAACTATTGACCCCATTAATATTCACAATATCATAAAAAAAAATTATTTATAGAACAGGTTAATTATGACAAATAAAACACTTCCTCCTCAAATATTTAAACAGCTTTTAAAAGCTCAAAAAAATGAAATAACAGAATACCATATATACACCCGTCTTGCAGATTCAATAAAAGATAAAAACAACAGCAAAATACTTCGCAAGATAGGTGCAGATGAAAAGCGCCATTATGAAATCTGGAAAAAACATACAGGCACTGAAGTAAAACCCTCTAAATGGCAAATAAAAAAATTCTTCTGGATTGCCCGTATATTCGGGCTTACCTTTGGCGTTAAACTCATGGAAAAAGGTGAGGAATCAGCTAAAATTAATTATGAAGCTATTTCTGAATATGTGAAGGATGCTGCAAAAATAGCACTAGAAGAAGACCATCATGAACAACAGCTTATTGCCTTAATTCAAGAAGAAAGACTGGATTATGTTGGCTCTATTGTTCTTGGACTAAATGATGCCCTTGTTGAACTTACAGGTGCACTTGCCGGATTTACATTTGCTTTACAAAACACAAAAATTATTGCTGCTACTGGGCTTATTACAGGAATAGCTGCATCTTTTTCAATGGCATCAAGCGAATACCTGTCTCAGCGTTCAGAAGGTGAAGAAGAAAAGGCTTTAAAGTCATCCATTTACACTGGCACTGCCTATATAATAACTGTTATTTTTTTGATACTACCCTATCTCCTGCTTGATCACTTTATGATAGCACTGGGTGCAACACTGACAATTGGAATTGCAATAATATTCTTTTTTAACTACTATATTTCTGTTGCAAAGGATCTTAATTTTAAGGTAAGATTCATAGAAATGGCAGTAATAAGCTTAGGTGTATCTGCTATTACATTTTTAATAGGAGTGCTCGTAAGGCAGTTTATTGGCATAGATATTTAAACAAGAGACTAAACATTTGTTGACATAAAAATAGTTTTATATACCATTAACCATTAGCAAAGAAGTAAATATACAATGGTAAAAACCCGTAAAAAAAAATACCGGTTATGGAATATAAAAAAATTATACATATTGATATGGATGCCTTTTACGCTGCAGTTGAGCAGAAAAAAAATCCGGCTCTAAAAAACAAGCCTGTAATTGTTGGCGGAGATCCTGACAAAAGAGGTGTTGTTGCCACATGCTCCTATGAAGCAAGACGGTATGGGGTGAAATCTGCCATGCCTTCAAAAACTGCTATAAAACTTTGCCCTCATGGAATTTTTCTTTACCCTGATTTTGCAGCATACGAAAAAATCTCCTCTCAAATTTCTGAAATCTTTCACAACTACACTGACCTGGTTGAACCCCTTTCCCTTGATGAGGCATTTCTTGATGTTACTGAAAACAAAAAAAATATTCCCTATGCATCAATAATAGCCAAAGATATAAAGGAACAAATTTTTAGCAAAACAGGACTTACTGCATCAGCCGGAATATCATACAATAAGTTCCTTGCTAAAACCGCATCTGAAATAAACAAACCTGATGGCCTTACTATAATTCGTCCTGAAGAAGCAGAAACTTTTCTGGAAAATCTTCCCATTGGAAAATTCTTTGGCATAGGTAAAGCCACTGAAAAAAAAATGTTTTCCCTGGGCATAACAAACGGTGCAGAGCTAAAAGAGAAAAGCCTTGAAATGCTGGTCAAATGCTTTGGCAAAGCCGGACAATTCTATTACTATATTGTACGTGGCATTGACACAAGAGAGGTAATAAGTGAAAGAGTGCGCAAGTCTGTGGGAAAGGAAACAACCCTTGATGAGGATATTGAAGATATCATGGACATGCATTCAGTACTTGATACCCTTGGCCTAATGGTGGAAGATTGCCTGCATAGAGAAGAGATAAAAGGGAAAACAGTTACACTCAAGGTAAAATATGCAGATTTTGAAACTGTAACAAGGAGCACTACTCTTGGCAGCTTTATAAATGATTCAGACACAATCTGCGCCTATGCAAAAAATCTTCTTAAAGAAACCAGAGCAGGCGAAAAGAAAGTAAGACTCCTGGGAATCTCAATGACAAACCTTGATAATGACGACTCCGACTTAAAGGATGAACAACTCTATCTGCCCTTTTAACTAAATTCATTTATAAAAAAATATCAGATTATTTTTAAAATATAATTTTACTACATGTAATTTCACTACAAAATAAGCTTAACTCCTGGTTAAGTTTTTCTTGACTAAATAACTCCATTCCTATAAGGTATACAAACTGGAATTGAATCATTATAAAAATAACCGCATTGATTTAAAAGGACAATATTCAAAATGAATGACAAAAGTCTCCCTGAAAAAAAAGGGAAGCGGGATAAAACCAAGCGCACTGAACAGATACTAAAAGCAGCTAAAACTATTATACTTTCAAAAGGCTTTACTGGTGCAACAATGGATGATATAGCCCTTGAAGCTGGAATAACAAAGCCTACTGTGTACCAGTATTTTAAAACAAAGGATGAACTTTTTTTAATGCTCCTTGAGCCCCTTATACGCTCTATTGCTCTTCAAATTATCATAATAAAAAAACGACTCCAAAAAAACTACTATTCTTCAGGCAAGGATCTTATAAACGATATATTCCTTATATTTTTCCAGATATTTGAAACTGATCCTGACAGGTTCAAACTCCTTTCAATATTTCTTCAAACTGACATGTTTTACCACATGGATTATGAATCTGCTGAAAGCCTTAAATCCTGGGGAAGACTTTGTTTTGAAGAAGGTCACACAATTTCTTCTATATGTGTTGAAAAAGGGCTTTTCAAAAATATAGACGTTTACAAAACAACAGACTTTATCTGGGGCTCGTTCTGGGGGATTGTGCAGGTTGAGCAATACAAGGCAAAGGGAGAGCCCATTAGCAAGCATATGATACCAATGCTGGAATACACCAAAGATCTCCTTATTGGGGCATTTGTGATAAAATAATTAATTCCCCCTTTTACGGTTTTCTTATGATATTTTTTATTTTTTTATTGATCTTATTCCTCATAAATAAATTATATAGACAAAAATATAAGCATCCTATAATTTATCTTCTCCTATAAAGAGACATTTAACATAAATTTTTCCGGACAATCACCACTATGGAAGAATTAACCCGGAGCAGCCTTAAATATATAAGGCTAAATTAATTTTTACTCCTATGGAGTTAATCCCCACACAATAGGGGGCTAAAAGCTTCTGAAATATTCAGGTAAAACAGATTTTTTTCAGGGGGATTATCCATGAATGATTTTTTAATTTTCGACTCTGTTTCCAAAAGTTTCGGGAATCACAAAGTCCTTGATAATGTATCTCTTTCAGTAAAAAAAGGAGAAATATTCTCACTTCTTGGACCAAGCGGCTGCGGGAAAACAACCCTTCTCCGTATCTGTGCTGGTTTTGAAGAGCCGGATTCAGGTCGAATAATTCTTAATGGTAAAGACATTACAAAGCTAAGCCCAAACAAACGGACTGTAAACACAGTATTCCAAAACTATGCCCTTTTTCCCAATCTGACAGTTTTTGAAAACATTGCTTTTGGACTCAGGGTTTCCGGCACTAATGACAAAGCAGTTAAAACCGAAGTATATAAATATCTTGAACTTATACAGCTCACTGATCATGCACACAAAAAACCACAAAAGCTGAGCGGTGGACAAAAACAGCGAGTTGCAATAGCAAGGGCTCTTATAAACAAACCCCAGGTGCTGCTCCTTGATGAGCCCCTTGCAGCCCTGGACCTGAAACTGCGTCAGCGTATGCTGGTTGACCTTGATAATATTCATGATGAAGTAGGCACAACATTCCTTTATGTAACCCACGACCAGAGTGAAGCAATGAGCTTAAGTGACAACATTGCTGTAATAAACGAAGGGATTGTAGAACAGATAGGCACACCAACTGAAATATACGAAGCCCCAAGAACAAGTTTTGTAGCAGCCTTTATTGGTGATACAAATTTCTTTGAAGGCATTGTCACTGAAGTAAATGAACCCTACAGTATGCTTTCAATAGACTACTTTACTGATGTACTGGTTTATAATGATAAAAAAATAAAAAAAGGCGACAGGGTATATTTAAGCATACGCCCTGAAAAATTTACAGTCTCCATTAACAAACCGAAATTGTCGGAAAAATATAATATAGTAAAAGGTAAAGTAGAAGAAATAATCTACCTTGGCTATCATACAAAATACTGGGTAAGGGTAAACGAATCCCTTGTTGAAGCAAAAAGACTTCATGACACATTCATGCTTGATGAAAAAATGATCACATGGGGTGACGAAGTATGGCTTTCCTGGCATGCTGATTACTGTTATATGCTTGAACAGTATAAACTGGAAGATGAAGCTCTGCTTACCCTTCCTGATGAAGACATCATAGCTGCAGTTGAAACAGCTGAAAATGAAGAGGATGAAAGCTGATGGCTCTTGAACTGAAGCGTAAAAACGAAATTTTTTTAACTCTCCCTTCAATGACCTGGCTGATTATATTTTTTCTTGTGCCTACTATTTTTGTTATTGCTATGGCCTTCAGGAGTGCAGACCCTTATGGAGGCATTGGAGATGAATGGACACTCCAGACAATAAAAGATCTTGGAAACCCAAACTATCCCTCAATCATCTGGAGAACTATATGGCTAAGCGTAGTATCAACTGCACTATGCATAATTACTGCAATACCTGCTGCATACTATATATCCAGGCTTCAGAAAAAAGCCCAGGACATAGTACTCCTGCTCATAATAGTTCCATTCTGGACAAATTTTCTAATAAGAATTTTTGCCTGGAAAGTTTTTCTTCACCCTGAAGGTGCAGTAAAGCAGATACTGGACCTGCTGCATATAACAAATCCGGACTCCCTTCTTCTGTACAGACCAGAAGCAGTGCTGATAGTCCTGGTTTACACACACCTCCCCTTTGCATTGCTTCCAATATATGCAGCAGCTGAAAAATTTGATTTCAGCCTGATGGAAGCAGCCTTTGATTTAGGCGCAGGGAAAATACAGGCTTTTATACGAATATTTATACCAGGAATAAGACAGGGACTTCTCACTGCAATAATAATAGTGTTTATACCTGCACTTGGATCATATGTAATCCCTGATATAGTTGGAGGACCAACAGGAGAGATGATAGGAAATAAAATTGCACAGCGTACATTTGTGGACAGGAACTTACCACACGCCAGTGCTCTTTCAGCAATACTTACCCTTGCAGTAATACTCCCTGTAGCAATAGCCCTTACGCACAGTTTTTTTAAAGAAAAAAATTCCGCCTCAATTGGGATATAACGATGAAACGAAGCAGATTCCCATTATATATAACTGTTGCAATACTTGTTTTCTTTTATCTGCCCCTTATCATAGTATTTATTCAGTCATTCAATGCATCCCGATTTGGTGGAGCATGGCACGGATTTACACTAAACTGGTATGCAAAACTTTTTTCTGACAGAAACATATGGCACGCCATATCAAACACACTTATAATAGCATCAGCATCCACAGTAGTATCAATGATAATAGGCACAATAGCTGCCTATTCCCTTTATAAATACAAAAGCAGGCTTCAGGTAACACATAATATTTTTATATATTTTCCGCTTGTAATACCTGACATACTTATGGGCATAAGCCTGCTTCTCTTTTTTGTTTCCCTAAAAATACAACTGGGACTTATTACAATATTTCTTGCCCACTCCACATTTTGTATAAGCTATGTAGCAATGGTAGTACTTGGGAGGTTCCAGGATTTTGACTATACTATAATTGAAGCAGCACTGGATCTGGGAGCTACATGGAGCACTGCTGTTCGGAAAATACTCCTCCCTTTTCTTGCTCCAGGAATAGCTGCAGGAGGGCTGCTTGCTTTTACACTATCACTCGACGACTTTGTAATCACATTTTTTGTATCAGGACCAAGCTCTACAACATTGCCTGTGTATATATACAGCATGATGCGCCATGGGTCTCCATCTGTAATAAATGCATTATCAGTAATTATGATCGCTTTTACTTTTATCATTATATTTTTCACAAAAAAATTACTGGAGGTAAAAAAATGACAAAAAAAATTTTCAAAACCTTAATTTTTATAACCTGTGCCATGGTTATTCTTTCATGTGGGAACAGGGAAAAAGAACTTCACGTATTCAACTGGGCAGATTACATGAATCCCGATGTTATAGAAAAATTTGAAAAAGAATATAACTGTAAAGTTGTAATAAACTACTTTGACTCAAACGAAGCTTTATACGCTAAAGTAAAGGCAGGGGCTTCAGGATATGATGTGATGTTTCCATCAGGATACATGTCAAAAATAATGCACGAGCAAAAATTAATCAGCGAACTGGATCACAGCAAAATAGAAAACCTAAAGAATGTGGACAAGGCCTACCTTAAAAAAGCACTGGATTCAAAAATGGAATACAGCGTACCCTATATGCTCTCATACACAGGCATAGCATATAATAAAAAGCGTATCCCTGACTTCAAAGCTTCATGGTCAATGTTTGAAAGAAAAGACCTTGCAGGGCGGATGACACTCCTCAACGACCTGAGAGAAACAATAGGTGCTGCACTTAAATTTCATGGATACAACTACAATACCCTTGATGATAAAGAGCTGGATAAGGCAAAAGATACTGTTATAAAATGGAAGCAGAATATTGCCAAATTTGATGTTGATGAGGCAAAAAGAGGACTCTCCTCAGGTGAGTTTATCCTTATTCACACCTACAATGGGGACGCACTTCAGCTCATTGAAGAAAATTGTGACCTGGCATTTGCTATTCCGGAAGAAGGTACAGCAATTAATGGAGATGATATGGTAATACCAACATCAGCAAAAAATCCCGAGCTTGCTTACAAGTTCATAAACTTTATGCTCAGCCCTGAAGTTGCAAAAGCCAATATGGAATTTGTCTATTATCTATCACCTAACACAGAAGCGCAAAAACTAATGGACGAAGATTTCATGTCCAATCCTGTGATTAACCCGCCAAAAAAAGTAATAGATAAAAGCGATGTTTTGGAAGACCTGGGAGAAAACAATCTTAAATACTCAAAAGTATGGGATCAGATAAAATCAGCAAAATAACCAGCAAAAGAAACAAACCAATTATTGCGTGGACGGAAATAACTTCCTCCGCGCAATAATTCTAAAAATTCTTTAAATTTCTCTACAAAAAACTTCTTAACTTTATACTCCCATTATAGCAAAATTCAGGAAATAATTATTCCCTGAATTTTTCAGGAGCAGTTCTGTATAGATCATTGCCCTCTGAATCAATCACAACAATTGCAGGGAAATCCTCAACATATAGCCTGTGCACAGCTTCAGTACCCAGGTCTTCGTATGCAG
>CAZYPA010000055.1:0-14634 GCA_964649175.1 uncultured Leptospirales bacterium | reverse complement strand
GCTATTTTAAAATTGAATCTGACAAAGTGGAGTTTGATCAAAGGCCATGGATGAAGGCTGCTGAAATTACAGACAATGTAATTGAGGTGATAGAGAAGGGAGAGTTCGATTTTATAAGGCTTAACTATCCTAATGGGGATATGGTGGGGCACACAGGCGTTTTTGATGCTGCTGTTATTTCTGTTGAAACTGTGGATTTATGCCTGGGCAGACTTTTAGAATCTGTAAAAAAAAGCGGAGGTGTGGCCCTGATAACTGCTGATCATGGAAATATTGATGAAATGTTCGAGATAGATAAAAAGACCGGAGAGTTTATAAAAGAGAAAGGGTCAGAGCATTATCAGCCTAAAACATCTCATACGCTTAATCCTGTGCCCTTTATTATTTATGATCCATTTTTTAACAATGACTATGAGATAGATGAAACTGTGAAGGATAGAGGTCTGGGCAATGTGGCTTCAACAATTTTAAATTTTTTAGGATTTGATTCACCTGGGGAATATTTGCCCTCTCTGATAAAGCTAAAGAAGTAGTTTGCATAATCTAAATAAATTGAATAAGGTTATTTAAAAGTTTTCATCAATAAAATCAGCAATAGCTTCAATGTTATTTCTTGAAAAGACAGGAAGTTTTGTATCAATGCTAATGTCTGTGAGAATAGCCTTAATCAATTTATCATTTCTAAAAAGTGCTTCTTCCGGTTTGGAGCCAATTACTTCAATTTTGGATATTTTTCCCTCTTTGTATCCTTCTATGAAAACAATATCTGAATCAGGGAAATTTTTTTTGGCAATATCAAGGGGAGACATTGGAGCATCAATGTTTGTAAAAAGGGCATAGCTTTCACCATTTGTTATTGCCCATGAAAACACCCCAGCTTCTCTGTATCTGTAGGTGTCCTTCCCTTTATGATCTATTTCAAAATCGTGTTTCATGCTTTTTACAACAGATACTTTTAGTCCTTTTGCAGAGTAATATTTTATAAGTTTTTCAATAAGGGTGGTTTTCCCTGAATCAGATTTGCCTGTTATGGTAATAATTTTATTTTTTTTCATAGATCCTCTGCTGAATATTCCATTTTGGAAAGATAAGCCATTGTAAAATCAGTTTTATAATAAGTATGGTTAATTCAAGGAATTAATTCCTGTATGTATTTTATTATTGAAGAAAATCAGGAATTTTATTCATATAGTTTAAAGATTGTAAATAAGGGAATAGTTATGGAGCCTGGAAATACGAAAGCCTGTATAATTGCAGGAGGGAAAAGCGGAAGATTCGGGGATGATAAGTCTTTGTTTATTTATGAAGATCGCCCTTTGATAAATCATGTTCTGGATATAATAAAGCCTGTTTTTGATGATGTGATAATAATTGCCAATGACAGGGAAAAATTTTCTTTTCTTGGTCTTGATGTAATTCCTGATATTATCCCTGATCTTGGACCAATAGGGGGGCTATATACTGCTCTTGAGAAAATAAACTGTTCCAGGGTTTTTATCCTGCCCTGTGATATGCCTTTTTTAAGTATGGAATTTATAAGATATATGAGCCAGATTCCTGATCTCTATGATGTGGTTGTTCCACAGTCAGGCGGGTATTATCAGCCCCTTCATGCTATGTATGGGAAAAAATGCCTTCCTTATCTTATAAAAAATATTGAGGAAAAGAAGTTTAAAATTAATTTTCTTTTTGATGAGCCTGATATTAATATAAGGATAGTAGGGGAGGATGAAATCAGTTTTTATGCAGATCCCTTTTTGATGTTTAAAAATATAAATTTTAAATCAGACCTGGGACTTCAGGAGTAGCAGTTTAATTTTGTGGATAATGTCATTCCTGCGTATGCAGGAATCTCATAACCTTGATTTTTTCAGGAGATTCCGGCACTTTGATCGGAATGACAAACTATGACCCTTAAAATTCTACTACTACCTTTTAAAACCTGTCGGATAAATACAGAAAAGTAGTTGAAAATATTTGTTGCAATTCAGTTTATCAAATAAACATAAATAATTTATTTAGATTATACTTTTATTTAAAATTAAATGCATTTATATCTTTAGGAATTATTGCTGTTTAAATTATAATTTTATATTAGAGCAGGAGCATTATGAATAGATCTGATACAACTGCTGCACTTGAAAATTACAGGCCTAAGGAGGAGTGCGGCGTTTTTGGAATATATGGACATCAGCATGCGGCCAATCTTACCTATCTGGGTCTTTATTCCCTTCAGCACAGGGGACAGGAATCCGCAGGCATTGCCTCTTCTGACGGTGAGCATATTTACAGGTATGCAGGCATGGGTGAGGTGAATCATGTTTTTACCCAGGAGCATATGGATCATTTGCAGGGGAATATGGCAATAGGCCATAACCGTTATTCTACAAGCGGGTCATCCTTTCTTCGCAATGCTCAGCCTTTTAGGGCATCTTCTGTTTTGGGGCCTATTGTTCTTTCTCATAATGGAAACCTGACAAATGCAGGTATAATAAGGACTGAATTGGAAAAGCAGGGGCATATTTTTCAGACTACCATAGATTCGGAAGTTATAGTGCATTTAATGGCTAAATCGGGTTTTGATGATTTTCTGGAAGCTCTTATATTTGCGCTTAAAAAAGTGAAGGGCGCTTATTCTTTGCTTGTTATGAGTAAGGATAAAATTTATGCAGTGCGTGATCCTTACGGGTTTAGGCCCCTTGCCCTTGGTATATTAGGTGAAGCCTATACTGTTGCTTCAGAAACCTGTGCCTTTGATATAATAAGTGCTGTTTATGAAAGGGATGTTATGCCTGGTGAACTCATAGAGTTTTCATCAAAGGGAATGAGATCTTTTTTCCCCTTTGAAAAAAAGGATGAATCTTTATGTGTTTTTGAACATATATATTTTTCAAGACCTGACAGCATGATCTTTGGTGATTCGGTTTATGATATGAGAATAAATCTGGGGCGTATGCTGGCAAAGCAGTTTCCGGTTGAGGCAGATATTGTTGTACCAATACCTGATTCATCAAATTGCGCAGCTCTTGGCTATTCCAAGGAGTCAGGCATTCCTTTTGAGCTCGCCATGATAAGGAGCCATTACATAGGGAGGACTTTTATTGAGCCTACACAGCGCATACGGGATTTGGGTGTTAAGCTTAAATTTAATGTTGTTGCATCTGTTGTTAAAGATAAAAAAATAGTTGTTGTTGATGATTCAATTATGCGCGGAACTACTATGCGAAAAATTATTAAAATGTTCCGTACAGCAGGAGCAAAAGAGGTTCATGTAAGGATATCTGCACCTCCAACAAAGTTTCCCTGTTTTTACGGGATTGATATACCAACGCATAGTGAGCTGATTGCAGCAACTCATACAATAGAAGAAATAAAAAAATATATTCGCGTTGATTCTATTGAATACATGACTGTGGAAACACTGCTTGATGCTGTTGACAGGCCTGGAAAAAAATTCTGTACAGCCTGTTTTGACGGGCATTATCCCTGTAAATTTGAAGATAGCATAGAATCAGAGGAAAACCAGAGATATCTTTTTGAAGATGGGAATGGAGAGTATTATTGATAAAATACTTGACGTTATATTGTCATTGTTATTTTCTGTTTTTAAAATATAGGTCACTAGTTCAATTGGTAGAGCATCGGTCTCCAAAACCGAGGGTTGGGGGTTCGAGTCCCTCGTGGCCTGCATAATACACCTGATTTAATCAGGGCTTTTGGAACTACCGGACAACCGGCGTTTCTCAAAAATCTTAAATGTAGCATGATTGTAGCATGACTGCATAAAGGAAGGTGAGAAATGACCGGTTTTTCTATTTATCCACGAAAACGCAAGAACGGCAAGCCTGTTTATTACGTCCGCTTTAAAAATCCTGAGGGTTCTTACTCAACAGCGTTAAGCACAGGGCAGGGGTCACGCCGCGCCGCTGAAGCATGGGCAGCTGAATATATTCAAAAGAACGGTCGCCCACGCCCAGGGAGCAAAATTTTATTCAGCCAATACGCACAGGGCTTTTTTGACTGGCAGGGGGAATGGGCTGCTAATAGGCGCGTTGAAGGTAAAAGAATTTCCCAGCGACACTGCATAGATCGTGCTGACCTGTTAAGGCTTCATGTTATGCCTTTTTTGGGAGAAATGTACCTGAACGATATAGACAAGCATAAATTAAAGGCGTTCAGAAATGAAATGTTTGACAGAGGGTATTCCGGATCAGTAATAAACCGCTGTCTTTACACAATTAAGGCTCTTTTAGAGGATGCAGAAGACAAAGACCTTATAAATTCCGTTCCCAAAATAGTCACTGCATCAACCACACTGAAAAGACAAAAAGGCATATTAACACCAGAGGAAGTCAGGCAGCTCTTTTGTTTTGAGTGGAAAACACCTTGTGTACATTGTCACCCTTCAAAGCCTCAATTTATGGGCTATACAGCAAACCTGCTGGCAGCAACTACAGGTTTGAGGCTTGGAGAGTTACAGGCTATAACCCTTCAAGATTTACACCTTAAATCCGGTTATATCAGAATATGGCGATCATGGGACAACAGACTTAATCAGATTAACAGCACAACAAAAACAGGAAGGGAACGAAATGTTTTTATTCCAGAAAAAGTAAAAGTCTGCATTCTGCAATTATTAGAAGATCACCCTATCCCTGATAATAAAGACGCTTTTTTATTCTGGGGAGAAAAGAAACCGAACGAGAAACCCGCAGAGAAAAAAGTTTTTATATCTTCTCTTTTTAACGCGCTTGACAGGATAGGAATTGATGAAACCACGCGCAAAGAGCGAAACATTACCTTCCATTCGTGGAGGTACTTTTTAAACTCACTTCTTATAAATTCAAAAATAAGCATTCATAAAATACAGAGCATAACAGGGCATTTGACAGCTGAAATGTCACAGCATTACTATAAACCAGATGACATGGCCGATGTATTGCAAATTACAGAGGCTATCTTCACTAGCTAAGATATAAATGAGCTAATTTTATAACGTATAATTTGTAGAAGTTTAGATTTCATCTGACACTCTGACTTTCTGAGTATGTCTGAAAGATTGAATCTATCTGCTTTTCATTCGCGATATGCTTTGAATCTAAAAAGGTCTCCATCGGTGTTTTACCATAGCAGTACTTACCGGTGTGAGGCCTTTCTTCATTATAATACTTAATCCATAAATCAAGATCAGATTGAAGTTCATCCAGAGTGTTGTAAACCTTTTTCCGAAATGCAATCATATAAAATTCATGGAGTACTGTCTTATGGAAACGTTCACATATTCCATTTGTCTGTGGACTTTTCGCTTTGATTTTCGTATGGTCAATATTCTCTATTGCCATATACAGCTGATATTCATGATTTTCTATCTTACCACAATATTCAGTTCCGCGATCTGTCATTATCCTGAGAAGCGGAATATTATGATAATCGAAGAATGGAACAACTCTATCATTCAGATGATCTGCGGCAGTAATTGCACTTTTCGCTAAGTACAGTTTTGCGAATACAACTTTGCTATAGGTATCTATGAAAGTCTGTTGATATATCCGTCCAACGCCCTTCATATTTCCTACATAAAAGGTATCCTGAGCTCCTAAATAGCCTGGATGATTGGTCTCAATCTCTCCATGAGCCTCTTTTTCCTCCTTTGCTTTTTCAAGAGCAGAAAGTTGAGCTTCTGTCAGAATTATCCTGTCTTGAGCAACTTTTGCTTCAAGAGCCTTCAAACGTTTAGGAAATGTTTCAAGATCGTTGCGTTGCCATATTCCTCTTATACCGGCCGGTGACAGAAATATTCCTGTCTTCTTTAATTCATTTGATGCTCTCTGCTGACCGAATGCGGGAAAATCAGTGGCTATTTTTTTTACAGCTTCTTCTATATCAGGAGCTACTCTGTTTTTTAAATTAGGCTTACTGCGGGTTATCTCTTTTAAAGCTTCGGCTCCGCCGGTCTCATATAACTCTTTGAAACGATAAAAACTGTCTCTTGAATAGCCCATTACTTTGCAGGCTTCTGATACATTCCCAAGATGTTCAGCTAATTTTAGAAATCCAAGTTTTGTTTTAATGATTTTTTGATCGGTTGTCATTTGATCACTCCTTCTATTAGTTAATTAGAGGATGTGATTTTTTAGTCAATCACATCCTCTTTTATAGAAAGAGTGTCAGATTAAGTTCTAACTTTTACATATAATTTTCATAAAATTTACCTGATTTTTGTTTAAGTGTCCTTATTTTATTGATGTCGTACTGGAATTTCAATTAAAGGCCGTAATTGTTCTAAATATGTTCGATATCTCACTAGTATTTCGTCATAAATATTTGGCATTTTATTTGCATTAATTGTTATAATTAAAGCATATTTAATATTATCAGCATCTTTTGTTTTTACGTTATGACCAGCTTCACGTGCCATGTAATGGATTGTAAAATACGGATCATCTAAACTATTTGGATTCAATGTTTTTTTTGCTTTTAAGGATGTTTCCCATTTTTGGGCGTTTGATCTTAAATCATTTTCATCTAAATAATCACCGGATTTAAAAAATGGTTTGGACTGTTTTGTTTTTTTTGGAAAAAAAGTAATATTGAGACCACTTCGTGTATAATGAATAGGATCTTGTGGATCGGTTTTTGAATTAAATCGGAAAGTGGCTTTGATTTTAATTTGTCCAGTTAATTTATCGCTGGACGGTAATGGAATATCAGCTTTTATTATTTGTGTTGGTTCTAATTCTCCTTGATAAATAATGTGGGCTTCGCCATCGGAACATTCGATTAACTTTGACAGATTATTTGGAATTCTTCCCCAGCCAACTTCCTTTATGGGGAGTGTTTTATTTTCCGCATGGTGTACAAGTAATGCATTAATAGCCAACTGAGATAATTCATCACCAAAATGAGCTTTGATGCCAATACCCATACGCAATGCAGCTGGAGAAGCAAAACTAGTGCCAATCGATGAGCATGCATTAATATTGCCGTTATTGGGATCAATGCAGACAAATGGCTCATTCAGAGAACCTCCAAAGAAGACGGCATCAGGTTTTACCCATCCTGGATTCCTACCAGGGCCAATAGAGCTATAAGGGGCTCGCTTCCACTCTTCTCCTAATGAATTACAAGCTCCTATTGAAATCGCATTAACACAGTCAGCTGGTGGCTGAATCCTTGAGTTCCCTGACTCGCTATCACGTTCTCCTGTATTTCCAACAGCAACTGTAGCTAATATATTCCGGTTTTCAAAAATTTTATCAAGTTTAGAAGTCCATACATGGGGTTCATTATCTTCGATAGGTAAATCAGGACCCAAGCTAAGGTTTACAAAATTATAATTTTTAGTTTCTAATATATTAGTTATTCTCTTCAATATGCGATATAGCTCAAAGTCATTACTTTGAACTATATCGCTTCCGTCCAAGACTCTATAATGATCTATGTTTGAAAATGGGATTTCAAGAGCTTTTCCTTCTTTAAGTGGGCCGAATAATAGAGCCGATGTTACCATTTGACCGTGTTCTTGTAATACTTCAATAGGTTCTCCAATAGGGAAGGCATCATAATATTTTACCCAATTGCTTAGAGCTTTTTCAGCATCTTCCTTTATTCCTCCATCAAAAATAGCTACTTTGATAGAATTATTGATCGCACTTGATTTAGGAAGCTCAAAATTAATTTCTGTACTTCTAGCAATACTAAATTTATCTTCTTCTGGGAAAACTCTTATTTTCGGCATTTCTCTTACTGTTCGAATGAAAGTGTATTGAGCAATTTTTTCTATATCATTTTGTTTTGCTTTTAGAGGAATGAAGCATAATCCCCCAGCATAAATTCTTTGTTCTAAAAATGATTCAACCCCTATAGCCTCTAAATATTCCTCAAATGAATACACTATATATTCAGAATCAATCGAACTATCTGCATGCAGGACTACTTCTAAAGGTATAGATTCTTTTTCACTTTTTATGGGTCTGATTTTATCTGTTGGTTTGATATTGTAAATATCTTCAATCTTTATTATTTCTCTTGCCAGATCATGGTCTGCGTCCATTAGTTTCAAAGAGGCTAGTGCATTTTTTAAATCATTCCTATTCCCAGCGGCATAGATGTCATATGTTACTCTTGGTCTGTCTGGAGATTTTTTTAATGTAACAATTTCAGGCATTATTTCAATTTGTCGACTTCCTAAAGAACGGAGATTGTTTGATTTTAAATAGTGCTGTGGATAATATGTTTTTGCTAGATATTGAGGATGAACTGTAATCATTGTGACAGCTTCATTTCCTGGGCAAATATTATCTGAAAGGTTGTTTAATTCACTTATCACTTTTTCAAATTTAGGGATCAGTCTTTCTTTTGCTTTTTGGAATGTGTAAGGATTGGATTTTGAAGGATTTTTCTTGGGATGATCGATTTTTTTTGTCAATCTTTCGCCATACCCAATTAGGTATTTTTTAGCTGCCATTGTTTATTTCACTCCTTCCGAGTATTTTCGAATAGTATCTCGACTGACACCCGTTATTTTGTTGACTGATCGTTGGGATAATCCGCCTTTAATCATTTTATTAGCTATGTGTATCTTATTTTTACTTTCCATATTTGAGAACTTAAACATAATAAATTTAGTAATGGTTTCTTCTAATGGTTGTGCATGGATGATTGAGTTTCTTCGAATCTGTAATATACTTTTTTCAATACTGCTATATGAAGAACCTTCAAAAATATAAGCAAGGATTGAACGCTGTTCAGGCTTAAGTTGTTTAAACTCAAAGTATTGTGTTATTGCCTGATCAATATGCCCTTTGTCGGGTAGGGTAAATTCAATAATGCTGTCAAACCTTCGCCATACAGCACTATCTAGAATCTTGGGGTGATTGGTTGCTGCTAATAATAGTTTTCGAGGTGGCCAATTGTCGATCTCTTGCAATAGAACAGTAACCAGACGTTTTAATTCACCTAATTCAGTATTGTCATCTCTAGATTTTGCAATTGCATCAAATTCATCTAAAAACAATATTGAGTTTGATGCTTTTGCATAATCAATTACATTCCGTACATTGCTACCGGTTTTACCTAAGAAGCTACTCATTACTGAACTTAAATCTAGCGTAAGTAGTGGTAGTTGTAACTTATATGCAATTAGTTTAGCTGCTAAGGTTTTACCTACTCCTGGAGGACCTGTTAATAAAACCGAACGAGCTGGATAAAGACCTTCTTTAATGAAACATTCTTGCTTTTGATTTTGTATTATAATTGATTCAATTTGTTCTTTTGTATGTTCATCGAATATAGGTTCATTAAGTATTACTGGGTCTTCTTCTTTTAATAAAGGGAGGCGTGTATCTGTATCAACGGGAATGTTTGGCATACTGTCACGTACTATTGATTTATTATTAGACTTTCGAATTAAGGACGATAATTTGTCTGAAGTATCAGGATCAGTATTTTTAATTTTTTGAGATATTCGTCTGACATACATTTCTAAATCTTCCGTTTTGCCGGCTAGGCCTAGCCGAGATATATTATAAATATCTTCCGTTAATTTACTTTTCATTTTCAGAATTCCTCTTTTGTTTGTTTGAGCATCATATGCTTGATGGACTAATTTTTCAAGCATAATTTTTTTTAGTCCATTAGGTTTCGTGCAATATGTGTAAAAATTTAAAATTTATTATAAAAGCACAAATATCACTTAATTGACATTAAGTGATATTTGAATATAAAATAAAAAATACTTGACAAGATGTTGAACTGTCATAACTATTAATTAATCTAATAAAACAAAGGAAAAAATGGAATGACTCAGGAATACGCAATAAATATTCTAAAAAAAAGCTATACAGTAAAAGAAGTGATAAAATCAAAAAACTCTCATTTTTCTTCAATATCCCAAAAATTGGATGTTAGTGAACTCACTGTTCGTAATTGGTATTATGGAAAATCTGAACCAACGCAAGAGCAGTTTAATAAACTTTACTCAATTAAAGAAACAACGGCACGAGGTTATAAAAGAAATGAAGAGTTGATGTGCGCAGCATTTCGTCATCAATACGTCCCAATGGCTGTGTTAGACGGAACAATAACTGATCCTGATGTATTGTTTTATTATGGGGTGTAAATTGCATGTAACGGATTATTAACTAATTCGATCACATACCGGTAACCCTCTATTTGTAAGTGTAGAGATAAGCTCTTTAGCTGGGAATCATCGTAATAGACGACCTCCTCCGAAAATTAAGGACACACTCAAAGAAAGAAGTGTTGTCTGAAAAATTTCGGAGGAGTGATGAAGAATCCATCACAAAAACCAACCACACAAATTTATTCAAATCATGATTTTACCAAGCCTTGGAACTACGAGCAACTCGCTGAGTTTCTGGGCATGAGTCCTGCAAGTCTCCGCGTGTGGGTCATGCAAGGGAAACTGCCATACTACAAGATTGGCAAGCTTGTCCGTTTTGATCCACTTTCCATCAAAGCGTGGCTTGAAAAACAAGCTGTAAATGCTGGAGGTGAAAAATGAAAACCTCCAATATCCCCAAAAAAATACCTACAGAAATAATTGAAGAACTGGAAAAAGAAATCGATGGAATTTGTCATGGTTCCGTACAATTGGAAATAATACTGCGTGATAATCACTTCGCAAGATTTTTAATCAAGAAGGAAACGTCACTCCTTGCTTCTGACTTTATAGCAGGAGGCAAGAAATGAAAGAATTAATAGATAAGTACGTAGATCAGGGATTTAAGATTTTCCCCTGTAATGCGGATAAAACACCAGCTACGCCACAAGGATTCAAAAATGCTCACTCTGATCTGAATATATTGCACAAGCAATTCTATCGGGATGATATGCTGATAGGATTGCCTACAGGTAATGTTAATGGCATTGTAGTCGTTGACATAGACTTAAAGGATGGTGGGCCTCTTGAGCAGATTTTAGAAGATTTAAGGGAATATGGGGAATTCCCGGGAACTCTTCAGATTCAAACAATGTCAGGCGGGATACATTTATATTATACGATTACTGAAACCGAAATATCATCACATACTCACTTTTTTCACAAGAATTTACCTGTTGATATCCGTGGAAATGGCGGCTATGTAATTACGGCTGATTATAAAAAGTATTTCCCCCTGGATGTTGATGACATTGACGATATGAAAAGTCATATGGCTGAATTACCGGATTGGATTGAGAAATATCGAAAATCAATAATTGAAACTCCGGTAACAGAGGGTTTAATGCTTCCAGAGTCAGAGGTCAGAGAAATAAGATCCGCTCTGGCATACCTTGACGCTGATGATAGAGACACATGGGTAAGGGTAGGGATGTGTCTTAAAAGCACCGGAACCGTTCAGGCCAAAGGACTCTGGACGGAATGGTCAATGAAATCTCCGAAATTTGATGCAAAAGATCAGGAAGCGAAATGGAAAACATTTAAACCCTCAGAAATTACAATAGCAAGCCTGTTTTCACTCGCTAAAAGCTACGGATGGGTGACAACTTATGAAAGCAATCAAACAATACCTCCATCTGGCACTCTGCCTCAAGCTAACATTATAATACCTGTTTGGATTAAAGAAGATTTCGGATTGAATATTACAAAAGAGTTGTTAGCCGAACTTGAGAAAATGCCACTGCCGGAAGCTGGTGGACATTGTAAATTCCTCAATCTGGATTTTCCCAAATATGGCTGTTTCATGATAACCGCTCGAACAGGAAAAGGCAAAAGCACGTCACTTGCCAACTGCATTCGCGAGTTACTTCAGCAAGGCAAGTCTATATTATTTTTATCATTTGAGGAGCCTTTCCAGCTCGCTTTATCAAGGCTTGCTCAATCCTTCGGTTATGAAATCGCTTTTAATGAAGGCATAATGTGCAATGAATTTCCTCAGGATAGCTGGCTAGGTAGATTTAATGCTTTTCACGCTGAAGATCGATGGATCAGACAAGGAGCCGATATAGTTAAAAAATATATTTATGAGGGACAGCTTAGAATTATTGATTCATCAATTGCCGATAACCCGCGTGAGGCAAAATATTTTTATCAAACACTTAGCTTGAATCAAGGAAACCATATTATCGCCCTTGATTATATTCAATTACTAAACATTGGGAAGAGCCGTAATTTTGAAATATGGGGACACATAGCTGGTAATATTATTGAGAGCATGAACTCTGGTAAAACATTACTGATCGCAGCCGCGCAACTGAATCGACTCGGCTCTGAATCCAGTAACGGAGGATTTAACTACGATCCCTCTGCTGAACAGCTCAGAGAAAGTGCCTCCCTCGAACAGTTGGCATCTTTTATAATTGGAGGGGGGGAGCAAGATGGTGTCAAGTTTTTTAAATTGATGAAAGACCGTTTTTCTCAGATTGGTGCCGGGAAATATTTAATCAACAATACGCCCCATGAATGGATGGGAAAGAATTATCTTTTTCCTAATAGTTCAAACTGGAGCACCGAGAAAACATTATCCTCAAATTTGCCTAAGAGTAATTCCCAAAAAAATAAAAGTAAATCAAATAAATCTCAACCCTGGGAGGCTAAAATATGATTCTTGAAAAACTATTCAAAGAACAACTACGTAATTATTCGAAAAAAGATATTTTTAAAAATATTCCGTTGAATTCTTTACTAAAATTAAACCCTGATAAAAAAATATTCTCGGAGAGAAAACTTGTAATTCAGGAAAGACCGAGCTTTCTTATGCAGGCTGAACGATATTATCAACCCCGTGTAATGAAACTTTTCAACGCTGGTAGATTAAAACTTGAAAATATTACAGAGATTGAATTTCCGACAAAGACTAAGCAACTCGGTGAAAAATCGCATATCTATGGCAAAGTAATAAACCGTGCAGAGGCATTGATTCATCAAGGTACTTACTCATTGAGTGACGAAAGCTTAATTATTTGTACCAGTTGGCGAAAATTTACAGAAGGATTTTCATCCTCAGAACGCCGGGATTTAATTAAGTATCGGGACTATTTCATTAGAGTTTTAATTTATACAGCTGATGAAGACAGGATCACTGTTCAAGAAAAACCGTTTTTAATGATTAACTTTACCTATAGGACTTCTGATGGAAGGCTTGCCAACCTGAAAAATTTTGATGATGTTCAGAACTCACAATCTATTGAAAGTATTGAGTTGAGATTGAACAAAAAAGTTTTTGGATGCCTTCATTCTTTTCTGTTACAAAAAACAATAGCTAAAAAGGGAAAAATCGGTAGTGGAGGCGTAAGGAAATCACTAAAGAATCTGCCGGATATTCTTGCCAGCAGATTGGAATTTTGGAAACCCTTCGTTATCGAACAGTCAAAGTTTGATGACGAATTCCGACAGAGTTTTTTTCAAAATGAAACTCATGATAGGATCAAAGCAATTATCGGGAGCATCAGATATACAGACAAGATGCGAATTGCATTTGAACGTATCCTGGATATATTTTTTACTGGCATACAAAACAGAAAAGCTGAAACTATAAATTTCAGGGAGCAAATTTATAATCTTCTATTTGTTTCAAAACATAGTGGGGATTCGATTAGATATGCTTATACAATAATTATCTTTAATTTAATATTGACTGAAATTTATGACATTCCATCGCTTTTTTTAATTATCGAAAAGCGTGGGCAGAACATGAAAAATTTACGGGCAGAAATGAATTTAATATAATTGGGTACTGAGTAGCGGAAGCACACGAAACTTTCAATGCAGGGTAGCGATTTGTCACGAAAGATTCGGTTTAGAGTAGCAAAAAAGCACGTTTAGAGACTGTTTTGAGGCTTTGATCTTAATATTTCTTAAATATCTTATTGCTTGCGCCTGCCCTGACGGGCGCGCAGCAAGGGAGAATTTATAAAACGAAAGCCATAATCAAATTCAACAAAAGGAGGCTTAAATGGTTTTGGATGACATAAGTGAACCCAACCGTACTATTCATTGGTGTCGTAATCCCTTTTGCTTTAACTGGATTTATGAGGAAAAATTATACACGAAAGGTCATGCTGGCTGGTTATTTTATAGAGGGTGGGTATATTGTCCAGAATGTCAAAAGACAGATCAAAAAACAAAAGATAAAGTTATTAAGGCAAAATTCAAAGAATTACAAAGACAGGAAAAAAAGAGGTATCGTAAATGAATGAAATTTCGGCAAGCAAACAATCATCTTCGCCCTGGGAAACTTTAAACGATAAACAAAAATTATTTTGTCTCTCGTACCTTCAATGTTTTAATGCTACTAAGGCATATAAAGAAGCATATTCTTCTATCAAAAGCGATGACACGGCCGCAGTTTCAGGAGCGAGATTGTTAAGAAATGATAAGGTAAAACAGGCTCTTAACGAAAAACTTGGTGATTTTTGGAAGGAGAAGGGTGAGATGGTTGGCCGGACTCTAAAGGAAATAATGGCTCTGGCTTTTTCAGATATTGACGATATAGTTCAAATCAAAGGAGACACCTTTAAAGTAAAGGACTTGAGGACAATTGATAGCCGGGCAATTCAATCAATTAAAACAACCCTAACCAATGATAGTGAAACAATAGCCGTGTCCCTGTATAATAAAAATCAAGCCCTGGCATTACTCGCAAAAATTTTAAATATGGTTACTGAAAGAAC
>CAZYPA010000054.1:2391-14746 GCA_964649175.1 uncultured Leptospirales bacterium | reverse complement strand
TCTCTGAATGTAAGGTTTCTGTTGTTTTCAAAGGGGATTTCTACTATTTTATTTAATCCATAAGCCAGGCGTGTAAACTTGATGTTGTTTTCGATATACTCCTTCTCTTTGTCCAGCTCATTAGGTTCAACTATAAACCTTTGTTGAAGAGAGGGAAAAATAACTCCAAGTACAAAATAAACCGGTATAATAGTAAGAAGAACAATAACCGGCAGTTTAAAGCTTTTTTTAAAAACATTGAATAAAAGAAGAGCTCCTGCTATGAATGATATAATTTCTGCAGCCCTGAATGCAAGAAGACTGGCATTAACTGCAGTGTATCCAGCTCCAAAAAATTTACCTGAGTTAGTTAAAAGCAGCTCATAGGCTGAGAGCCTGTAGCTTAATCCGAATAGTACAACTACCATTGCCAAAAGTATGGACAAATGTGCTCTGCAAAAAAGTGAAAATTCAAATCCATCAGAATGTATTGATATGCCTCCATTTATAAGATGAAGTACAAAAGAAAAAGCCGTAATCATTAAAAGACTGCTCATTAGCCAGCCATAAAGGAAGTTGTAAAATGGCAGGGAAAAAACAAAAAATCCCGGATCCATGGCAAAAATCGGGTCAACAGGGAAGCCGGTAAATGGCACTGCATTTTTATAGACAATGTACTCTTTCCAGAAAGCTGAAGCAGTACCACCCATAATAAAACCAAGAAAGACTATTGCTAAAGTAACAATAATAGCAAGAAGATTTCGTGATGAGCCTATAGCTGGTATTTTTATCCTGTCCAGAAAATTAGGAGTAAAAATTCTTCCCTCTCCACCAAGAATTCGTATTAGAAGAAAGTTAAGGAGAAAGAGTCCTACAAAAATTACGCTGAAAAGTGCGTGAACCTTGAATTTTGTTAAAAACATTACCCAGAAGACCTGTAGTCCCTGGTTTGCCTTAAACCATTCATAATCAATATAAAATCCTGAAATAGATTTTATTCCAATAAATACTATAAAAAATATAGACATTATCCATAAAAATTTTCTATCCATAGAACCCACCATTTTTTTAATAGAAGTTTATTTTAATAAAACAGGGTCTTAAAGTCAATATTATTACTTTATGATTCTTTCCTCCTATGAATTATCAGCCTGTTTTATTGTTGTTTAACCTATTTTTACTTGCCATAATTCCTATGCTGTTTTGTTGTTATTTTAGTTCATTTATTCTATGAGGCGAATTCTGAAAAAAATATTAAAATATAATCACAGCGACTTTACTCCTGAAGGCATTAGCTGTCTGAAAGATGGGCACAAAATTATTCCTGTTTTTTCAACCTTCGGAGAAAGGGAGGCTGATCTTGTTTGTGAAAAAATTGAAGTTTTAAAAAGTCTCCCTCCGGGTTTTGTTGATCAGATTGTTGTTAATCACAGGCGCAGCAGCGTTGATGAGGACAGGACAGAGATGAAAGTGAAATCGCTTCATCCTGATGTAAAATTATTTTTAAGCAGCGATATTATTGTTCCTGATATGGGGTCAGAGCCGGGCAAGGGCGCTGATATGAGACGTACCCTTTACAGGATTAATATTGATGAGGCAGATGAAGACCCTGAAAAGGTAGTTGTGATTTTTCTTGATGCAGATGTTGTTCCAGAATATTTTGGCGCACACTTTGTTACAGCTCTTGCAGGAGCAGTTCTTAAAGGCGCGGATTTTGCAAAAGCAGGATTCTGGCGCAAAACAGGGCGTGTGAAAAAATTTGCTGCTCAGCCGCTTTTTTCAATTATCAGCCATGATGCTTTAAAAAGGCTTTCTGATTTCTCCTATCCTCTTTCAGGTGAAGCTGCAGGTACTCTCAGGTTTTTTAATTCTGTTTCTTTTTGGCAGCGCTATGGAGTTGAAACCGGGATTCTTATTGATGCTCTTATGGGCAGATGGACTGCTGCTGATGTTAATCTGGGTCTTTACGACCATGAACATCATGAGGACTCCTTTATACAAAAGATGAGCTTTGGTGTTATGAGGGCATTTTTTAAATCTTTGGAAAGATATGGATTAATTTCTTTTTCAGCAGAAAGCGAGATTTCAGATGTTTTGAAATATTCATATATCAATAGCAATAAGGAAAGGTGCAGGGTGGAGGAAAGTTGCGATGAGCTTTTTTACCAGCCTTTAAACTCTGTTTTGCTAAAGGGGATAAAATGAGCACTTTAATGGATCTGGCAAAAGATATTGTACATGATCGTATAATAGAAACAACAACCTATTATGTTGATGAAGAGCATATACTCTGCGCAGGGAAGCTCAAGGAAACAAGGCATGTGGATTACTACAAGTTTACAGGAGAAAAAGTTGAAGCTGGACTTCTTCATGGTCTTACAATACTTCTTTTGTTAAGGGTCCCTTCTTTGGTAATTGAAGAAATAGAGGTGACCATGGACAAGGTTCCAAGGTTTGAGTGCAAAGAGATTGAACAATGCCTGGCTCCATTAAAGGGCATGGCAGTTACCAGAGGATTTTCATCAAGGGTAAGAGAATTAGCAGGTGATGAAAAGGGCTGCACTCATCTTCTTCATCTTATAATTACAATGGCTCCAGCTGTTATGCAGGGATTTTGGGCTTCCAGGTTTAGAGAAAAAAAGGGCGCAGAGGTTTCCAGGAGGGCTTCTGGCCAAATGGGCTATAGCCTTAAAAACACCTGCTATGTATGGAGGGAAGAAGGGCCTGCCTATCAGAAGCTGGAAAAACTTATTCAGGAAAAAATCAGTAATTCAGAATAAAGTAATGGATTTTTTTAACTAGTTTTTTTAGAATATAATTAAATAATTTTCAGAAAGGCAAAATAATTATTGACAGGAGTATCTCTAAATCATATTAAAATTTAATATATAAAATTTGTGAATTTTAATCATTATCAAGTTGCGTTTTAACTGGCGCAGATGTTTTTTGTAAACTTTTGCGTTAAAAAAAATAATTTTAACATAAGTTGTAAGGAGAAAAAAATGTCTGACAAAAAGATACTTGTAATAGATGACGATCCGGATATTCTGGAGTCTGTCAGTGCTATTTTAAGCTCCGAAGGGTTCAGTATTACTACAGCTCTTGACGGTAAAGATGGTTTTGAGAAATTTAAGTCAATTAGCCCTGATCTTGTTCTTTGTGACATGATGATGGAAAGGGTTGATGCAGGAATTAAAGTTGCTGAAATGATCAGAAAAGAGGACACAAAGGTTCCGGTTTATCTTCTTAGCAGCGTAGGTAATGCTACAGCAGGGAATATCAGTATTTCAGAATTGGGATTTAATGGGGTTTTTCAAAAGCCTGTTGATCCTGATACTCTTATTGCCCAGGTTAAAAAGGCTATGGGAATTTAATAACTTACTATTGCATTCATTGATATGTTAAAAATCTGAATGTAATTGTAATTTTTATGTATGAATAATCTGAGCGCCATGTTCCTTTATTCAGGTACATGGTGCTTTTTGTTTAATATCTGTTTTATTATTTTTGTTATCGGTTTTAAAGGTTTCCCCCCTATTTTCTTATATTTTATGAAATAATAATTCCTTGACATTTTTCTCAGTTGCATTGTTTTTAAATATGAAAAATAATGATAAATTCAGAAAAACTATTGAAGAAGATGGTATAATGAAAAAATTCAAACCTCTATTACTTGCCTCTTTTCTATTTTGTTTTGCTCTTGCGTGCTCAACCTTGATTAAGGATAAGGAAGCTGAAAAGCTTCACTCCTATGAACGTGCAGGGGATCAGTTTATTGATTATATTCTTCTCCAGGATGCAAAAACAGGGGATTATTTAATAAAAAAAGGTGAGAGGGTGCGTATACTTATTACAGCAGGGGGGAGCTGGATTAAGGTTTATGTTTACAAGGCAGATGAGGATCTTCTTCTTTCAACAAGGGTTTTGGCTCTTTATCTTTTTGAGGATGACTTCCCTGATGAGAAATACGATCCTGTTTTTTTTAAAGAAAAGCTGCATGAAGTTGTAAAACCCTTGGGGTAACAGTTGATATGAAGCATTGTTTTAAAGCTAAATTTATTACAGGTGGGCAAAATGTTTAAAGGTGTATATACAGCATTGATTACTCCATTCCGTGATGACGTAGTGGACTGGGATGCTCTTGAGACCCATATTGAAAATCAGATTCAGGGCGGGGTTGATGGGGTTGTGCCAATGGGAACAACAGGAGAATCTCCAACCCTTTCTTTTGAAGAACATGAGCTTTTTATTAAGCGTGTTGTTAAAATTGTTAATGGCAGAATAAAGGTAATAGCAGGAACAGGGGCAAATTCAACCAAAGAGGCAATATGGCTTACCAAGGGAGCTATTGATGCAGGAGTTGATGCTGTTCTTTCTGTTAATCCCTATTATAATAAGCCTACACAAAAAGGTCTTATTGCTCATTATGAAAGTATAGGACAGGAATGTAAAATTCCCATCATTCTTTATAATATTCCAGGAAGGTCAGGCGTGAATTTTCTACCTGAAAGTGTTAAGGAGCTTCTTGATAGAACTGAGAATATTGTTGCAATGAAAGAAGCCTCAGGGGATGTGGCGCAGATGATGAGGCTCATAGAGCTTTGTGGCACCAGGCTTACTGTGCTTTCTGGTGATGATAATCTGCTGCTTCCGCTCCTTTCAGTAGGGGGACAGGGGGTTATATCCGTGCTTTCTAATCTGCTTCCAGCTGATATGAAAAGTGTTATTACGCTTTTTAATAATGGTGAAATTGATAAGTCCAGGGAACTTTTTTACAGGCTTTTGCCTTTATGCAGAGCCATGTTTCTTGAAACAAATCCAATCCCTGTTAAGGCTGCTATGGAAATGACAGGGCTTTGCTCTGGAGATTTGCGTCTTCCTCTTACAAAAATAAGTGACAGCAACAGGGAGATTTTAAAGCAAAGGCTCATAGACTATGGGGTGAAGTTAAAATGAAAATAGGTGTTTGCGGTGCAGGCGGCCGTATGGGAGCTGCGATTTTAAATATAATGTTTGAAAAGGGACATATCCCTGCTGCTGCATTTGATGCGCCTGGTTCTCCATTTATTTCAAAGAGTACTGCGGATATTGTAAAATCAGGAATTGAGCATTGCACTATATCATCTATAAATTCAGATGATATAAAAAAAACCGAGGGAATAATTGATTTCTCATCACCATCGGCCACATTTGAACTTATTAAAATAATGGCTCCCCTGGGTATTCCCCTTGTAATAGGTACAACAGGCTTTACTGAACCTGAAATTGAAAGCCTTAAAAAAGCATCAGCAAATATGCCTATTCTTTTTTCTCCCAATATGTCTTTGGCTGTTAATCTTCTTTTTAAACTTACTGAAATAGCATCATCATCTCTTAATATGGATTATGATGTTGAAATATTTGAGGCTCACCACAAGTTCAAAAAGGATTCGCCTTCAGGAACTGCGCGAAAACTTATAGAGGTTGTGAAAAAAAATATGCCAGGCCTTGCCAATGCAAAAGAAGTTCACGGCAGAGAAGGGATCGTTGGTGAAAGAGGTCCCTGTGAAATAGGGGTTCATGCTATGCGCGGAGGTAGTATTGTTGGGGAGCACACTGTTTTTTTTACCAGTGCTGATGAACGTATTGAGCTTACACACAGGGCTGCGACCAGGGACACTTTTGCAAGGGGCGCTGTAACAGCAATGGAATTTCTGAATAATAAACCCGCAGGGTTTTATAATATGTTTGATGTTTTGGGACTGTAATGACTGAAGATGAAAAAACAGTAACTGATGACTTAAAGGAATTTGAAGAAAATCCCTATGATCATCATGATAAGCGGCCTGAGGATGTTGTGCGCCTTTTTTATGTTCACGATGTTCCTATAATACCTGTGATTTCAAAGCGGGGAATTCTCATTGGTGTGCTTAAAAAAGAGCTGATTATTTCCCAGCTGAGCGATATTGAACGTGTTGAAAAATTAAAAATTGATGAGTTTATAACCCAGCTTGCAGGACGGATGAATTTTGATGATCTGCTCCCCTACGGAAAAATAAGGGATTTTGTTGTAATAAATATTTTTGGTGAGGTTCAGGGTACCTGGACCAGGCTTCAGCTTTTTACTGCATGTGAAACCAATAAGGGCTATTCTGCTGAAAAAGAGGTTAAGATGCAGCAGGAGGAGCAGGTCATTGACTGGATGGTATATCTTATTCTTGAGCATATTCCCAGGGGATTATATGCGGTGAATGAAAAGGGTAAAACTATTTTTTACAACAGCTATTTTGATGATTATTATACTGAAAAATTTGGAAAAGAACTGGATGTTGAATTTGTAGAAAAAAGCATTATGGATCCTTTTGCCAATGAGTTACTTGCTCATACCTATGGAGATGATATTCATTTTTATAATAAGGATATGGATATTTTATATGAGCGCATACCTCTTATAAGCAAGGGGAGAAAGTCGGGTTTTCTTATTTTTTGTGACAATAAAAATAAGGAAACAAAGATAAATGATTCCTCTGGATCTTTACAGGAAAAAATTGAGGCTTATGAACGACAGATAATTGTTGATACCCTGCAGGGAAGCTCTTCTTTGGCTGATTCTGCAAAAATACTTGCTATTACAAAGCAGGAGTTGAAAAAAAGAATTAAAAATCTTAATGTGGAAACTGATTTGAAATAAGCATATTGTAGTAAAATAAAGTTGTTTTTTTATTTTTTCTTTGCTATTTTTCTTGACTAAAATACTTTTGATAATACTTTGTTTTTAATGACAAGTGCCTTAGGCTTTTTCACACCCCGAGCCTCTTTTTTTGATTTATTATAAAATAAAAAAACATCTGAATCAGGAATTTATTTAGAAAAAGGCATTTGAAAATTTCATTTTCAATCTTGAAATAAGTTACTTGGAAATAAAAAATATATAATTTAAGGATTATTTATGTCTAAATCGAACGAAACCAGTCCTGTGGATATTTCTGAGGACAGCTCTGTTGTAGTAAAGCAGGCTTCCAATGGGAAAGGGGACAATTCTTCAAATGTAGATTCTGCCAATAAGCTGGATCTTGGGGAATTAAAATCAAAAACTATCAATGCCCTTTATTCTTTAGCTAAAGATATGGGACTAGAACGGATTTCCGGCCTAAAAAAGCAGGATCTGATTTTTGAGATTTTAAAAGGACAGACAGAGCAAAAAGGTCTTATTTTCGCAAGCGGGGTTCTTGAAATTCTCAGTGATGGCTATGGTTTTTTAAGGTCTCCAAACTATAACTATCTTCCTGGTCCTGATGATATATATGTTTCACCATCCCAGATAAGGCTTTTTGGTCTCAAAACCGGAGATACTATTGCAGGTCAGATACGTCCTCCAAAGGATAATGAAAGATTTTTTGCACTCTTGCGAATTGAAGCAATAAATTATGAGAATCCTGAAAATCTTAACAGAAGGGTTCTTTTTGATGATCTTACACCCCTTTATCCTGAAGAAAGGATAAATCTTGAGTCCATTGGGGAAGAGGTTGAAATGAGAATAATGAATCTCATGACTCCAATTGGAAAGGGACAAAGGGCTCTTATTGTTGCTCCTCCAAGAACAGGGAAAACAGTTCTTTTACAGAAGATCGCAAATGCAATTACAGTTAATCATCCGGAAATATATCTTATAGTACTGCTTATTGATGAAAGGCCTGAAGAGGTTACAGATATGGAAAGATCTGTAAAGGGAGAGGTGGTTTCATCAACCTTTGATGAGCAGGCTACAAGACATGTTCAGGTTGCTGAAATGGTTATACAAAAGGCAAGGCGTCTTGTTGAAAGAAAGATGGATGTTGTTATTCTTCTTGATTCAATTACAAGGCTTGCAAGGGCTTATAATCAGGTTGTGCCAACAAGTGGAAAGATTCTTTCTGGTGGGGTTGATTCCAATGCTTTGCATAAGCCAAAAAGATTTTTTGGTGCTGCCCGTAATATTGAAGAGGGAGGAAGCCTGACAATACTGGCTACAGCCCTTATTGATACAGGAAGCAGGATGGATGAGGTTATCTTTGAAGAATTTAAGGGTACTGGAAATAGTGAACTTCATCTTGACAGAAAACTATCAGATAGAAGGATTTATCCTGCTATTGATATAAATAAATCAGGTACAAGAAAAGAAGAATTATTGCTTGACGAAGAAGAGATAAGTAAATTATGGGTATTAAGAAAAGCTTTGGCTTCCATGAGCTCAACAGAAGCAATGGAGCTCCTTGTTGAAAAAATGAAAGCTACAAGGAATAACAAAGCGTTTTTTAAAGCCATGAATACGGCATAAAAGCCGTTTTGTAAGATTGCAATTTAAGATTGCAATATAAAGAAAAAGGAGATTCATTAAAATGAAACCAGGAATTCATCCAGATTATTCTGAAACAGTGATAAAGTGTGCCTGTGGGAATGAGATTCATACAAAATCAGTTGTAAAAAATCTCAAGGTTGAAGTTTGCTCAAACTGCCATCCTTTTTATACAAAGAAGCAGAAGATTGTGGATACAGCAGGAAGAGTGGAAAAATTCAAGAAGAAGTATAATATAAAGTAAAAAGTTTGAATTATATATTTGTGAAAAACGGACGCTTTATGCGTCCGTTTTTTTTGTATTAATCTGCCCATTTATATATGTAAAAAAACCGCCTATGCCTGCAATAGAAATTAAAACCAGCAAAGAACCAAAGATAATTCGTGGAGTAACCGGTTCAGAAAAAAGTATATTTCCAAGTGCTATTGCAAAAATAATTCGTGTTGCTGAAATCAAAGAACCTGGAGCTGCATCAATATACTTATAACCTTCAGTAATGCAGTATTGACCGATATATGAGGTTAGTGCGCATAGAAATATATAAAGAATAAAAATTCCATGGGGTTTAACAAAATAGGGGATTATCATTATTCCGTTTATTATTGTACCAATAAGCATAACATAAAAAACAATCACATAGCTGTGATTATATTTTTTCGCTTCCCTTAATGATGTTATTGCAAATCCGGTTACAATTCCTGATAAAAGCGCAATAATATCCCCTCTGTTTAACAATTCCCTGTTAAGATTTACACCTTCAGGTATCATGGTGAAATATATACCTGCACCTGTCATCAACAGGTAAACAAAATACTGCTTGGAGCTTTTTTCATTGTTAAGAAATGGTGCCAGGAGAAATACAAATACCGGATAGGTCATGTTAAGAAGATTAGCCTTGCTTATGTTAGAATACTCAACTCCAATAAAAAAAAGAATAACAGCAATTGTGTTAAAAATTCCTCTCATATATACATGAATGGACTTTACCGGTTTTATTGTTTTCTTTTTATGAAGAATATAAAAAAGGGTTACAAGAAAACCGAATAAAAATCTAAAAAAAGATATTTCTATACTTGGAATATCTGTAGAAGATGTTACCAGTTTTACAAATACAGTGGCAAGGGCAAAAGAAAAGGCGGATAAAGCAAGGTAGAGAATCCCCTTAATCATCGGTCATTCCCTTTTTTGCACCTGCCTGTTGAGCAATACAAGCCCTGTTATACCTGTTGCAATGAAGAGTAAAGCAACAAACTGTGCCTGTGTAAGGCCTAAATTTACAACCGGGTTAAGCCTTATAAACTCAATAAGGAATCTGGCTGCTCCATTTAAGGCAAGATAGATAAAAAAGAGAGAACCTGTTTTTATTTCCTTTGTTCTTAACTGAAGCAATATAAAGAAGAATATAAAGGAAAGTGCAGATTCAAATAAAGGTGTAGGGTATACTGCTGCTGTTGTAGGAACTATGCCGCCTGGATAGGACATTGCAAATATGGAATCACTTACTATTCCATAGCAGCCATCTCCTGAAGCGTGACATCCGAGGCGTCCTATTCCATATCCTAAAGCCATTGTAGGGGATGCTATATCAAAAATTTGAAGTACGCTCTGTTTTTCTTTTTTAATAATTATTAAAGCAGCTATAAATGAAAGTAAAAATCCTCCGTAAACAGATAAACCTGCTCCTGATAGGATCATATCTTTAGGAGATGCGAGAAATTCGTTAAAATTATCTATAATATGAAAAAGCTTCGCACCAATAATTGCACTTGGTATAATTGCAATAAGGAGCTTGTATGCAATATCAGGGTCAAGCCCTTTTATTTTAAATTCACGTTCAGCCAGGAGAAAGCCCAGGTAAAAAGCTATACCAAGAAAAAGTCCGTATGAACCTATTGTTATTAATTTATATTCAAAAAGAATGGGGTACATATTCATCTCCCTTAATCAACAATCTATGATTGATAAAAGACCATATTAACGTTAAGTTTAAGGCTAAATTAACAGATAATAATAACAATAAGCGTTACAGGGTCAATAGAATTATTTTACTCTATGACAATGTTGTCAAGATTTAACCTGTTCAACCTGAAATTTTTAGCAAATGTTGTTTTAATAGGGGCTGGCTTTTATTTTTTTAACATAAACTGAAATGTTTATACCTATTTATATCTGAGGTTTTTAATTATGAATAAAGAGGAAAGGGTAAGTCTTATACGCAAGGGTAATGAACTTTTTAACAAAGGTGACATTACAGGTGCTGCTGCGATTTTTGTAAAAACCGGTTACAGGGATGGTATAACCAGGGTTGCAGATTATTATTTTTTTGATAAGAAGCTTCCTCTTGTTGCTTTAAAGTTTTATAAAATGGTTAATCGTAAAGATAAGGTTGATGAAATTTTTGACAGAATGATCTTTGCACTTGGAAAACTTTTAAAGAGTGATCCGGTTGATTCCAGGGAGCCTGCTGCTGATCATACAGATTCAGAGGAAGTTGAAGTTAAGGTACACCCCAAATTAAAGCTTCTTGCAGAAGAGATAATCAGGGATAGTGAAAAAAGTAAAAGCTGAAGATTACTACGATATTTATTAATGAGGTATAATGAGAATAATTATTTTTGCACTGGTTTTTATTGTTTCCCTTGGTGCATGGGGAGATTCTGCTCCACACAAGGTTGATGTTGGAAGTTATTTTCAAAAAGGGGTTGTTGAGAAAAAACTGCCCAATGGAATTACCCTTCTTATGATGAACAGGGGTTATTCGCCCACCCTGTCTCTTCGTATATCCTTTCGTGTAGGTTCTTCTGATGAGAGCTATAATACAATTGGAGCAGCCCATATTCTTGAGCATATGCTTTTTAAGGGCACAGAAACCTTAGGGACAAAGGATTATGAAAAAGAAAAAAAGGTGCTTAACAGGATAGAGGCTGTGGGTGAAACACTGGACAGGCTTAATATGGAAAACCCAAAAAGTCCTTCTATTCCTGTATTGGAAAAGGAGCTTAAAATGCTTCAAAAAGAGCACGAGTCCTATACAGTTAGTTCTCCCTATGACAGAATTTATACTGAAATAGGCGGAATTGGGCTTAATGCATCAACCTCCAGGGATATGACCGGATACTATATTCAGCTTCCATCTACAGAAATTGAAACATGGGCAAAGGTGGAATCAGAAAGGCTAAAGAATCCTGTGTTGAGAGAGTATTACAGGGAAAGAGACAATATCATGGAAGAAAGGTTGATGAGAACAGATTCCAGTGGCAATGGACTTTTGAGTGAAGCCTTTTTTGCAGCAGCATATTCTGCTCACCCATACAGGCATCCTGTTATTGGCTGGGCTTCCAATATAAAATATATGTCCATACACGATATCCGAAAATTTTATAAGGACTTTTACATACCCTCAAGAATGACAATAACAATTGTAGGCAAGCAGGATGTTGATGAAACATACAGAATTGTAAGTAAATATTTTAATGATATAAAAACAGGAGTGGAGCCTGGTGAGGTGAAAATTATTGAGCCTGGGCAGACTGGTGAAAAGAGGGTGGAGGTTTTTTTCAGATCGCAGCCCTTTATTATTCTGGGCTGGAAAAAACCGGCTGGACCTGATCCTGCTGATTTGGCATTTGATGTTATTTCAACAGCCATGGGTGATGGGAAATCCTCCAGGCTTTATAAGTCTCTTGTGCTTGATAAAAAAATAGCATCAGCTGTTTATACATGGAATGGTGCACCTGGTGCACGCTATGATAATATGTTCCTTGTTTATGCTGCTCCTGCTGCAGGTGTTTCAGTGGAAGATCTTGAAAAAGAAATTTTAAAAGAGATAAATCTCTTTAGGGAAAATATATCAGATGGGGAATTAGACAGGGTTAAGAGTATTGCTGAGTCGTCCTTCATGTTTATGATGGATAGCAATGAATCAATTGCTCAAAATTTGAGCTATTATCAGACTATTTTAAAGGACTGGGCTTATGTTTCCCGCTACATTACGGATTTAAACAGAGTGAGTGTTGAAGATGTGAAAAATGCGATTGACACCTACATGACTGAAAAAAACA
>CAZYPA010000054.1:0-2291 GCA_964649175.1 uncultured Leptospirales bacterium | reverse complement strand
CTTGCAAGAACCCTTTCCATAGGTGGTACAAAAAAATATCCGGGGAATAAAATGTACAGCGCTCTTGAGGCAGTTGGCGGGGAAATAAACTTTATTCCTGGCTGGGAAAATGTTGTGATTGAAATCAAGGTGTTAACCAGGCATATAGATTTAGCCTATGACATTATTTCTGATATTATGCTTAATCCTGAATTTAATGAGACGAGCCTTGTTTCTGCAAAGGGACTTGTTCTGGAAAAGATCAAAAGAGGGAGGGACAATCCTGCTGATATGGCATTTGAGAAACTGCGGGAATTAATCTTTTGCGGTTCAGGATACGGGAATGTTCCTTCTGAAAAAACAATAGATTCCATATCTTTATCTGAGTTGGAAGCTCTTTGGAAAGAGTACTTTAAAGGTGGAAATGTAAGTGTTGCTGTTTCTTCTTCTATTGCTGCTGATGAATTTTTTAAATCTGCAGAAAAATATTTTGGTTCCATAGGCAAGGGGGAAAGAATTTATTACAGCACAGATGGGGATTGTGTGCAAAAATCTCTTTTGGAGAATAAAGGAAAAATTTTTCTGATTCCCATGGATCTTGAGCAGGCTACAGTAGTCATGGGGACATCTGCCCCGAATATGAGCTATGAAGGAAACTACAGCCTGGATGTTATGAATTATATTCTGGGTGGAGGCTCTTTTAATTCCAGGCTTACAAATGAAATCAGGGTTAAAAGAGGGCTTGCCTATTCTGTATTTTCTCTTGTGCGAAGCAGGTACAGCACTGGTGTTTTTATGTCTTTTGTACAAACACGGATAGAAAATGTTCCCCTTGTGTTTGAGCTTATGCGCGAGAATATTGAGGAAATGGCTGTTAGGACTGTTCCTGAAAAAGAACTGTCATGGGCAAAGGATTCTATTATTAAAAGCTATATTTTTAAGTTTGAAAAGATTTCTGATATACTCTCCAATTATCTGGATATTGATTATAACAGGCTGGATAAAAATTATTATAGAGATTATTCGCAGAGAATAAACAGTGTTAAATCAGAGGATATATTAAAAGAGGCTTCACAGCTTTTTAACAGAGGTCTTATTACTGTTGTTGTGGGCGATATAAAAATTGCTGAAAAGCTGAAATCCTATGGCGAGGTGATTATTCTTGAAAACTCCGGAAATTGAAATAGAAGGGGACCAGGGTGTTGTTGTTGATATTATAGGGAGCAAAATGGTTTTGGAGTGCAGCCCTATTGATATGTGTGTTTCCTGCTCAGCTAGAGAAGGATGTCTTATGAGTGCAGATGGGAAGGTGCGCAGCATTACAATGGAAAATTCCATAAACGCTAAAAAGGGTGATACTGTTCTTTTTTATGTTGATAGTTCAGGTGTTGTTACTGCTTCTCTGGTGATTTATATTGTTCCTGTGGTTTTTCTTTTTATAGGGCTTTATGTTGGGCATAGGTTTAATGAATATTTAATGCTTGATAAAGATGGGGCATCTGCTATACTTGGGGTTCTATTTTTCATTTTGTCTTTTGTCGCTATAAAAATTTTTTCACTTGTTGCTAAAGACAGCTCAATTTTTCAACCCAGAGCTATTAAAATAATAAAAAGGGGTTAGTAAGCAGCCCTTAATTACCGAAACAGTATTTATAGGTTCTTTGTTTTATGCTGATGGGACTGTCAGCACAATATCTATGTTCAAGGATGAACAGCCATGACAAAAAAAATTACAGATTTAATGACTTACAAAATTGAAAAAACATTAAAAGAAAATGGTTTTACCCTGAAAAGGGATGGAGACAGAAAAGTAAAGCTCCTTATCAAGCTTTCTGAAAAAGAAAGAGAGGTAAAACCATGACATAAGAGGAGATAAAGATGACTGCAACTAGTTCTATTGATGCTCAAAAACAGGTTATAAGGGATGAACTGGAAAAACTGAAAAATGAGTTTAAAATTGAACTTCCCAAGAGAATAGCTGAAGCCCGTGAATACGGTGATCTTAAAGAAAATTCCGAGTATCAGGCTGCACGTGAAAGACAATCATTTGTACAGGCCAGAATAGCTCAGCTTACTGAACAGCTAAACAGGCTCAATGATATAAATGTATCTGATATTCCTGATGATAGAATAGGGTTTGGCTCTATTGCTACTGTTTATGATGAGATTGAAGAGGAGGAAATTGTTTTCCAGTTTGTATCATCCAATGAGGTTAATCCCTCTGAAGGTAAAATTTCTCCTTCTTCACCTATTGGAGCTGCATTGATGAATAAAACTCCTGGTGAATCTGTTGAAATAGTAATTCCAGCAGG